>JAEYVE010000122.1 GCA_023432025.1 Pseudomonadota bacterium
AACGAGGCCTACGAGGACGTCGTGTCCGACTTCCGAATGAACGAGGTCGCCATCGACTACAACGCGGGCGCGGTGGGGCTCGCAGCATTCGGCGTGTCGATCGAGCGGCCGTGATGGCGCTCGCGAACGAACGCTCTGGCGCGCCTTGTCCGGAGCGCCTCGTCGAGCGATCGCCCGAGTAACACGGTGGCGCGCGCGTACGCCGTCACTTGCGGTCGGAGTGTCCTAGCGACAAGTGGGGCAGCACGCGATCACGAATGTCCTGCTTGAGCTCTTTGGGCTCGGGGAAGCGACCGGCCGTGGCGCGTGAGAAAATCACCTGTCCGTCGAGCTCCACCTCGAAGATTCCGCCGGTGCCGGGCGAAAGAAGCACGTCAATCTGCGTGGGGAACGTGGTGAGGAGCTCTTGGGACAACCAGGTCGCACGCAAAAGCCAGCGACACTGCGTGCAGTACCTCACCGTAACTATGGGTCTCTGCAGTGGCCTCCCCGTCATGACGCGAGTTTACTCGGCTCCTCCGGGGCCGCACTGGGCAGCCCGCAAACTTGCGTTCGCGGTACAATTCGAGGGGCAGGCCCGCGTTCCACGGAGCTCCCGTGGCGATCCGCCTTGAGTTCGCGGTCTTTGTCTGGCTTCTTAGCGGCCATGACATTCGGTGTTCGTTCGAGGTGGAGTCGTGCGGGAGCATGCCTGGCCCTCGTTTCCATGGGAGCCGCAGCTTGCGGAGGTTCGGGTGACGAGTCCGGTAGCGCGGCTGGCACCGGCGCGTTCACTGGAGTCGTCGGAGGCAGCGGTGGCGACGCATCGGGCGGTTCCGCGCCCACGGGCGGCGTAGCGTCGACGGGCGGTACCGGCACCGGCGGCACGGTGGGCGTGGGCGGTGGAGACGGAGGGACCGGCGGAGTCGGCGGCGGCTCAGGCGGGGACTTGGGCACCGGTGGTACGGGCGGCTCGGACGGTTCGGGTGGCGAAAACGGCTCCGGGGGAGCGGGCGACACGGGCGGCAGCGGCGGAACGGATCCTGGCCCGGACTGCACTGGGAAGATTGCGCAAAAGCAAACCTTGGTGAGCGGAATTTATACCGCCGATCCATCGGGTCACGTGTTCGATGGAAAGCTCTACGTGTATCCGTCGCACGACATCCCGACCAACATTCCCGAGAGCAACGACGGCGCTCAGTTCGCGATGGAGGACTACCACGTTCTGTCCCTCGACACGGCGACATGCAGCTGGGTCGACGAGGGCGAAGTGCTCCATTTGGACGACGTGCCGTGGGCGAAGAAGCAGCTGTGGGCTCCGGACGCCGTGAAACGCGGCTCGACGTACTACTTGGTCTTCCCCGCGCGGGACTCGAACGACATTTTCCGTATCGGCGTCGCAACGAGCACTTCGCCGACCGGGCCGTTCACCGCGCGCAGCCAGCCGATCCCCGGCGCCTACAGCATCGACCCCACCGTGTTCGTCGACGACGACGACCAAATGTACCTCTATGTCGGAGGGCTGTGGGGCGGGCAGCTGGAAAAGTGGAGAACGGGCACCTTCAACTCGGGCGGCACGGAGCCGACCGGTAGCTCACCTGCGCTCGGGCCACGCGTTGCAAAGCTGAACGCCGATTTGACGGCGCTCGAAGGCTCGCTGCAAGAAATCTCCATCCGCGACCAGAACGGCAGCGCGATCACGGCGAGTGACGAAAACCGCCGCTTCTTCGAGGGCGCTTGGATCCACAAGTATCAGGGGACGTACTACCTGTCGTACTCCACCGGCACGACGCATTACATCGCCTACGCCACCGGTACGAGCCCGCTCGGTCCGTTCACGTACCGCGGGCGCATTCTGCAGCCGCCCAGCGGGTGGACCACGCACCACTCGATCGTGGAGTACCGAGGAACTTGGTACCTCTTCTACCACGACACGCAGGCGTCCGGGCAAACGCACCTGCGGAACGTCAAGGTGCAGGTGCTCACTCATGCCGCGGATGGGTCAATCGCCACGTTGACGCCCTGAGCGCGCGGTGGCGAGGTCCGCTGGCCGCTGTGCTGTCCAGCGCCCCGTGCCCACCAGAAAAAGGAGAACGAAACGGCGCCGCGGTGACGCGGCGCCGTTTTTTCTGGAGGTGAAGAATTAGCGGGTTCTGTAAGTGTCGGTGATTTCTACAGAAATAAACATCGGTACGGGGGGCAAAAAGTTCGTCGCGGGGTGTCGATCTCGCCGAGCGTCGCTCGTCGCTTTCATGAACGAGCAAAGCGGCGCACCGCGGTGCGCCTTTTCGAAAGGAAGAGAACGATGAGAGTCATGGTGATTGTGAAGGCCACACCGCAAAGCGAACAAGGGGCCATGCCCAGCGAGCAGCTCATGGTCGAAATGGGCAACTACAACGAGGAGCTCGTTCGCGCAGGCATCATGCTGGCCGGCGACGGGCTCCACCCGAGCTCGAAGGGCAAGCGCGTCAGGTTCGTCGGGGGCAAGCGTGAGGTCATCGACGGCCCGTTCGCCGAAACCAAGGAGCTCATTGCCGGGTTTTGGATCTGGCAGGTTCGGTCCATGGAGGAAGCGGTGGAGTGGGCGCGTCGCTGTCCGAATCCGATGCCGGGCGAGGAGGGAGTGCTCGAAATCCGCCCCGTGTTCGAGGCGGAAGATTTCGGTGAGGCGTATACGCCCGAGGTTCGTGAGCAAGAGGAGCGCTTGCGCGCGGAGCTCGAACGTCAACAAAAGGCGTGAGCGCGAGCCATGAATGAGCCGGCGTTGACGCGAAAGGCGATCGAAGCCGTGTGGCGCATCGAGGCCGCCCGATTGATCGGCGGCCTCGTGCGTTTCGTTCGCGACGTGGATCGCGCCGAGGATCTGGCGCAGGAGGCGCTTTTGGCGGCGCTCGAGCGCTGGCCGGAAACGGGTATCCCGGACAATCCAGGCGCGTGGCTCATGACCACCGCCAAACACCGCGCGGTGGACGAAGGACGTCGCCGCTCGATGATGGAAAGAAAGCACGTCGACCTGGAGGGGGCGGCGGGGCCCGCCCTGACGGCTCTCGACGAAGAAGGGGGCGTGAAGGACGACGTTCTTCGCCTCGTGCTCATCGCTTGTCACCCGGTGCTCACCAGGGACGCACGCGTGGCGCTCACGCTGCGTTTGGTCGCGGGCCTGTCGACGGCGGAAATCGCGCGCGCCTTTCTCACGACCGAAGCGACGATGGCGCAGCGGATCGTTCGAGCGAAGCGGACGCTTTCGGAGGCCAAGGTGCCGTTCGAGGTTCCGACGGGCGCCGAGCTTCACGCTCGCGTCCCGCCCGCGCTCGAGGTCGTCTATTTGGTCTTCAACGAAGGCTATTCGGCGACGGCCGGCGAGGACTGGCTTCGCCCCGAGCTGTGTGACGAGGCGATGCGCCTCGCGCGCGTCTTGGCGGAGCTGGTGCCACGAGAAGCCGAAGCTTTCGGGCTGCTCGCGCTCTTGGAGCTTCAAGCGTCGCGCGCCAAGGCTCGCGTTGGACCGCGCGGCGAGCCGGTCCTCTTGCTCGACCAAGATCGAGGAAAGTGGGATCGCTTGCTCATTACCCGCGGTCTCGCGGCGCTTCGGCGCGCAGAGACCCTCAAGAGCCCGCTGGGGCCCTACACCATTCAGGCGGCCATCGCTGCCTGTCACGCCCGCGCTCGCACGGCGGACGAGACCGATTGGCCACGTATCGTGGCGCTCTACGACGCGCTCGTGGCGCTCACCGGCTCTCCAGTCGTCGAGCTGAACCGCGCGGTCGCGGTGTCGATGGCGTATGGTCCCGCCGAAGGCCTGTCCCTCGTGGATGAGCTCGCGGCGGAGCCGGCGTTGCGGGGCTACCACCTCTTGCCGAGCGTCCGAGGAGACTTGCTCCTCAAGCTCGGACGGCGCCGCGAAGCGAAGGTGGAGCTCGAACGCGCCGCGCACATGACCGCAAACGCCCGCGAACGTGCGCTCCTCTTGGCGCGTGCCGCCAGTTGTGTCCTTCCCGACGGCCCGGCGAACTGAGCCATCCGTTTCAGGGGCGTTCTTCGCTGAGCCCGTTCGAGCCCCGAGCCCTCGTGGTGGAGGCGGTGTGGCGGCGCCGGTCGGACTACTTGGCCATCTGAATCGACCAGACTTGCTCCGGGCCGCCGGTCGCCGTGCGCTGTTCGATGGCTGCGCCTTCGATCGTGGAGCCTTGCACGACGCCGACGAGCTTTTGGCTCTTCTTGTTCCGCAGATGGTAGTTTCCGCGGCCCAAATCGATCAGCAAAAAAGCCTGGTGGTCCCCGCCGTTGTCGTCCCACTGGGCAAGCTCGACACCCTCCGCCGTGGACTCGTCCGGTACGTCCAGCACCTTGCCGCTGCCCACGTTGGTGAGGCGGAAGTGGCCGGAGCCGTTGTAGTTCAAAGACCACGTTTGGCTGGCGCTGCCGTTCGGCGTCGTTTGCACGATGTCACCGCCATTGGCCGCACTCTGCCCCTCCACGTCCAGAGCTAGACCGCTCTTGTCGTTGACGAAGACGAATCGCTCGACGGACGCCTGCACCAACCCCGCTCTCGCATCGAGGGTGAGGGTATTGTTCCAGCTCATGCTCATCTGATCGTCTGCTGGAAACGAGACGGGCTGCCACACGTAGGTCGAGTCGTTGACTCGCCCGCCATACGCGCCTGCCCAGCGGTCGCCGAGGTAGAGGAACGAGGACGTACCACCGTGATTGACCTCGACAACGTACGTGGACTGCGAATGGAAGGTCGTGCCGTCGGCCACGTTCCGCATGGAGGACCACCCCGAGGTGAGGCGAGTGCTCGTCGCATATTTGGCCTGGTTCGGGTTCCAGCCGGTCGAGCCCGACGTCAGCAGAAAGTACACCCCGTTGCGCTTGAACAGCGCTGGCGCCTCCCGATGTCCGCCCGGAAAGAGCGTCGCGACGAGCTCGTCGACCTCCAGATAGTCGGGCGTGAGACGGTAGAGGTTGAGATCGTAGTTTTCGTTGGTCGCCGAGAGAAAGTAGGCAACGCCGTCATCGTCGACGAAGAGCGTGCAGTCGCGGGACATGTACCCCGGTCGGTCGTGGTCCACGACGCCACGATCTGCGTACGGGCGAAAGCTGCCGTGGTACGTGTAGTCGCCGTCTACGGTGTCCGAAGAGGCGACCGCCGCGCGCGCTTCGCCGTAGTGCGAGCCGTTTTCCCAGTGCATCCACATGACGTACTTTTTCGTGGACGCGTTGTAGACCACCTTCGGGCGCTCGATGTTCGCGGGATCCAGGCCCGGCGCCGACGTCATGCGCAAGACGTGGTTCGCTAGCTCCCACTGCTTCAGATCTCGGGAGCGATAGGCGGTGACGGCGTAGAACGTGCCGTTCGGGTTTCGGTTCTCGCCGAACCAATAATAATCCTCTCCTACTTTGAGCACGCCACCGCCGTGGGCTTGAATCGGATTGCCGTCGGTGTCTGCCCACTGCACACCATTGATTTGCGGCCAGTTCGCTTCCGGGCGCGTGGTGTCGCCGCCGCTGCCGCTCCCTCCCGAGCTCGAGCCACCGCTCGCTCCCGTACTGGGCTGACCGTCGCCAGCCGTGCCGCCCAGACCGAGTCCTCCCGTCGCGTGCGGAGCGCCCCCATCCGAGGCTGCGCCGCCAGCGGAGCTGCCGCCGCTCGTCGTGTGACCACCGGCTCCGCCGATCGCGTTTGCTCCGCGATCGCTAACGTTGCTGGACTCTCCGCATGCGATCACGAGCAGGGACGCGAACGGAAGGAAGCTCCTGAGGTGCGAGAGTGTCCCGGCCATTGCCAAGCCAGTACCACGGTGCTCCGAAGCTGTCCTCGGGAGAACGCGACGTGTACGCGCAGAGACGGAGCGTTCCAAGGCCGAGCTCTGGAACGCTCCGGTCGTGTCCAATGGCGTTCACTCGGGTAGGAGACGAACCTCGATTTCGTTCACTTTGACGACCTCGCCGAAACGGAGGGCCCAGGCGATGGCGTCCGCCTTCGACGGCACGTCGATGATGGCGTAGCCCGCCACGAGCTCCTTCGACTCTGCGAACGGGCCGTCGATCACCGTGTGCTTGCCGCCTTCGTAGCGAATGCGCGCGCCGTGCTTGGTGCCTGCCAGGCCGCCGGTCGCTTGGAGCACGCCTGCGTTCGTCATTTCCTGGATGAGCATGCCCATCTTTTCCATTAGCTCCGGAGGCGGCGGTCCGTCTTGTTCGAAGCTTTCATCCAGCTTGTGCATCGACAGGAAGCGGAGAGGAGCGTTCTTCGGCTCCGGGATCATCCCGAGATCCCACGGCTCCACCACCGGCCCCAAAAAGAGCTCCACGTTGCCCAGGACCGCCGCAAACTTGTCACACCAGGAGAGCGCCTCGTCCCTCGAGCGGACACGCATGAGCGCGAAGCCGGCGACGAGCTCCTTCGCATTGGTGAAGGGACCTTCGGTGACCGTGCGCTTGCCGTTGGCGTAGGACACGTGGACGCGCTCCGAGGACGGCTTGAGCCCTTCGCCAGAGACGAAAACTTTCTCCCTCAAGCCTTCTTCGATCAGCCGTCCGACGCCCTCGATGACCTCGGGCTCCGCCTTCGATCCCTTCTCCATTTCCTCGGTCATCTTGTGCATCACCATGAATCGCATCTCGTCGGTCTCCTTCGTTTTGCTCGGCCTCGTGCCTTGCTTCCAAGACAGCGACGAACGGGGCCGCCGCGGATCGACACTCTCGACGACATTTTTTTGCTCCCCAAGTCGATTCGTCGAAAGTCTTCGAAATTCTAACGGTTTGTTAGGTCCATGCCGCCAGCCTCGCGGGCCCCGCGGCCCCGCTGAGGCGCCCCCCGAAGCGGGCGGCACCCGTTCGAGCACGAGCGCTCGGCAGCGCACTCGCGTGCACCACGAAGCGAGCGTTCTCGATCGTGTGAGCCCGCAATAGTGCAGAGAAGGTGGAGACGGAGCCGCGCTTTCCTCTTTGGTCGAATCTATCCAGTCGAAGTGCGTTCGAATGCCAAAACCTTTCCGATTGATGTCGTTTCGTGGCCCCGAATTCCCTGGATCGCGCCCTGCTGGGTTATGCGGACGCTACGGCAGCTCTCGTACATCGGTACGACGACACTTCTCACCTCAATCGCGGTCCTCGCGGGCTGTTCGTCGGCTGATGACGATTCGGGTTCAGGGAACAACGGCCCCGGCCAAAACGGCCCCGGCCAAAACGGAACCGGTGGCGGCTCGACTGGCCCCGGCGGCGGCGGGGATACCAAGGTCTGCGTTCCTGGTGTTCCGACGACCAGTCAGATCCCGCGGCTCTTGAATCGCGAGTACGACGCGGTTGTCTACGACCTGCTTGGCGTGGAAACGCTCCCCTCCGCCAACAACCAGCGTCCGTCGTCGCTCTTGAACGCAGACTTCGAGGGCCCCATGAACACCTACGCGTGGAACGCGTACCTCGACGCTGCGGAGAAGATCGCGGCCGAGGTCTTCGCGGGGCCCGGCAAGAGCCGCTTCATCGACTGCGATCCGGCGGTCGCGGGATGCTTGACCGACACGATCCGCACGTTCGGTCGCAAGGCATTTCGTCGTCCTTTGACCGCCGAGGACGTCGCTCGCTTCGAGGCCCTCGGTCGAACCACGCCGCCAGGTACTCCGGAGGAAGTCGCTCAGACGACCCTCGTGGCCTTCCTGGTTTCGCCTTCGTTCTTGATGCTGCCGGAGTTGGCGGAAACCACGCCCTCTGCGGAAGATGGTGCGCCCGCCGGCGCGTTCAAGCTGAGCAGCCACGAGGTGGCGGCGCGGCTCTCCTTCTCACTGTGGGGCAGCGTGCCCGACGAAGAGCTGGACGCGGCCTCCGACGCGGACCAGCTCACGACCCGCGAGCAGATTTTCGCTCAGGCAGAGCGGATGATCACCGAGCGTGCCAAGACGGGCCCGCTCGTGTCCGAGTTCCACAGGTTCTACCTGGGCATGGACGCGTCCAACTCGCACTGGTGGAAGGCTCAGCACGACACCAGCTTGTACCCCGCGTACACCGTGGACGCCGTGCCGGCCATGCAGGCCGAGCTGGACGCCTTCTTCGAGGAAGTCACGTTCGGTGGCGGCAAGTTCTCGGACCTCTTCCTCAGCAACGTTGGCTTCGTCAACAACCAAACGGCGGCTCTGTATGGGCTCGACGCGGCAAGCTACGGGCCCGAGCTGACCCGCGTCGACCTCGATCCAAATACGCGTCCGGGCTTTTTGACGCGGCTCGGCTTCCTGAGCTCGTTTGCGAGCTTCGCCGCGACTAGCCCCATCCTCCGTGGCGCCTTCATCACCGTGAACCTCGTCGGCGTCGATCCCGGTCCGCCATCGCCAGCCGCGCTTCAGGTGCCTGCTCCGCCCGGTGAATACAGGACCGAACGCGCGTACGTGGACGCGCTCACCGGCCAAGACGGTTGCAGAAACTGCCACGTCAAGGTCATCAACCCGCCGGGCTTCGTGCTCGAGAACTACGACGCCGTCGGTAGCTGGCAAACGACGGACCGCCGGGGCGACCCGATCGACCCGGTCGCAACGGTCACGTTCAGCCAAGACAACGTCAAGGAGATCCGCTCTGCCGTGGAGCTCATGCAGGAAATCGGTCGCGGGCCTCTGGCACGACGCATCTACGCCGAGAAGTGGGTTTCGTTCGTGAACGGCCGCGCGCCGAATCAGAACGACGCCTGCACCGTCAACGAGCTGGACACCAAGCTGAGCGAGGATGGGTACACCGTTCTCGCACTCCTCGCCGACCTGACCCAAGCAGACTCCTTCCGTCTGCGCACCCGCGAAAACTGAGAGAGAGCCGAACATGACCATGAACGTCAACCGAAGAATCTTTCTCCGTGGCCTCGGCGGAGCCGTCGTGGCTGCGCCGTTCCTCAGCTCTGTCGCGGAGCGTATGGCGAAGGCGCAGTCCACCACACCCGCCGGCCCCCCCAAGCGGCTGATCGTGATGTTTACGCACTACGGCTGCCTGACGACGCGCTACTTCCCCGCGAAGTCGCACGGCCCTCTTACCGCAGAGGACTACGCTGGCACGACGCTGGAGGTGCTGGCGCCGTACGCCGACAAGCTCCTGATGCCTCGCGGCATCCGGGCGATGAACGAGTGGAACGACCGAACCGTGCGCGGACAAGGAAACGACCCGCACACGCAGGTGTGTGGATCCTACTTCACCTGCCAACCAATCACTCCAAACAGCGACAACCCGTTCAGCTTCGACGAAGCCACGAAGAGCAGAGCCATGCCCATTGGGCGCTCCCTGGACCACGTCATTGCCGAGCAGATCAGCGCGAAAGGCACGCCGCTCGTCATGCGCGTGGGCAACGGAAACGACAGCGCCATGTCGGCCATTTCGTACTCGGCCGCAGAGGAGCGCTTTCCGGGTATCGGTTCGCCCGCACAGGCCTTCAGCGATCTGACCAACTTGTTCAAGGACGACGAGCCGATGTCTCCGGACACGTACCAGTCCGTGCGCGGCAAGAGCGTGCTCGACCTGGTGAAGGGAGATTTGGAAACGCTCGAGCGCTTCGACATGAGCAAGGCGGACAAGGACAAGCTGGCCGCTTGGAAGGAGCTCTTGGATCAAACGGGCAGAATCGTTGCCTCGGCGCAGTGCAACGAGGAGGTCGCGCTCTCGCTGGGGCTCACCTCCCAAAACCTGCAGGCGGCGCAAGGTGGGTTCAATTCGGACATTGCAGGGATGGTCACGGACACCCTCGACGCGGCGGACATCTACTCGAACGTCGCGGTCCTCTCGGCCGTTTGCGACGCAAACCGGGTCATTTTCTTGAAGTACCCGGGCAACTACATCTTCCGCGGCTTGGGGCTGGAGCGGGAGAGCCACGGTCTGTCGCACCGCATCGGCGATCCGGGCATGCAGGGCACGTGTCTCGCGGGCATCCTCGACGTGCTCCACACGATCGACAAGTACTACGCGCAGAAGTTCGCCCATCTGGTCGGTACGCTGAACAGCATCGACGAAGGCGATGGCACGGTGCTCGACAACACCGCCACCATCTGGTTCCAGGAAATGTCGGACGGCAACGCCCACAACCTGAACAACATGCCGATCATTCAGGCTGGCAGCTGTGGAGGGTTCTTCAAGACGGGTCAGGCCGTGAACGTGGAGGACGGCTCTCCCGACCTGACGCGCGGTCGGAGCGAGAGCGTGTGCGCAGAGGGCACCACCAACACCGTCGTCGGCACCGATGGCGCGACACGTACGCCAGCGGACGTGGCTACGGCTCCGATCAACAAGTACTACGTGAGCTTGATGAACGCGCTGGGCGTGAAGGCGGGTCCCGACGGTTATGCTCTGAAGGGCGGAGAAGGAGAGGTCACGCACTTCGGAATGTACGACCGCTCGGAGGACTTCGTCGGTGGTGGCACGAAGCCCTCGCTCATCAGCGATCCGGGTGGCTTCGACGATCTCAAAGCGAACGGCTGACGTAGCTCTCTCGAGACCGAGTTGAAGGGCCCCTCCGAAGGAGGGGCCATTGCCTTTGGAAAGCCATGAAACTTAGATTTTTCTCCTTTGCTGCGCTCGCTCTTTTCGTTCTTCCTGCGTGCGGCAGTACGTCGGGGGACGAAGATGGTGGCGAACAGAACACGGGTGGCTCGGGCGGTTTTGCGACCGGCGGCGCGAGCACGGGCGGCGCGAGCACGGGCGGCGTGAGCACGGGCGGCGTGAGCACGGGCGGCGCGTCGGGAGGACAACCTGGGCAGCACCCCTTCTGCGCGCAGATCCTGGGCAGCAGCGTGGGTGTTGGTGGCGCGGGTGTTGGCGGGACCGATGCGGGAACTGGCGGCTCCGATACGGGAGGCATTCCGGCCACTTTCGACACGATCAAAGAGATCATCGGCAGCAACCTCGGCTGCGTCTCGTCGGATTGCCACGGCGGAGATCTTCACACGCCCATGACGATGCAGGTCAACGATCAGCTCTACGCCAGGCTGACGACGCACGTCTCCGAGGGTTGCTGCAACCTGCGTGTGGTCGAGCCGGGACAGCCGAACAAGAGCGCGCTCGTGCACGTCTTGAAGGGAGATTGCGCGGACATCTCCCGCATGCCTTACGGATGCATCGAAGACGAGTTTTCGACCAACTGCCTGCCGCCAGAGTACATCGACGCGGTGGAGCGGTGGATTTCGGCGGGAGCGCCTCAGTGAAGTCGTCGTGCGCTCGCTCGCGCGCGCGTCGTTGCAGACGCACGCCCCGAGCGCGCGTTGGGTCTTCGGGGCCCCGTGTACCCGGCTAGAAGTCGCACCTGGCGAGACGCTAGGCGAGGGTTCGTGTAAACACGCGCCGGCATGAGGTGTGTGCTGACGTGGAGCGCGCTCGCGCTCTTGGTTCTCTCGAGCTTCGGCGGCTGCGCGCCGCAGGCGAGGTCTTTGTCCGCTGAGGAGCCCGGCGCTTCGCGAAAAGCACCTGCCAAGGAGGCGGCGGCGGACGGCGCGTCATCTTCCGCGACGCGAGTGGCGAAGGCGACTTCGGCTTCAGCACCGGGGGCGGCCGATCCATCCCCCGCAGCGGGCCTCCCTCCAACGAAGGGCGCGGGTCCTGCCGCGTCCCCAGAGTGCAGGGTACGGGTCGTCGTCGACGACGACATCGTGCGTCTCGACTGGCTGGGCGTGTACCAGCGCATCGTGGGCACACAGGGCGCCGAGTGGGGCCTCGGGCGAGAGCCGCGGAATGCGGCCGAAGCGCGCCGGGCGGCCTGTTGGGAAACGAGCGGGAGCGTGGGGGAGCCGCCGCGAGCCGTGAACACGTGCGAGGGCACAGAGGGGCCGTGGCGGGTCACCACCTTCCATCACGGAAGCTACGTGGATGAGGCTTTTTACGTTTGGCCGCTCTCGCGAGAGCACGCGGTGCTGTTCGCTACGCTGGAAGGCGGCTCTCTCTGCTCGATGGGTCAGCCGTCGTCGCTCGTGAGCCACGAAGGACGAAGTTTCGGAGACTTCTCGGTCGTCACGAGAACGTTGGCGAGCTTCGACTGGAACGAGGCGTCGGAGGAGTGCGTGGAGCAAAGCCGAGAGTCCACGATGTGGATCTACGACGCGAAGCTGACCCGCGGATTTCGCGTGGAAGGCCTGACGTCCGCCGAGCAGGTCACGCTCGAGTCGGGGAGCCACGCGCTTGGCGTGGCGGACGACGCGTGCCTCGAGCGCGTCGACCTGGCGAGCGTCGTCGAGACGCCTTGAGCCTCGGGGGGGGCCAGCGAAAGGTCGAGCGCGGGCAGGAGCTTCGCTTCTGCGGTCCGGGCTCAGCGTTTGCGGATGCGGAGGGGTGTCGTTACCCCGTACCGCTCGTGGACGGCAGCCGCCTCCAGCGCCGCAGCGGGGCTGATTTGCCCGGCGAGAAGCTGCCGGTAGGCGGTGAGCGTGCGCGCCACCTCCGGGCCTCGCTCCCACACGAGCTCCACGCGGAAGCGCCGGACACCCAGCTCGAGGAGCTTCGGGACGAGCGGCGCCGCGCTCTGTGCCAGTGCATTGAAGACGGTGTTCCGGCAGCTGACGTCGACGACGACGGGATGCTCGTGCCCAGCGTAGTCGCGCAGAGCGATGCGATGGTGCTCACACGGGCGTCCGCAGCTTCGGTAGTCCGCACCTTTGCTGAGGAGGTGAGCGTAGACGCAGTGCGAGTTGTGGAACGTCGGAATGTGGTGATGGAGCGTGACGGCAACGCGCCCCCGCGGCACGGCGCAGAGCAGCTCGAGGAGCTCGGGGCGATTCAAGTCGTGTGACGCCGTGACGGTGTCCAGACCCAAGCCCAACAAATGATGGGCCGTGAGAGAGTTGGTCACGTTCAGGGAGAAGTCTCCGTGAACGGCGAGCGCGGCGCCGGCCGGACCGATCTCCGTGCGAGCGCGGGCAAAGTGCATGAGCGCGCCCCAATGGCGCGCGAGCACGCCGTCCGGGCGGAGTCCGGAGATGCGGCGGTCGAACGCCTCTTCCCCAGGTTTTTGCACGCGCACGGTGGCGAGCGTGACCCGAAGCCCCGCGTCGCGGGCGCGCTGAACTGCGCGCGTGAGGCCGACCATTTCCATCCAGTCGAGCTCGACTTCCGCGCCGGGACCGAAGCCGCTTTCGATGACCGCTTGCAGCTGCTCTTCCGTGCGGCACAGCGGCACCAAGAGCGGAGGACCCAGGCTCGCCGTGTTTCCCGCGGAGAGCTCACTACGAAGCGCCGGGACGCAAGGCGCATCCGACGGCGCGGCGTAGGGACTCTGAGCGAGCTCCCCCTCCAGCGCCGCCACGAGCTCGCGTCGCACGCGCTTGAGCTCGGAAACCGGTACGTGAAGGCCCGGTTTCAGGTCGTCCAGCTCGAGGCGGTCGAGGCGAAATGGAGTTCCTCCGAGCGCCCCCAGCTTGTCCCGCGCCACGTCGTCGTCGAGGCCGGATCCAGCGCGCGCCGGTTCGAGAGGGAGGCGAGTGGTCACGCGAGCCGTGAGGAGCCGGCCGACGGCGCTCGCGCGCCCCTCGATGTCGAGGAGAGCCCCCGCTTGGCCCGAAAGACGTAGGACGAGAGGGAGCCTGCCGGACGGAGGCTGCGCGATGCGACGCTCCGTTTCACGCGCGATTTCTGGGTCCCCCGTGATGCGCGCCTCGTCACCGACGCGCACGATCGAGAGATCCGGCCCCGGGTGTCCGAAGCTCAGCTCCACGAGATTTTCCCGCAGGAAGCGCACGCCGAAGAGAGGCCCGCCGGGAGCGTTCTCCGGATCGTGTTCGCGCACGTCGCGACCGACCAGCTCGAACTTGATGCCGAGGCCCGGTCGCAAGAGCTCGCGAAGACGTCCTCCTTCGTCGACGGTGACGAGCACGCGAGAAGGCCGCACCTCGCTGACGCGGCCGAGCTCGATTCCGCGATGTTTGGGCGTAGTGGCGACCACGAGAGCTTGATGGTTGTCGCCGTGAAGAAAGCCGACGGAGCCGCCGCGCGAGTAGGTGAGCGTGGTGCGTTCCACGTTGCGCCGCAGGCGCTTTTCGTCTTCCGCGGTGAGGCCGGCGAGGAGCGCGTCGCGCCAGCTGCGCCAGGAATCCACCGCCGTGCTCACGTACGCGGGCCCCTTGTAGCGCCCCTCGATCTTGAGACTGTGAACGCCGGCCTCCAAGAGCTCGGGGAGCGCCTCATGGGCGGCCAAGTCTTGCGGGCTCAGCAGGTAGCGAAGGTCCCCCAGCTCGCGTTTTTCCCCGTCGACGATGGCGTCGTAGGGCATGCGGCACGCTTGCGAGCACTGGCCTCGATTCGCCGAGCGCTCGGAAAACGCCTCACTGGTAAGACACTGCCCGCTCCACGCCATGCAGAGCGCTCCGTGTACGAACACTTCGCTCTCGAGCGAGCTCTCGCGGGTGAAGTGCGCGATTTCCTGCGTGGACAGCTCACGAGGCAGGACCACGCGCTCCAGGCCCAGCGTCTCGGCGAAGAGGGCTCCTTCCGCGCTCGAGATGGTCATTTGCGTGCTCGCGTGGAGCCGGAGCTCGGGCGAAAGGCGGCGCGCGATGAAGGCCGTCGCGGGGTCTTGGACGATGAGCGCGTCGACGCCGCTTTCGATCACGCCGCGCAGGAGACGCTCGAGCTCGGCGAGCTCTCTCTCGAACACGAGCGTGTTCAAGGTGAGGTAGAGCTTGGCGCCCGCCGCGTGGGCGCGGCGCGTCAACTCGGGCAGGCCCTCGAGCGAGAACGCGGTGGAGCGTCCGCGCGCGTTGAACCCCTCCGACAGCCCGAGGTAGACGGCGTCGGCGCCGCTCGCGAGCGCCGCCGCGAACGCCTCCTCGGTGCCCGCTGGCGCGAGAATTTCGGGTCGCCGCGCCTGTGCCACGGTGCTTGCAGCTGGGTTTCGCACTGTTTTCAAGGGGGTCGTCGAGCCCATGGCCCAGTCGTTCGGGCGCCAGCTGTAGCACGAGTTTCGAACCACCGGTTGCCTGGACGCCGCAGGCAGCCCTACCGTGGCCGTCATCATGGGGACGACCGAGCTGGTGCAGCTCTTGGGGATCGGTGCCGGGGTGGGCGTCGTCGGCGCGCTCGTGTTCTTCGCCCGGAGGTTGTCGAACTCACTGGACGCGATTTGGCCGAATTGCACGACGAAGTACGGCCTCGCCTTCGAGGAGCAAAAAACGGGCAACCCCCTGACTGCGCAGCGTCACGTCCGGTCACTGACGGGTAGCGTGAGCGGCGTACCGCTTCGCGTCACTTCCGTGTGGGAGCTCGTGGGGCGGACCCGCCGCACCTCCACCACGTTTCACGCCCGGGCGCTCGAGCCGGCTTCGGCGCGCTGTTCGATCCACATCACACGAGGTGGGACACCCGGGCCAACGTTCCACCTCGTGCGGACGGGCAACACTGCGTTCGATCGTGTGATCTCTCTTCGGAGCGACGCGCCCGATTTCGTTCGAGCACTCGTGACTCCGCCCGTTCAAGCTGCCCTCCTCCAACTGTCGGTGAGTCCCGTCGAGCTCTCCTACGACAACGGTGAGCTTTGCTTGTCGTACGGTGGCCAGCCTCTGCGCCAAGCGGAGCTCGATGCACCCATCGACGTGGTCGTTGCCCTCGGGCAGGCGAGGCCTCGATGACCAGCGCATCGAGCGCTCGCGAAGCCTACGTGCGACAGCTCGGCGAGGGGCATGGCTTTTCGCTCGAGCAGCTGACGGCCAATCGCGAAGGGCGCATTCACCCGCTTCAAATCGAGCGCGGTAGCCGCTCGGGCATGGGAGGCGCGGTGTTCGCGGTCGTCTTGGCCGTGCTCTTCGCCGCGGGGGGCGTTGGTGGGGCGCTGCTGCTCTACGCCGACTACGGAAAGCCGATTTCTGCCGTCGACATGAACGGCCTTTACGCGCTGGGCGGTGGCGGAGTTTTCTTGTGCTTTTTGTTCTTGGGGGGAGCTCTCTTGGGGTTTCGCAAGGTGGCCCATCGTCGTCGTGTTTACGGGGCGGGACCGGCCAGCGTCGCAGAAGGACCGCTACACAAGGTGTACATCGAGGGGCGCGGCGGCATCCCGAGCCAGTGGCGCTACGTCATCGGCGGGGTCTCGTTTCAAGTGTCGCGGCGCGCCTGGGAGCTCACCACGCACGGCGCTCGCTACCGCGCGTATCACGCGGCGGGAGATCTGCTCAGCATCGAGCCGCTCTGACGAGCGTGTGCCGCACGGGCCCATGACCTTCAAATGACGAGCAGCCATTGTCCGGCGGCGGCGCAGCCTATCACGACCAACCAGGGCGGCGCTTTCCAGTACTCGAGCAGACCGAACGCGACGAGCGCGACGCACGCGTCTCGCGCGTTGCGCACGCCCGTGGTGACCAACGGATCGTAGAGCGCAGCGAGCAATAGTCCGACGACGGAGGCGTTCGCTCCTGCGAGAGCGCCCCGCGTCCACGCCGTTTTTCGCAGCCGGTCCCAGAACGGCAGCGCGCCGCCAATCAGCAGCCAAGCAGGAAGAAAAATGGCGAGCAAGCAAGAGAGGCCAGCTAGCCAGCTCTGAGGTCCTGCGTGCATCGCCGCGCCCAGGTACGCAGCGAACGCGAACAAGGGCCCCGGCAGCGCCTGCGCAGCTCCGTAGCCAGCCAGAAATTGGTCGTCGGTGAGCCAACCACGCGGCACGAGCTCTGCCCGCAAGAGGGGGAGCACGACGTGTCCACCACCGAAAACCAGCGATCCGGAACGGTAGAAAGCGTCGAACACGGCGATGCTTCGTGAGCCCGTCCCTCGGGCGAGAGCTGGCAAGAGGACGAGAAGTGAAAAGAAGGTGATGAGCGCAGCCAAGGCCCAGAACTGGCCACGCGTGGGGGCGCTTGGCCCAGGGGTCGTCGTGGAGGAATCGCGGTAGAGCCAAATGCCGACGACGCCTCCGAACAGAATGACACCGAGCTGAGCGAGCGCGCCGGGCGCCAAGAGCACGAGTGCTGCGGAGCCGACGCAGAGTGAGAGGCGCGCGCGATCCGTGCAGAGCTTCTTACCCATGCCCCCCACTGCTTGAGCGACGACTGCCACGGCAGCGAGCTCGAGCCCCAGAAGCCAGCCGGCGTGAGCGAGGTTTGCCGTGCCTGCGACGCCGAGCGCGAAGGCGAGCATGAGGAGCGCCGAAGGTAGGGTGAAGCAGATGGAAGCGGTGAGCGCGCCCAGCAGGCCGGCGCGGTGCATGCCGAGCGCGAACACGACTTGGCTGCTCGCGGGCCCGGGCAGAAACTGACAGAGCGCTACCAAATCGACATAGTGCGCGTCGTTGAGCCACCGGCGCTTGCTGACGAGCTCCGTGCGAAAATAGCCGAGGTGAGCGATGGGCCCCCCAAAGGACAGGGAGCCGAGACGCAAGAACGTCCACGCCACCTCACCGAGCCGATGCTGCGTGGCAGGCTCAGTCGGCGGGGCGTCGCGTAGGCCGAGTGCGTCCGTCATGGGGAGCTCGGGCCTCTCCTCGGTGGGGTCTCTCGCGGCCTTTGACGGAGAGCATTTCCAGGGTGCCATAGACGAGTCCCGGAAACGGCGCAAAGTGCTCTTCCGGCGGCCGCTTCATGCATAAGCGTGAGGTCGGCGTGCGGGGCTCGACCCTCGGTGAGAATGCGGTCAGGGTGACAAGATGCGAGCGCTACGATGGGTCGGGCTCGTGAGCGTCGTCATTACGCTCTCGTCATCACGGGCAGGGGGCGAGCCGTGCCGCGGAGCGCGCTCCCTCGCCATCCCCACTAGCTCCTTTCGATTGATCGAGCGTGAGTCGGGGCCCGTCAACTACTATCGAGTCGTTTCGGGGCCGGAAGGGGAGTTCGTTCGCTCCGAGTATCGGCCGGGCTACGAGACGGCCGTCGTGGGGCACCAAGTGGCGGAGGAGCAGCGTGCTGGAGCCAGCCAGCTCCGGTGGACTTGGCGCGCACGAAAGCTGCCCCGCGGGGGGAACGAATGCGCGCCCGGCAAGGGCGACTCGGCGGCTGTCGTCTACGTCACCTGGAAGCGCGGAATGCGTTACTACACGATCAAGTACGTTTGGAGCAGCGTGGGCACCCCGGGGGCCGTCTGCGCGAAGCAGAGAAACCTCTTCATGGCCCAGGACACCGTCATTTTGCGCTCGGGGGGACCGCTCGAAGCATGGAAGACGGAAGTCATCGATCTGCCCGCGGCGTTTCGAAAGCACTTCGCCGACGGGGACGCGAAGGCTTCCGTGCCGGACTTCATGGGCGTGGCGCTGATGAGTGACGGAGATCAGACGAAGAGCGAGAGCTCCGCCGACTTCGGCAAGTTCTCGTTGAGCCTCGGCCCCAGCTGCTGAACGAATCCCTCCCGTGCGAGGGCGCGCTCGGGCTTTCTCCCGGAGCTCGAGGAAACGGCTTTCCCTGCGCTGCCGAGCCTTCCGCGCCCATGTTATGACCCCCCGAGATGCCGCACGAGACGGAGCTCCTTGCAACACTCGCGGCGGGCCTGGGCCTCGCGTTCTTGTTTGGTCTTGCCGCGGCGCGGCTCAGGCTACCGCCGATCCTCGGCTACTTGGTGGCGGGTATGGCCGTCGGGCCTTTCACGCCCGGGTACGTCGCGGACTCGGGCCTCGCCGCACAGCTCTCCGAAATTGGCGTCATTCTCCTGATGTTCGGGGTGGGCCTGCATTTCTCCATCGCGGACCTCTTGGCCGTGCGCCGCATCGCGTTGCCCGGCGCGATCGGCCAAATCGGCGTAGCGACAGTCATTGGCGCCACCGTGGCGCATTTCTGGGGTTGGACGTGGGGCGCGGGCATCGTCTTCGGTTTGTGTTTGTCCGTGGCGAGCACCGTCGTGCTGCTCCGCGCGTTGGAAGACAGAAACGCGCTCGACTCGGCCGATGGGCGCATCGCGGTGGGGTGGCTCATCGTCGAGGATCTCATCACGGTGCTGGCGCTCGTGATTTTACCTGCGGTTGCGCCCATGCTGCGCGGCGAAGCCGGGCTGGAGCCGTCCGCGCTGGGTAAGACGCTCGGTATCACGCTCCTGAAGGTGGGCGCCTTCGTCGCGTTGATGTTGGTTCTCGGCCGACGCGTCGTGCCGTGGGTGTTGGGCAAGGTGGTGGGCACGGGCTCCCGTGAGCTCTTCACGCTCGCCGTGTTGGCGATCGCGTTGGGGATCGCCGTGGGCGTCGCGGGGTTCTTCGGCGTGTCCTTCGCGCTCGGCGCCTTCTTCGCCGGGATCGTCGTGTCCGAGTCGGATTTCAGCCACGAGGCCGCTACCAACGCTCTGCCGCTTCAGGACGCCTTCGCGGTGCTGTTTTTCGTCTCGGTGGGCATGCTCTTCGACCCATCGGTGCTCGTCCAGCAGCCGCTGCGCGTCGTGTGGGGCGTGGCCGTCGTCATCGTGGGCAAGTCGCTCGCGGCGATGGCGATCGTGCTTTTGTACCGGTACTCGGTGCACACCGCGCTGACGATCGCCGCGAGCCTCGCTCAAATCGGCGAGTTTTCCTTCATCCTGGTGGCGTTGGGTGTGGGTCTCGGGCTCGTGCCTGCCGAGGCGCAGAGCCTGGTGGTGGCCATCGCCATCATTTCCATCACCGTGCACCCGTTGACGTTCAAGCTCGTGGACCCGCTCAACGCATGGGTGCGAGCGCGCCGCGGAGTTGCCGACGCGATAGAACGGCCCGCCGGAGAGCTCACGGAGCTCCCCGCGTGCGTCACGGACGAGGAGCTGACGGGTCACGTGGTGGTGGTGGGCTCGGGGCGCGTGGGCGGCCCCGTGGCGAACGAGCTCGCGCGCCACGGCGTACCGTACGTGATCGTGGAGCAAAGCCGGGATCGAGCCGAGGAGCTGCGAGCGCAGAACCTGCCGGTGCTGTATGGGGACGCGAGCCGCCCGGAGGTCCTCATGCACGCGCACCTCGAGCGGGCCAAGCTGGTGCTCGTCACCGCGCCGGACGCCTTCCAAGCGCGAGCAACGCTGGCGCTGGGAAAAAAGCTCAATCCCGACGTGGAGGTCGTGGTGCGGACGCACAGCGACGAGGAGCGGGTGTGGCTGGAAGAGCACGGCGCGAGCTACGCGATGGTGGGCGAGCGTGAGCTCGCCGTAAGCATGACGCGCCACGTGCTGCGCCGCGTGGGCGCCAAACACGACATGGTGCAAGTGGCGGAGCGTGTCTTGCGCCCCGCCCAGAGCTGGCCGAGCTCGGGCTCCTGAGTCCAGCGCCGGGAACGCGGGCTCCCCGCCCTTGGCTCAGTACGAGAACGTGCAGGTGTTGCCAGCGCCGCATTCGGGCGACGTGACCGCCGCCTTCACCTGCGACGTGGGCAACGGCGTGTAGCTGTACGGAATCGTGAACACCGTGCCCCGCGAGTCGTTCAGATTGCTGGCGGTTCCTTGATTGCCGGTGCCGCGCCAGCCGCGTGGGCTGCCCATGTCCGTCCAGATGGTTCGGTTCTCTTCGTAGACGGAGTTTTCTGCGATGAGCGCCATGTCTTTGCCCACGCCGTGGATCTGGCTGCCCCCCGTCTTGTGGTAGTTGTTCAGCATGTGAACGTTGCCGAAGCGACCGCGGGGCTGACGCGAGTCGACCCGATTGCCCCAGTGGCTGTTCATGTACGTGATGCGCAGCTTGCCCACGCTGGCGGGCTCGTCGTCGCTTCCGGCGATGAGGTTGGAGAAGCGATGCTCCTTGGCGTACGTGTAATGGAAGTGGCTCCAGGAAACCGTGACGTAGTCGCCGCCCTGGGTGACGTCACAGTTTCCGTCTTGGCCGTCGGCGATATCGAGGTGGTCGAGCCAGACGTGGTGGGCGCCATTGCCGACGTAGACCGCGTCCGCTCCCGCGCGACATTCGTCGTAGCTGTTGCAGCGGTTTCCGCGCACGGCAATGTTGCGAATGATCACGTTGCTCACGCTCGAGCCGCTGATCGAAATGTTGCCGGTCAGCGTCACGCCCGGGCGCAATCCAATGATGGTTTTGTTTGGGCCGGGTCGGAGCGTTCCGTTGTAGCTCCCTGGCTCGACGAGGATGATCGTCGGGGTCGCGCCATTGGCCGCGCTCTGTAGCTCGCTCATCGTGCGCACGACGATGGCCGCGCCGAGATCCGTTCCGCCGCCGGTGGTGCCGCCCGCGACACTCGCAAAGCCGGGGACCGGGTCGGTGATGCTGAGATCGCCGAGCACCGTCGCGCCGCCGCCCGAGCCACCCGTGGCGGAGCCGCCGCTGCCGTCACCGCCCGAGCCGCCGCCGCTGCCTGCGCCCGTGCTGCCGGAACACCTGCAGTAGTCGGACTGATGTCCTGAGTCGCAAGCCACGGCCGGCAGCGTGTCGTCCGCCGCACACTGACCGTCGATGTTTTCCGCGCCGCTGTCACAAGCCAAGCCGGCGGCTGCGCACACGGCGGTGCAACCTGCTCCGTCGGTGAACACGGCTTCACAGGTGGTTTCGCTGCTCGCGCACAGCTCGTAGCCCGCTCGTGTGATGCCGGAGCAATCCACCGGCGCGGCGGAGCCGCCGGTTCCCCCCGTTGCGAGCGACGCGCCGCCCGTGGAAGGGGCGCCTCCGCCAGCGCTCGGAGCGCCGCCGGGGTTGCTTCCTCCCGTTGCCGCGGCGCCGCCAGCGCCCGTCGTTCCGCCTGCGGAAGGTCCCGCCCCGCCCGCGCTGGCTCCATTCGAGTCGTCGTCCGCCACCGACGCTCCGCAGGCGCTCAGCAGGCTCAGAAGCGAAACGGCGGCGAATCGTTGCGTGTGAATCATGGATCCTCGGCGATGAAGCGGTGGGTAGCCGTTCTCCGTGGTGCCTGGCGGCGTACGTCGGAAACGCTGGGCGACTTGGAGCACGGCTGCGTGCCTCGCGAGAGCGTAGGCTTGGACCTGAGTTGCTCGGGGCGAGCCGAACCTTCCAAGAAAATGGAAAATGAGGCGAACGGAGGACCGGCGGCGCTCCGTTCACCTCCAGGGGCTTCGTCAGTGGCGCCCTCGCTCAGCGCGCGGAGCCGGATTTTTTCTGCGGTGAACGCGCGCGGGTCTTCGCGTCGCCGTTGACGTACGCCGCCAAATGTTGGCCGGTGAGGGTTTTTTGGGCCTTGACCAGGGCAGCGGGGGTGCCTTCGAAGACGACGCGCCCTCCGTCGTGCCCCGCGCCGGGCCCGAGATCGATGATCCAGTCGGCGTGCGCCATGACCGCTTGATGGTGCTCGATGACGATGACCGATTTTCCGGAGTCGACCAATCGATCCAAGAGCGCCAGAAGGTTCTCGACGTCCGCTAGATGGAGACCGGTGGTGGGTTCGTCCAGCACGTAGACGCCTCCGTCCTCTGCCATGTGCGTCGCAAGCTTCAGACGCTGACGTTCTCCGCCCGACAGCGTCGTGAGCGGCTGACCGAGCCGCAGGTAGCCCAAGCCGACGTCCGTCATGCGCTTCAGAATGGCGCGCGCGGCGGGCACGCTCGCGGAGCCGCCGCCGAAGAACGCGAGCGCGTCGTCCACCGACAAATCCAGCACCTCCGCGATGTTCTTGCCGCCCAGCTTGTACTCGAGCACGGCCGCTTGGAATCGCTTGCCCTCGCAGTCGCCGCACACCGTCGTGACGCCGTCCATCATGCCGAGGTCGGTGTAAATGACACCGGCACCATTGCAGGCGGGACACGCGCCCTCCGAGTTCGGGCTGAAGAGCGCGGGCTTGACGCCGCACGCCTTGGCGAATGCTTTGCGGATGGGCTCGAGCAGGTCCGTGTACGTGGCCGGGTTGCTGCGTCGCGAGCCGCGAATGGGCGCCTGATCCACCGTCACCACGCCGCTCTGCCGCGACACGGAGCCGGAAATGAGCGAGCTCTTGCCCGAGCCCGCGACGCCCGTCACGACCACCAGCACGCCGAGCGGGATGTCCACGTCCACGTTCTGCAGGTTGTGTGTGCTTGCGCCTCGCACCTGGAGCGCGCCCGACGGCTTGCGAACCGTTGATTTCAGCGAGGCGCGGTCGTCCAGATGTCGTCCGGTGAGGGTGCCGCTTTCGCGCAGGCCTTGGACGGTTCCCTCGAACACCACCTCGCCGCCCGCGGCGCCCGCGCCCGGTCCGAGATCCACGACGTGATCGGCGATTTCGATCGCTTCTGGTTTGTGCTCCACGACCAGGACGGTGTTGCCCTTGTCGCGCAGGCGCACCAGGAGCTCGTTCATTCCCTGGATGTCGTGCGGGTGGAGGCCCGTGGTCGGTTCGTCGAACACGTACGTCACGTCGGTGAGCGACGAACCGAGGTGACGGATCATTTTCGTGCGCTGTGCCTCGCCGCCCGACAGCGTGCCTGAAGGCCGATCGAGGCTCAGGTATCCCAGCCCGATTTCCACGAAGGAGTCGAGCGTGTGCCCTAGCGTCTCGAGCAGCGGCGCGACCGACGGCTCGTCTAGCCCGCGCACCCACGAAGCCAGGTCGCTGATCTGCATCGCGCAGACGTCGGCGATGTTCAGGTTCTTGATCTTGGACGAGCGCGCCGCTTCGTTGAGTCGCGTGCCCTTGCAGTCCGGGCAGGAGGTGAACGTCACCGCGCGCTCCACGAACGCTCGGATGTGCGGCTGCATGGCGTCCACGTCCTTGGACAGCATCGACTTCTGAATTTTCGGAACCAAGCCCTCGTAGGTGAGGTTCACGCCGGCCACCTTCACCTTGGTCGGCTCCTGGTGGAGGAAGGTGTGAAGCTCCTTTTGCGAGTACTTCCCGATGGGCTTGTCCGGATCGAGCCCAGCGGCCGCGAAGATTTTCACGGCCCAGCCATCGGCGGTGTATCCGGGGACCGTGATGGCGCCTTCGCTCAGCGACTTCTTCTTGTCGAAGAGCTCCGTGAGATCGATGTCGCTCACTTGCCCCATGCCCTCGCACTTGGGGCACATGCCACCGGGGACCGAGAACTTGCGCTCCTCGGTCTTTTTGGCGCCCGCTTTCTCGACCGTGATGGCTCCAGCGCCGCTCACGGTGGGCACGTTGAAGGAGAAGGCCTTGGGCGGGCCGATGTGCGGCTTACCGATGCGGCTGAACAGCACGCGCAGGAGCGCGTTGGCGTCCGTCACGGTGCCCACCGTGGAGCGTGAGTTCGCGCCGAGTCGCTCTTGGTCGACGAGAATCGCGGTCGTCAGGCCCTCGAGCACGTCCACGTCGGGGCGGCCGAGCGTGGGCATGAGGCCTTGCAGGAACGCGCTGTACGTTTCGTTGATGAGGCGCTGGCTCTCCGCCGCGATGGTGCCGAAGACCAAGGACGACTTGCCCGAGCCCGAGACCCCCGTGAACACCGAAAGCCGGCGCTTGGGGAGCTCGATGCTCACGTTCTTCAGGTTGTTTTCTCGGGCGCCCTGAATGCGGATGACGTCGTGACTGTCGGCGGGGTGCCGTCGAGGTGGGGCCATGATGAAAAAGTCCTGATCAGAGAGGAGAGAGTACGAACCGACCATAGGCCACGAAGGCGCAGATCGCGGCTACGACGAGCCAGTAGACGACCTGACCGTGCTCTTTGCCTCCGGAGGCGAAGTGGAGCCCGGTGAACAACAGCATCTCCGCCGCGACGCAGAGGGCCGCGATGGGGACGAAGCGCCCGAGTGGCGCGTACGCCGCAGGGAGGAGCAGGGCGACACTGCAAAGCAACTCGACGCCGGACAAAGCCAGCCATACCCCATGGGGAAGGGCCTGCAGAGACGGCACGGTTTGCTCGGAGTTGGAGAGCTTCCACACGGCGCCCATCGCGGTATGGAGCGAGAGGAGCACTTGGACGATCCAAAGCAGGATGTTCACGACGCGACTCCCATCTTCGAGAGCAGCTCGACGAGCCGTTCGCCCATCATCTTCCAGCCGTAGCGCGCGCCGCCGAAGTTCTGCTTTTGCTCGGGCTTGAACCCGGACTGCACCAGAGACAGGCGTGTGCCCGTCGCCGTCGGCGTGAGCGTGAAGGTGACGACGGTGTCCAGAAAGGGCACGGCCCACGCATAGCTGAGCTTTTTATGTGCGTCGATCTCGAGGAAGCGGCAGCTCACGGTGCCGTCCCATCCGGGGTGCGGCTCCGTTTTAAGCGTAAATTCTGCGTCGGGAGCGAGGTCGAGCTCATGACCGAGCACGGGCAGGAGCCACTGTGCGAGCAGCTTCGGCTCGGTGAGAGCTCGCCACACTTTTTCCGGTGCGTGAGGCAAATCGAGCTCGAACGAGAGGGCTGCGGTTTGTTGGGGCGCGGTGGTGTCCTTGAGGCTCATGGGTCCATTCTTTCCAAGAGGCGTTCGAGACGGTCGACGCGCTCCATCCAGAACGCGCGGTAGTGCGTGATCCAGTCGACGAGCGGTTTCAGCCCGCGCGGCTCGACGCGGTAGTACACGCAGCGCCCCTCACGACGACCGTTCACCAGGCCGGCATCCTTGAGCGCCGCGAGATGCTGTGAGATGGCCGGCTGCGAAATGTCGAAGCGCTCCGTGAGATCCTTCACGGCAACTTCGCCTCGGGTGAGCGACTCGAAGATTGCCCGACGGCTGGGGTCCGCCAGGGCCTGAAAGACCTTGTTCTCGACCGTGGCGCACTGCATGTTCAATTCATAAGCCTATGCTTATGAATTGGCAACAGCCAAAATGAAGCCGCTTCCAGGAGGGGACGGGGACCGTTCGGGGGCTGCCCGTGGGCGGTACTTCGTCGGGCGGTGGCGCGCCCGACGAGCGCTCAGTTCCGCCGCTGGAGCTCAATTTTTGGGGGCGCCGACGAGCGCCGAGCTCCGCCCTCGGAGCTCAGTTTTGGGCGTTGGTGCTCGGCGAAAGCCGGAACGCTTTTTGGTACTCGGGATCGATGTGGCCGGTCTTCGCGTCCATGATCATGAACCAAACCTGCCAGGGAATTTCCAGCTCACCGAACAGTCCGATGAGATCCGTGTAGTAGCGCACGACGTCCTCTTTGCGCGCCGTGGCTTCGTGCGCGCCGAACTCGTTGCAAGTGAGCGGCACGTTGTGCTTGACCGCCCACTCCTTCACGGCGACGAGGCGGTTTCTGAGCGCCTCACGGTTGCCCTTTCGGTAGTAGTCGTGGAGCTGCTCCAGCTGCCACGATTCGTTCAGCTCCGAGAACCCGAGATCCATCATGTGCGTCGACCAACGCTCGGGGGAGTACGGATACGGGACGTCGTGGGCGCTTCCGAGCCCGGCCCAGGGCGCGCCCTGGTGCGTGAAAATGAACGGCTCGTAAAAGTGAAACACGTAAATGACGTTCGGATCCGCGAACGGGCTGCGCGCGGTGAGCTCGTCGATGCCGTACCACCGGACGTCCCCGAACAAGATGGGGCGCTTCGGGTCGTGCTTGCGAATGGCGCGGATGGTGTCTTCGGCCACGCGCGTCCACTCCGTTGCGGACGGGCCACGCTTGAACGACAGCTCCGGCTCGTTCAAGAGCTCGTAGAACAAGTCTTGCCGCGGATTCTGGGAGAAGTGCTCGGCCACCTTCTCCCAAAGAGCCACCATTTCTCCCGTGGACTCCGGCTTGTCCACGTCGAGTGAGCGGTCGTACTGGTGGTAGTCGATGGTGAGGCTCAAGCCGTGCTTTCGAGTCCATCGGTCGAAGTCGTCGAGCACCCGAAACAAGTCCGGGTGGAGCTCCACTTCGACGCGGTCCCCCACCTTCGCGCGTTTTACGACGTACAAATCGAAATCGACGGGCAAACGCAGGCCCTTGAAGCCGGCGTCCGCGAGCTTTCGAACGAAGCTTTCGTCGTAGACGCCGTAGCCATCGAAGCGCTTTTGCTCCAGCCAGTTGGTGATGTTGTAGCCGTGGTCGAGCGACCGCCGCGCCACGCTCTGGAGGGGGTGAGTGATGGTGAGCGACGAAAGCTCTGCGGGGGGAGGTGGCTCGGGCGCGCGTACGTCGAGATCCGGCTCGCCCTTGGGCAGCGCACCTTTTCGCAGCAAGCGAACGTTGTCGATTCGAAAGTCGCCCGCGTCGCCCGTTTCGCCTCGAACCTGCCAGCCGATGGCCTTGGTTCGTTCGAGCGCGAAGGGCACCTTGGGGCCCCAACCAGCCTGTCGAAAGAGGGAAAAGTCGAGCTTCACCGTCCGCCAGGAGGCGGACGCCGGGAGCTGCACGGCGTGAAAGTCGTACTGCTCTACGTTGGCCGTTTCGATGCGCACCTCGTGCTTGCCGCCCTTGTACGTGTACTCGAGGCCGCCGAATTCACGGAGATCGGTGTAACGGCCGCTGAGGCTGACGCCGATGCCGACGTACGGCGGGTAGGGAAGCCGACCCTGATCGAGCCGATACTTGGCCAAGAGCGAGCGCTTGGATTCGAAGCCTTCGCCCTCCATGGCGAGCCCGCCGTTTTGGCGCGGCACGTCGAGTGAAGACAGCCCGCCGTTGTCCCGATCCACGTAGGTGTACCAGTAGCCTCCCAGCAAAGACGTGCCGTTTCCGTCCTCGAAGTCTTCGACCAGGAGGGAGTCGGAAACCGCCGAAGCTCCGCTCGCAGGGGCGGTCTTCGAAGCGGACGATGCGGCGGAGCCGCCACAAGCCGCGAGAGGGAGAGCGAGCAACAAGCAGAAGAGGCCGTAGCGCTGCGTCACCATGCGGCGCAGAGTAGACCACGTCCCGCACGCTCGATCACGGCCCGCCCCCGCCCTTCCCTCCGTTGGCGTCTCCGTTTCCGCGTAGGGGACGCAGGAAACTCCACCGCGTTCCGTCACTCCACGGGCAGCGCGAGAATGGAGAGCTCTTCCAGGCTCTCTCCCACCGGTACGATCATCCACCGGCTGGCATCTTCCATGTCGATGGCCGAGCTTTGGACGAGCGGCGTCTCCGTGCAGTCCGCGTCGTCCGCGTCGAACAAGCCGATCTCGGCCGACCCGGCGGCAACGCCGAACACGTCTCCCGCGCCGAGGCAGCCCTGGTCGACGACGCCCCAGCGGGCCTGAAGGCGAGCGCTGCGGAGCGCGGCGTTCAGGAGAAAGAAGGACGCCTCACCGGTTTCGGGCACGAGCCGTGGGTCTGCCTCGTCGACGTCCGCGTACGACAGCACGTCCGCGATGTCCGTAGGCTCGGGCGTGGAGCTCACGAACGTATCATAGATAGCGATCGTGTACTTTTTGTTGCGCTCGAGCCGCGGCAGGATTTTGCGCGTGGACGTGGTTGCGGCCACGCCTGCGTCGGGCACGAAGAGGGCGGTCTCCGAGGACGCCAGGGACACGGTCACGTCCACGTAGGGCGACACGTCGCCGTACGCGAGCCCTTCGATGACGTTCACGAAATCGCCGCTGCGGCTGTAGATGTCCACGGTGCTCTTTTCGCCGGCCGGCGCGAAGACGTTGACGAAGCGGACCTGCGCCAGGCGATTGGAGCCGCCGGTCGCACCGCCGGTGGAGCTCCCGCCGGTGGAGCTCCCGCCGGTGGAGCTCCCGCCCGAGCTCTCGGAGCCACCGGTGCTCGTGGAGCTGCCGCCGGTGCCGGAGCTGCCGCCAGTGCTCGTGGAGCTGCCGCCGGTGCCAGCGGTCCCGGCGCTATCTCCCGAATCGTCGGAACACGACAGGCAGGCAAGGCACGCGACAAGGCTCAGGGCTTGGGTCGTTCTCGTCATGGCCCGAAGGATAATTGAATCCGGGTCGATCGGAGAGGGACGGAGAGCAGCTGGTTCGCCAGGCGGCCTTCACCGTCTGCCGTCGCGTCCCCCGACGGCTTCGTTGCCGTCCACGACGCGCGGCGGAACCTCCGCGAACACCTGACGATCGACGATGCCGTGCTCCTCCATTTCTCGGAGCTGCTGCACGAGCACCTTTTGTGACACGTCGGGGATCAAGCGGCGCAGCTCCGAAAGTCGCTTTGGTCCGTCGAAGAGGAAATGCAGGACGAACACCTTCCAGCACCCGCTTTTCTCCCGTGCTGGCAGTGGAGCTCGGGGCACGTCGTATCGCGGTCAACGTCTGCGCGGGCCACGCAGCTAGCGGCGAGCAGGCTCGCCGAGCGTGTGGCGCGCGTCGACCGTGGGGCTCTTCGCCAGAAAGCTCATGTGCTCCTGGGGGCTCGCGCCGCACACCTGCCGAAACACTCGATGAAACTGCGGGTAGCTGCCGAAGCCCGCGGCGAGCGCGGCGGCGAGCAAGTTCGACTCGTCGCGCCGAAACGTGCGAATGAAGTTCTGAACGCGAGCGAAGTTGCGATACTGCAGCGGAGAAAGCCCCACTTGCTCCGAGAACAGGTGCGCGAGGCGGCTGGCGCTGAGACCCGCGTGGCGCGCGAGCGCATTGACGTCGCCCTCCAGAGGGGCAGGCTCCTCACAATAACGGCGCACCCGTTGCACACCCGGGTGGAGGCGTGGCGCGTCCAGCGGGGCGCAGCTCGAGTCGGCTGCGCTCCGAATCAGCTCCATGAAGAGCGCGAGCAGCTCGCGCTCGAAAAGGACTCTCTTGCTCGCGGGCGGTCGGAGCCAAAGCTGGCGTGACGTGAGGGCCAGCTCTTGTCGAAGGCGTTGGGGCAGGGAAATCACGCGCGCGGTCGGTACATCCAACTCGCGAAGTGCGGGCGCCTCGATCACCCACAAAGCGGAGCCCGGGTCGACCACCAGCAGCTCGTGGCGGAGGTGCGCCGGGATCAGAATGGCCTGGTTCGGCAAGACCTCGAGCTCCACCTCGGCGGCGGAGTACACGAGTCGCCCCGAAATGAGCAGGTTGACCTCCAGGCCCGCGTGTTGGTGCATGGGGAGGCGCGTCGACAGGTCGCTACTGAACCAAACTCCCCAGGCAGGTTGATTCGGACGATTCCTACTGCCGACCATGCCCGGGATTGTAGCAGGCGCTGCGCGAGGCTCGAAGACGGGCGAGGTGGGGGATCTGCGCGCAAGGTGCGAGTAGCAGAAAATGAGAACTTGCCCGCTCGCAATGGCGGGGAGGCGAGCTGGGACGGTTCGTTTCCCGGGCAATTCGACAGATTGCGAGAAGGCGAAGTGCGGAAAATCCGTCACCCTCACGCCATGCTTCGACGTGCATCCACCGCCCTTCTTCTTACGAGTTGCCTCGTCGCGTGCGACGACGGCTCTACGGTTGCCGGAAAAGGGGGCAGCGGCGGCGGCGGCCAAGTAGCCACGGGAGGAACTGCGTCAGGAGGCGCACCGAACACCCCGGGTCCCACGACGGGCGGCACCGCGTCGGGAGGCGCGCCCGATCCGGGCCCCACCACGGGCGGGACCGCGTCGGGAGGCACGCCGAACGTGCCGGACCCGCCCGGAGATCCGGAGAATCCGGCGCCTCCGGAGCGGCCCGGATTCACGCTGCTCTTTCAAGACGACTTCGAGGCCATCGACACGTCGCGCTGGGGCACTGCGAGCCACTCGTTCGCCGAAAATGCGGCGCAGTTCGATCCCGCCAACGTCAAGGTGGAGGACGGCTTCCTCCAGCTCATCGTCAACAAGGCGGACGCGCCCTCCAGTGAGGGTAAGCTCTTCCGCGGCGGAGAGCTGCGTACGCACGAGTTCTTCGGCTATGGCCGCTTCGAAACGCGCGCGCGCTTCGCGAAGGGAAGCGGCCTCGTTTCGTCCCTCTTCACCTACTACGATCACTGGGCCGACGCGTCGCTCGAGGAAAACTGGAACGAGATCGACATCGAGTACCTGGGCAAAAACGCCGGTGCCGTCCAGTTCAACGTGATCCACTGGAACGCTGCCAAGGTGCGCACGGCGCACGAAAAGCTCTGGGAGGTGAACTTCGCTCCTGGCGATACCTTCCACGTGTACGCCATCGAGTGGCTGCCTACGGAGGTCAACTTCTACATCGACGAGCAGCTGGTTCACACCCAGACGGATCAGGTCGCGGAGTTCCTGACGTTGGACTCCAGGCTGATGATGAACGCGTGGGTCGTCGAGAACACGCCCGATTTGGTTGCGTGGGCCGGTGCAGTCGACGAGTCGGCGCTGCCCGCCGTTTCGACGTACGACTGGGTCCGCGTGTACGCGTGGGACGGAAACTGAGCCGGCGAAATCCCTGACGGAGAGTCGGGGGGGGGGTTGT
>JAEYVE010000185.1 GCA_023432025.1 Pseudomonadota bacterium
CGCGCCCGCGCGGCGGGCGCGCGCGTCGTGGTCTCGCACCTCTTCGACGGCCCCGTAGCGCTCGCCGCCGCCACGCAGCTGGCGTTCGCGGTGCAGTCACCGGAGCTCGCCGCGGGACTCGGGCCGCACGCAGGGCTCGAGGCGTGGTCCACCGTGGCGCCCGAGCCGAGCTTCGTGTCGTCCCGCGGCCTTTCGCTTCCGCGAGCTCTCGGGCTCGGCGTGTCGCCTTGGGCCGCCCCCGCGCGCGCCTCCTCACGCGCCACGCAGCTGGCGTCGCCGGCCTCACTTCTTTCACCGCTCGCCGCGGCGCGCGAACGCCCCCACCACCCGGCGCTCGTGACGGAAGAGCGCGCCTACACGTACGACGAGCTCGGTCGCGCCGCCGCGCTCGAGGCCGCCGAGCTCGAGGCGCGCGGCGCCGCCTCTGCCAGTCGCACGAGCGGCCGTCCCATCGCGCTCGTGGCGCGTACTTCGTGGAAAACCTTCGTTCGGCTCCACGCGTGCATCGAGCTCGGGGTTCCCGTTCTGCCACTGCACCCGCGCTGGAGCGCAGCCGAAACCGCGCGCGTGCTCGAACGCGTCCGTCCGGCTTTCGTCCTCACGGACGACGAAGGCACCCACGCGCTCACGCCCGCACCCTCGCCCGCGCGCAGTCTCCCTCCTGCCCAGCACGAAGACTTGGCGTGGCTCATGACCTCGGGCTCCACCCGCGCCCCCAAGGCGGTCCGTCTGAGCCGACGCAGCTTTCTCGCGTCGGCGGCCGCCAGCGCGGAAAACCTCACGTGGTTGCCGGACGATCGCTGGCTTCTCTCGCTGCCGCTCGCGCACGTCGGCGGCCTCGGCGTTCTGACCCGCTGCTTGATTGCGCGTCGCACCGTGGTCGTGGATCGCAAGCTCGAGCCAGTCGAGTGGCTCGGTTTCTTGGACGAAACCCGCGTCACGCTGCTCTCCCTCGTCCCCACGCAGCTCGTCCGCTTACTGGACGATCCCACCTTCGTCTTGCCACGCCGCGTGCGCGCGGTGCTGCTCGGTGGAGCCCCTGCCACGCCCCGGTTGCTCGAGCACGCCCGCGCGCGCGGCGTGCCCGTGCTGCCCACGTACGGCCTCACGGAAACGTGCTCACAAGTCGCTACCAAGCGCCTCACCGCCCAAGCGAGCGCGCGCCCAGAAGGCGAAAGTATCGGACCCGGCCTCGTCGGCCCAGCGCTGCGCGACGTCGAGGTGCGCATCGACGCAAGCGGAGCCATCGCCGTACGCGGCCCGCAGCTCTTTTCCGGGTACGCCGACGAGCCCTCACCGTTCGACGCCGACGGCTTCTTCGAAACGCGAGACCTCGGTGCGTTGGACGTTCACGGCAACTTGCACGTCTTCGGGCGACGGGACTCCGTCATCCTCACCGGCGGAGAAAACGTGGCCGCAGAAGCCGTGGAAGCCGACTTGGCCGAGCATCCCGCCATCCGCGCGCTGTGCGTCGTCGGCGTTCCGCACGATGAGTGGGGCGAGCTCGTGACGGCCGTGGTCGATTTGGGAGCGCACGCGTCCGAGGCCACACTGCGCGCAATCGAGCATTGGGCGCGCGCTCGCTTGACCGGGTTTCGCTGCCCGAAGCGCTGGCTCCTCCGCGCGGAGTTGCCGCATTTGCCGTCGGGCAAGCTCGATCGCCGCGCCATCGCCGCGTGGGCTCGGCGCGAGATGGGCGTCACCTGACTTGGGCCGCTCCGCCCGCAAGAAGCCGACGCGGGTCACGCGACAAAGTCGACGTTAGAGGCCATTTTGGTGCCTCGACGGAGCCGCTCGCCGTGCGGTCGCTCCCGCGGGCCAGCCCCGTGCGGCGCGCTCAAAGCGCGCGAAGAGCCGCAGCAATCACGTCCGGCACGGCCGTGCGCTCGAACGTCTTCGGATCCACGAACGTGTGCACCGTTTGGCCCACCGCGGCCACCGCTCCCGTCGCCTCGTGCGACACTCGGTAGCCCAGCACGATTTCGGTTTCCTGGACGTGCGCGGCAACCAGCGCCACGATCACACGGTCGCCAAAGCGCAGCGGCGAAAAGTAATCCGCCTCGGCGTGACGCAGAGGCGCAGCCCAACTACGCGAACGGAGCACCGTGTGAAGCTCGGAGCCGATTTCCGCCAAAGCCGCGACGTAGGCGTCATGCATGTACTCGAGCACCCGCGGGAAAAACACGATCCCCGCAGCGTCCACGTCCTGAAACCGCACGCTCACGACGTGCCGGAAACGCCCAGGCTGAAGTGCCTTCAGATCTTTCTTGTCGAAATGGAACATCGTGCGCTGCTCCACAATACGCCTGGCGCCTCGTGATGACACCATGCACGAATGAATGCATGCACACTGTTCACAGGGCGGCGAGTGAACGAAAAAACACCGTAGAGGTTCGGATTCGCCGCTTCCGGATCTCCAAGCCCTGAGTTAATGACAAGCCCAACACGCACACGTCCGCTTCGGACGCAACCTACATGTGCGCTCCAGAATCCCGATGAAACGCCTCACACATCTTTCATTCGTCGCGAGCCTCGCGCTCCTCGTCGTTGGTTCGTCTCTCCTGAGCGGTTGCCCAGCGGGTGCGGATCTCGAGGACACCGGGGACACCGGAGGAACCGGAGGAGGGGTCGGGCCGTCCTGTGACGTCAGCGTGATCTTCGAAGAAAGCTGCTCGTCCAGCTTCTGCCACTCGGGCCCCACCGCCAGCGGAGGCGTGGACCTCCTCAGCCCGGGTGTGGAGGCGCGCGTCTACAACCAACCGGGAACCTACCCCGGCAGCGCCGCCAGCTGCGCTCCTGCCGTCCCCGAGCTGCTCGTGGACCCCACCAACATCGACGCCAGTCTGATCGTCACCAAGATCACCGGCCAGCAGCTGTGTGGCGAAACCATGCCCGCCGGTCTGCTCCTGCCCGACGACCAAATCGAATGCATCCGCAACTGGGTCGCGGGGATCATCGCTAACCCGCCCGCGGGCACGGGCACGAACACGGGTACCGGCGGCCTCCCGGGTACGGGTGGAGACGGCACGGGCGGATCGGAGCAGAACCCGGTCGGAGGCACTGGCGGCCTCAGCGGAACGGGTGCTACTGGTGTAGGCGGCTCGGGCGAAAGTGGTGGCTCGGGCGGGGGAACTCTGTGAGAGGTCGTTCGTTCGTCATTCGCAATCTTCTTGGGGCACTCTGCCTCGCCCACGGGCTCTCCAGCGCCCCGGCTCACGCGCAATCCGACACGGCCGACTCTTCGGAGTCGGCCTCGCAAAAGCGCGTCGCCGTGGGAAAGCTCAAGGGCCCCAAACCCGATGACGCGCGCAAGCGCCTCGTCGAGGGGCTCGAGGAAAGCGGCGCCGTTCGCCTCGTGGGTGACGACGATCCGCTCGAGAGCGGAGCCAGCGAGGAGGACATCGCAGCCTACGCCAAACGTGTCGGTGCGGACGCAGTGCTCTTGGGCACCACGTCGCAAAAGGGCGCCACGTGGACGGCGAACATCACCGTTCACAATGGCGAGGATGGGAGCGAAGTCGAAACCGTCGAGGTCAAGGGCCGCCTCGCCCAGTACCGAAACGGGCTGAGCGACGCATCGCTCTTCCAGGACGCCATCGGCCGAACACGGCTCGAACCCGAGCTCGTCGCCACGAGCGGCGCTTCCGACGGCGAGGAAACCGTCGAGGAAGAGCTCGAGGCTTCGGTCGACGGCCAAAAAGTCCTCGACCTCTCGTCGGGGGGGCGGCCCTCTCCGCTCGAGGTGCGCGGAGGCATGCGTCTCTACTCGCGCTCCTTCCGCTACACGGATCCGGCGAACGAGGTCAACCCGCTGGGCGGCTACCCGGACCTCGCGACGTACAACGTCGCGGCAGCGCCCATGGTCTTCGCCAACGGTACTTGGTACCCCGGCGCGCACTTCACGGACGGCTGGCTCGCTCACCTCGGCGTCACCGGCGGCTTCGAGGTCGGCTTCGCCACCCACGTGGAGTACGCCGGCAAAACACTCGACCAGTCACACTCGCTCTGGTTCGTCGGGCCCAAGTTCCGCATTCCCCTCGGCGTGCACGACGTGGGCATCTTCGGAACCTACGGCACGCACAACTTCGAGGTCAGCGGGGACACGAATACGTTCCCCGACGTGCGTTACGAGTTCGTCGACATCGGCTTGGACACGCACCTGCGCTTCGACCAGCTGCGTATCGGCGCGCACGCGCAGTACCGTATGGTGCTGGACTCGGGCCCCATCGGGGACGCGAACTGGTATCCGAACACCACGGCTCGCGGCGTCACGTTCGGCGGCGAGGTGGGCTGGCAGTTCCTCGCGCCGTTCGAGTTCCTGGTGGGCTTGGATTCGCTCCAGTACGGCCTGGATTTCAACCCCATCAGCCTGGAGAACCCACGCGCCGCCGGCGGCGCCACGGATCGCTACTTGTCGGTTTGGGCGGCGCTCTCGTACGTCCTGCCCGGCGACGAAGCGAAACCCGCCGCCAAGTCGGATGGCTCTCCCACGGAGGAGCCCTCGGGCTCGAGCTTCGACAGCTTCGACGAAGACTTCTGAGCGCACACGCTGCCGTCGCCCGGAGGCGGGACCGAAAGGGACCCAACCTCGTCCGGGCCGACGGCAGCAGCGCTCGAGGTACCGGATTTTCGCGGTGCCTTCGCCGCCGCGACTCGGACATCGTTTGCGCTATGCTCGGGGCCCGATGAATCGAACGTCTTTTTCCCTCGCGGGCTCTCCGGGCTCGTCGCGGAGCCGCCGGGCAGCGTTCGGACGCGTGCTCTTGGCGCTCGCCGGTCTTGCTTCCGTCGCTTGCCAAGCCAGCTCTCCGGGCCCGGCGCAAGAGGAGCAAACGGCCGCCGCGAGCTCCGCTCTGCCCAGCTCCGCTCTGCCCAGCTCCGCTCTGCCCAGTCCCGCCACGGCAGCAGCGTCGCCTGCCAAGACGTATGGCGCGGCGCTGGGCCAGGAGCCGGCCGTTCTGCTCTCCGAGGTCCTCGCCTCCCCGGACGCCTTCCAAGGAAAATCCGTCGTCCTCACGGGACATGTTCGGCGCGCCTGCTCCCGCAAAGGGTGCTGGATGGAGCTGGCAGCGGCGAAGGACGACGCGGGTCCCGGGTGCCGCGTCACGTTCAAAGACTACGCCTTCTTCGTGCCCACGGACTCACAAGGCGCGGAAGCGCGCGTGCAGGGTGTCGTCGAAATCACGGACGTCAAAAAAGAGCGCGTCGACCACCTCGAGGAAGAAGGCGCGCGCTTTGCCGGCAAGAAGGACGATGGCTCCGCCACCGAGGTGCGCATCGTGGCCACCGGCGTCGAGCTCACACGGAGCTAACGACATGCATCGCCTCGCTTCGGGCCCCGTGCGGGCTCGCTCCGCACGCCGTGAAGGGCCACTCGCCTTGATGCTTCTGGCGGCCTTCGCCTTTTCGTGCTCGGAGAAACCGCAGTCGAACCCGACCACGCGGTCTCCGGAGGCGCACACGACGGAGCGTTCGCCCGAACCAGTGAGCGCCGAGAACGTGGCGCCCCAGCCCGCGCCTTCATCCGAGGGCGCTTCGGGCGGCCCTTCGCCTTCGCCTTCGCCTTCGCCTTCGCCTTCCGCCGCCCTGCAGTCCGCGCCACCGCGCCTTCCTGCGGGGGTACTTCCGGGGCTCACCGTGCAGGTGCCCATCCCCGGAGATCGTCCCGTCCGCGTGGTGCACGCGGGCGCCGGCAATCGGCGCGCGCTCGTGTACTTGCCCGGCATGTGCGGCAGCACACACGCCATGGACAGCTGGGCCGCGCTCGCGAGCCACTACGGCACCATGCTCATACTGTCGGCGGATTTGCCGTGCGAGGGTCGTCCGGGGACTCGCTGGCCCAAGGACGTAACGCTCATTCAGCCGCGCATCGATCGCGCGCTCGAAGTCGTGGCCGAGGCGCGCGGCGGTCAGCTCGACACCGAGCGACTGGTGCTCATCGGTTACTCACAAGGCGCTCATCGCGGAGAAGCCCTCGCCGCGCGTTACCCGCAGCGCTACCCCTATTTGATTCTGGCAGGCTCACCCGAGGCGCCGAGCCCCCAAAACTTGGGTCAGGCCTCCGCCGTCGCCGTCTTGGGCGGCGAGCGCGAGGATACGTCGCACATGCGGAGCGGCGAACGAGCGCTGCAGAATGCGGGCCTCCGCTCCGAGTTTTTCCTTCTGCCGCGCGCGCCGCACGGCGACTACGGGCCCGAAGGGCCCGCCGTCCTCGGCGAGGTGTTCTCGTGGTTGTTCGGCGCCTGACGAAGAGCTCCCTCGAGCGGAACACCGCTGCCACTGGCGGCGTGGGTTGTTCGGCGCCTGACGAAGAGCTCGCGGACGAGCGAACACCGCTTCGCGCGGGGACCGTCTTGCTCGGCGCCTGACGAAAGTCTCGCTTACGCAGAAAACCGCTTCGCGCTGGCGGCCCGCTTGAGCCAGAGCGCGGCGTGCGCTGGGAAGACGCGGCGCGCCCAGTGAATGGCCTGCGCTTGCGCACCCACGGGCACCAGCGCGCGGTCGTGCTCGGCGGCGTTCACGATGGCGTGCGCCACGCGCTCCGGGGTCAAGCCGTGGCGGTGCACCAAAGCGCGCAACTTGGCGCGCAGCTCCCCGCCAAAGTGCTCCCGCTCGACGATGTTCGTCGCCACGAGCCCGGGGCACACCACCGACACCCCAATGCCTTCACTCGCGAGCTCTGCGCGCAGCGCTTGAGAAAAACCCACCACGCCGAACTTGGTCGTGGTGTACGCGAGCAGCGAAGGAAGCCCCACCTCCCCCGCCGCCGACGCGACGTTCACCACGCGACCGCGCCCGGCCTTGCGCATGGCGGGAACGAAGTAGGCACAGGAGTGCACGACACCCCAGAGATTCACGCGCATGACGTGGTCCCAAGCCGGCCACGGCGTGTCCTCGATTCCTCCCACCTCGAGCACACCCGCGTTGTTGACCAAGAGGTCGACCGTATCCACGCGATCGAGCGTCCACGCGGCGAAGTCGCGCATGGCCTCCCTGTCTCCCACGTCCACCCGGTGCGTGAGCACGGTGGCCCGCTGTGCCCGCAGCACGTGAGCGAGCTCCTCGAGCGGCTCCTGCTCCAGGTCGCACAAAACGAGACGCGCCCCGCGATTCGCGAGTAGTTCCGCGGTGGCGCGTCCGATCCCGCGCGCAGCACCCGTTACCAAAGCCCAGCGGTCACGAAACATGGCCCGGGCGAAGCTAGCCGCCCCCCGGGGGCGCGGCTACGCTTTGTTGATGCGCCCACCGCGAGATGCGCGGGTGATCCTCCGCAACCTTCCGTCGTACGACTCGGAGCGCGTACGAACGCTCGTCTCCGAGGGGCTGGAAGAGCTCGGCCTCGCGCCTCGTGGGCGCGTGCTCGTCAAGCCCAACTTGGTCATGGCGGGCGAGCTGTTTCGGCACGCGTACACGCGCCCCGAGGTGACGCAAGGCGTCCTGGAGGCGCTCGCCGCGCGTGGCGGCGCGGCCATCGAAGAGCTCGCCGTCGGCGAGCGCTCGGGCATCACCATTCCCACGCGCTACGTCTTCGAGCAGGCGGAGTACGGCGCGGTGCTCCGCCGCACGGGCGCCAAGCACTACTTTTTCGACGAAGTGCAGCAGGTCGAGGTGCCGCTGACGCATGCGGGACGCCTCCGCGATTCCATTTTCGTGCCCGAGCCGGTGGCGCGCGCCGATTTTTTCGTCAACGTCCCCAAGTTCAAGGCGCACCCGTGGACCACGGTCACCTTTTCGCTGAAGAATTACATCGGCATCCAGGACGACCGGCACCGCCTCATCGATCACGACTACGCCTTGGGACGAAAGGTCGCCGACCTTCAGCACGTGGTGCAGCCCGAGCTCGTGGTCATCGACGCCGTCACGGCGGGCCAGGGGCGCATGCTGACGCCCGTTCCCTACCCTCTGGGCTTGCTCGTCATTGGCAACAACCAAGTGGCGGTGGACGCCGTCTGTTGCCGAATCGTGGGGCTCCATCCGCTGGACGTGGAGCACATTCGCCTCGCACACGAAGACGGCTTCGGCCCCGTCGACGGCGTCACCGTGAGCGGCGACGTGTCTCCAGAGGAGGCGCGCGAGCGCGCCAAGGACTTTCAAATCGGCCTCGTACGCGTCGAAAAGTACTTCGAGGGCACCCACATTACGGCCTACGCGGGTCCACCACCCGGGGGCAGCGACGGCTACTGCTGGGGCGGCTGCCCCGGCGCGCTCGAGGAGGCCATCGAGGTGCTGCGTGTCTACGATCAGGAGTGCGACGCAAAGATGGCGCGCCTCCACGTCGTGTTCGGCGACTACCAGGGGCCGCTAGAGCTCGGATACGGCGAAAAGGTCGTCTTCGTCGGCGACTGCGTCTCGTACCACGGCTCGGTGGGCGGGGAGCTCGTCTCGGTGGAGAGCCTGTACCGGGATCGCTCCACGCTCGATCCGGCGCTGGCGACGCACCCGGACATTTATTTGAAGATGGTGAGCGTTCTGCGCAAAGTGGAGGAAGCGAAGAACCGCCCCTTCTTACGGCTCGAAGGGTGCCCGGTGAGCGTCGCCGAGCTCATCTTGGCGCTGTCCATTTTGGGCGGCGTGAACAACCCGTATTTGAGCCCCCAAGAAGCCGTTCGTTTCACCCGGCACTACGTGCGGTGGCGGCTTGCCCAGAGCGCTCAGCGCCTTCAAGGCAAGCCCTACCTGGTGCGGGACTTCGACGAACGCGGCGAAGCGCAACCGACGCTCGACGCGCCCACGACGCGCGCCGCGCAAGCAGACGCAGCGCAGCCGACCGGCGTGAGCGCGAGCGGCACACGACCGAACGGCAGCTCCGACTGAGCCTCACTTTGCGGTGCGCGTCGAGGAGCGACTGGGCTGGCTCGCGGGAGCGACCGCTCTCCGTCGCGAGCCGCCGAGATCAACCAATTGCGTTGAACTGCATTTGCAGGCGCTGATGATCCGACTCGCCGACGTACCCCGAAAGGCCGAGTCGCACGGAAATCGTGATCTCGTCACCCCACGGCCACCAGAGCGCGTAGGCCACGAGGCGCCCATCGGACGGCGCGGTGTAGATGAGCTGATCCGAACGAACGCCACCGACCTGCTCTGCGATTTGGCGCACGGCAGATGATGCTTTCGTGATGGTTTTGTAGTCGTAGACGTCGGGCAGCGTACGAAGGAGGGCCTCGTGGCACTCCTCCGTGAGATCGACATGGAACGAAGAGGCGACGCAGCTCACTCGGTAGTCCCAGCTCCAGCCCTTTTTGGGCCAACGCTCCTTGAACTGATCGAGGAGCGCGAAAAGTTGGTCGGTTGCGCTTCCGCTTCCAGGCATGGGCAAATCTTAGCGGAGCCCCCACCCCATGGACCAGGCTTAGTACCTTCGGTAGACAGGATACCGCGCATGACCACTCGTGAACGTAAGCTCGAGGAGCTCGGCTATCCCCTGGACCGCATCCCGAAACCTGCCGCGCTGTACCGGCCGGTCGTCGTCAGCGGCAATGTTGCTTATGTATCCGGCGCCCTCCCCCTGGACGGCGAGGCCGGATTGATCGTGACGGGGCGTCTCGGCGAGCAGGTCACCGTCGAGGAAGCACGGCGAGGCGCTGCGCTGTGCGCCGCCAACGTGCTTCGGGTGGTCCGTGCGGAGCTCGGGAGCTTGAGCCGCGTGGCGCGCGTGCTCCGCCTGGGCGGCTACGTCGCCTCGGCGCCGACGTTCACGGAGCAGCACCTCGTCATGAACGGCGCCTCGCAGCTTTTCCTGGACGTGCTCGGCGAGGCAGGCGCGCACGCTCGCAGCGCCATCGGTACCGCGCAGCTGCCGCTCGGCGCGAGCGTCGAGCTGGACGCCATCCTCGAGCTGGAACCCTCGTGATCCCCGCGCATCTCCTGGTGGGGGAAGCCTCCGCGCCCCACGTCGCGTTCGTGCTGCACGGCGCCTTGGGCGCCGGGCACAATTTTCGGAGCTTTGCGCGGCGGCTGGCCAGCGAAAAGCCCGAGTACCGGTTCGTGCTCGTCGACCTCAGAAATCACGGCGCCTCGCAGGGCGCGCCGCCGCCGCACACGGTGGAAGCTTGTGTGAGCGATTTGTTCGAGCTGGCGATGGAGCTCGGGGTCGCGCCCCGCGCCGTCATCGGGCACTCCTTCGGCGGCAAGGTCGCCCTGGCCTACGGCCGCCGCCTGACGCAGCAAGACCAATCGGCCCTGTCGGAGTCCCTCCGACAAATCTGGGCCCTGGACTCCGATCCGGGGGCCCAAACCCCGGATCCGAGCCATGAAGTGCTCCGCGTCCTCAGCGCTCTCCGCGTGCTCTCGGGCCCGTTTGCGGCGCGCGCAGACGCGGTGACGGGGCTCACGAATCGGGGCTTGTCTTCGGGTCTGGCCAACTGGCTCGCGACCAACCTCGAGCGCCGCGGAGACGCCTACGAGTGGCGCCTGAACGTCCGCGCCATCGAAGAGCTGATGGCGGACTACTTCGAAGAAGATCTGTGGCCCTACTTGGAGAGCGCGCGTGGAGCGCCCCATCACCACCTGGTCGTCGCCGAGCGGAGTGACCGTTGGACCGGCAGCATGCGCGAACGCGCGCGCTGCCTGCCGCGAGAGGCGTCCGCCACCGTGCACGAGCTCGAAAACTCGGGACACTGGGTGCACGTCGACAATCCAGACGGCTTGCTCCGCATTTTCGCGAGCTCGCTGACCTGAAACCGACGAGAGCGGACGCACCTTTACTGGTGCTACCCGTGAAAGACCGAAGGCGCCGGCCGAAGCCCGACGCCTTCCGAGGTTTCACCGAGCCCGCTCGCTCAACACGAGCACTGAGCGTACTCAACTACGGAGCACGCTCAGTTGCAAAGACCACACATTTCCTCGGCGAGCTCGACGCAGGAAGCGCTCCACTTTTTCTGGCAGCACCAGAAGTCGTCCGCGCAGACCTCCTGGACGCAAGCCGACTGCGGCATAACGCACGCCGGATCGTTGCTCAATGGATCCCCCACCACGCACACGTCGTGGGGCTCGCTGAAGCTGCAAAGACCCGCGACTTGGTCGTAGCTTGCGACGGTGCACGCGTCTCCGTCGTCACACGCCGGATCGTCGATGACGCGAGCCGTGAGCGAAAACTCGCCTTCTGCGCCAGCGACGCCTTCGACGACGATGGTGAAGGTTTCACCTTCCGCCACGTTTGCGACCGTGGCCGTTTCTTTTCCGGTCGTTTCCTCGTCCGCGCAGGCGAGCGAGCCTTCTCCGCACGTGCTGACGGAGTCGACGGAAACCAGGAAGTCCGCGTCTGCGTCGACTTCCACGACCAGAGTGCCGCTGCGATCCGCGGTGAAGGTGTACGCCACCTCCGGACCGCTGTCGGGATTTGCGGCGTCGCCGCAACCCACGTGCAGGTAGTTGGTGGAGCCCACCGTTGTGCCTTGCACCGGAGTTCTTGCCACGAGCGCTTCAGGCGCGGCGCACGCGTCACCGGTGTCGCCGCTGCCGCCACTACCGCCGGTGTTGCCAGCGCCGGCTTCCCCCGCGCCGCCCTCACCCAGGCCGCCCGTGCCGCCCTCACCCAGGCCGCCCGTGCCGCCGGTTCCGGGCTTGCCGCCGGTTCCGGGCTTTCCACCCGTCCCAGGCTTACCACCGGTTCCGGGTTTGCCGCCCGAGCCGCTCTTGTCGCCGCCCGTGCCGCCGCTGTCCGAACCGCCCGTCGCCGCGCTCTTCTTGCCGGACTCTGCTTCCCCGCCACAACCAAGCGCGGTGGCCAGAACCAGAGTACACCCGAGGAATTTTAAGCTCTTCATAGTCGACAGCATCATTAAGCCTGATGGTCGCACATCCCACAAGCCCCGACACAGCTCGGCGGCGCGACGCGGAAGACACTTCGCGTGGCCATTTCCATGCAGTTGCGCGGGCGTTTCACGTAAAGCCGCGCAGACTCAACCTTTGTGCAAACCGCACTCGCGCTGCGTGGCTTCTTCCCACCACCAGCGCCCCGCTCGTTCATGTTCACCTGGGCGGGTCACCCGAGTGCACGGCTCGCAACCGATGGAGATGAACCCTCGGTCATGCAGCTCGTTGTAGGGGACGTCGTTGTCGCGAATGTACGTCCAGACGTCTTTTTGGCTCCAACGAGCCAGTGGGTTGACCTTGAGCATGCCCGTCGGCTTGTGGCTCGTGTCCCAGACGACGGTCGGCACGTCTGCGCGTGTTGGACTTTGGTCGCGACGTTGTCCTGTTGCCCAACCGGCCGCCTCCGCAAGCACCCGACGGAGCGGCTCCACCTTGCGAATGCCGCAGCACTCGGCGTGCCCGTCGTCGTAGAAACTGAAGAGGCCCTTCTTACGAACGAGCGCCTCCACCCGCGCCGCAGTCGGAAACACCACCTCGATGGCCACTCCGTAGTGCTTTCGGATGCGATCGATGTAGCGATAAGTTTCTGCGTGCAGTCGCCCCGTGTCCAAGCAGAACACGGAAAACGGCAGACCGTTTCGCACCGCCAGATCGATGAGCGCGACGTCCTCGGCGCCGCTGAACGCGAGAGCGAGCCCACGGCCCAGGCGCGACTGTGCCCACTCGAGAATGCGCGCAGGCGCAGCCTCGCCCAGCTCGAGCGCGGCCGCCTCCACCTCCTCCTTTTGGAGCGGCACAGTAGCGCCTGGCGCGGAAGGTGACGTCGTCGTCGACGAGGCAACGCTCGACGTTCGAGGCGAGGAGCCCCCTGCCCGCTCGAGCACTTCTTTGACGAGCTGAATCACGCTCGTGAACACCGTGACGTCCGCGCCCCGCTTCACCAAGAAGAACGGCGCGAGCTTCACGTCGTACTCCTGCGCCAAAAGCATTCCGGGAGACGACGGATCGACCTCGCGCGCGTAAATGACCTCGTCGATACGCTCCCACAGGCCGCGCCGGCGCAGCACTTCTTCCGCTTGAGCGCACTTGCTGCAGGGCTCGCCGGAGGCCAGCACCTTTTTCACCATGGTGACGCGGAGGGTGTTCTGTTCCGGGGAGACGGCGGGGCTCGAACCGTGGGACATGCTCCGCTCTCGGTACGCCCGAATCCGAAGCTGTCAAGGCTGGCTCACCCGAAGGGGGCCATCACGCGAAGTCGCCCAGACAGGTCTCCACGAGCCGCGCCGTGTGGATCCAGGGATGATCCTGCGGTACCAGCTTCTTTTTCCCGGCGACATCTTCGAGCGGAACGGGAAGCGTCTGATCCCCCCGAATGGCCACCATCACGTCGTAGGTTCCTTCGGCCAAGAGCTGCCCCGCCTTGGTGCCGAGGCGCGTCGCGAGCAAACGGTCCAAAGCCGTCGGCTCGCCGCCGCGCTGTACGTGGCCCAAGGACGTGACACGCGCTTCGATGCCCGTGAGCTGCTGCAATTGACGCGCAATGCGGCTGGCCAGCGGTTCCTGCACGAGGTGAATGCCTCGATCGTCGAAACTGGGGGGAACGGCGTCGGTCTCCGCGCGCTTCTTATTCTTCTTCTTTCCTTTGTCTTTTTCCTTCTGCGCTTCTTCGCCCGCTTCGGCCAGCTCGCGCGCTTCTCGCTCGACGACCTCGCGCGAGCGCACGCCCTCCGCCACCGCGATGATGGAAAAGCGTTTACCCGCCTGACGGCGATTGATCAGGTGACGCGCCACGACGTTCAGGTCGTAAGGAATTTCCGGAATCAGAATCACGTCCGCGCCGCCGGCGATGCCCGAGCCCAGCGCCAACCAGCCCGCGTCGTGACCCATGATTTCGCACACGATCAGGCGATGGTGGCTGGTGGCCGTCGTGTGCAGGCGGTCGATGGCCTCGGTCGCGACGCGCATGCCCGAGTCGAACCCGAACGTGACATCGGTCCCCACCACGTCGTTGTCGATGGTCTTGGGCAGCGTGAGCACACCAATGTCGGGGCACGCCTTGCGCAGGCGCTGCGCGTTCTTTTGGGTGCCGTTGCCGCCGATGCACACCAGACAGTCGATGTTCATGCGGCGCATGTTGGCGACGGCGACATCGGTCATGTCCATGATTCTGCCGCCCATGGGCATCTTGTGGGGCTTGTCGCGGCTCGTGCCGAGCAGCGTGCCCCCCATGGTGAGCAGCCCACTCACGATACGGCCGTCGAGCGGGAACGTGCGGTTTTCGACCAAGCCGCGAAAGCCGTCCTGCACGCCAATGACCTGCATTCCGTAGTGCATGGCGGCTTTCGCGACGCCTCGGATCGCCGCGTTGAGACCTGGGCAATCCCCGCCGGCCGTCAGAATGCCGATCGAGTTCGTGCGTGATGCCATGTTCGGGATCTCCGGATCGGGAGCGTATCCACTCCCCACCCATCCTCGCCACTCTAGCGGCGTTACGGACGCGCCGCTTCGTGTAAGCGCAAGTAAGGCCGAAACAGCGCGAAGGTGGGCGGAGCGTGTGGCGCAACGGTCGACGGCACGTCACCTTGAGTCCGCTTCCCTTTTTGCCCCCACCCCTCGCCGATGCTTCACCGCCAGCTCCGACTGGCCTTGGGCCTCGCCTCGGTCGCAGCAGCCACCTACTTCACCGCTTCCGGCTGCAGCGCTCACGGCACCCCTGGGCCCCAGGTCCCCACCCAATCGGCCTCCGTCCAGGCGCTGCGCGCTCGAGCTCACTACTCGACCGCCCTCGAGCCGGGTGACGCACGAGGACCCGACGCCGAGGAAATCCGCCGCGCGGTGACCGCCGCGCGCCCGGAGCTCGTCGGTGATGGTCGACTCGCCGAGCTCGCCGGATGGGCCGCCTCGGAGCGTAAGCGAAACGGCGTTTCGCCGTCCTCCTTGGAGGTAGATCGAGTGAGCCGCGAGCTCGGTTTGGTCTCGCCCTTCCCGATGCTTCTGTTCATCGATCTCACGGCGCGGGGCTGGAAAAGCGATCTCTCGCGCGCCATCTCCGGACAGCCCTCGAGCTCGTCGCAAAATCGCTTCGGCATCCGGGTGACCGACGATCGTCGTGCGGTCGTCGCTCTGGCGACGCACTACGCCGATCTCGATCCCGTGCCGCGCCGCGTCGAGCCCGGGACCTCCTTGAACTTGCGCGCCAAGCTGGCCGACGGCTGGTCGTCGCCGGAATGGCTCATCACGGGCCCGGACGGCGCCGTGCGGCGCTACAGCGGCCTGGAGCCGCAATCGCTCGACGAGCTCGTCGGCGGAACGCACCAAATCGAGCTGCTCGCGCGGGGGCCGCACGGCCTCGAGGTCATCGCCAACTTCCCCGTCGGCGTCGGCACGGAGCCATTCGTCGAGAACCCAGAGCTGGCTGGCATTCACTGGGCGCCAACGGCCGATGCTTTCTTCGAAGCGGCGAACAACATCCGCAAGCACGCCGGATTGCCACCATTGAAGCGAGATCGGCGGCTCGACGCGCTCGCCGAAGCGCACAGCCGCGACATGGTTCAATCGCGGTTTTTCGCCCATCAATCGCCGAGCTCCGGCTCGACGCACGAACGCATGCGACGCGCGGGCTTTCCCTTTCCGCGCTACGGAGAAAACATCGGCCGCGCGCGCACCCCTGAAGAAATTCACGCGCTCTGGCTCCGCAGCCCGGGCCACCGCGCCAACCTCTTGGACCCGACGTTCACCCACGTGGGCCTCGGCGTCATCGTCGACGACAGCACTTCGCCGCCCGTCGTCGTAGCGACGCAAGAGTTCGGCGGCTGACGCAAATCCGCTCGTGTACTGACCGAGATTGCGCGACGAAGAGCCTCGTCTCCCGAAGTTCGTCGCTAGCCGGCTCGCCACCAAGCACCAGCTCGAATGCGCCCCAGCTCGTTTTGGCTGGCGCGGCACCGTCTCCGCGGCTTGACGGCGCGCCACCCTGGCGCCAGTTTCTTCGGGCGTGGCCGCGATTGTGCGGGGGTGGCCCCGAGCGCAGTTTACGTGGAGCCGCGCGGGAGCGCGGGCACACCATCGTGCCCGCCCACATTGCGAAGGGGAGGCGACATGCGACGTGTCGTTGGGGTGTTCGCGGGGGCAAGTCTCGTGGTTCTTTGGCTCGGCGCGTGCGAGAAGCGGCGTGACGAACCAGAACGCACCGAAACCGCCGCCGGAGAAGTACGGAGCGAGCTCGACGAAGCGGGCAAGAAGATCGAGCGCGGCGCCGACAAGCTCGGCGATAAAGCCGAGGGCCTGGCGCGCGACGTCGGTGAAGGCGCTCGAGACGCCGCAAAGGACGCCAAGGAGCTCGGCGCGGACGCGGCCGACAAGGCGGGCGAAGCGGCGCACGACGTCGGAGACGCCGCGAAGCGCGGCGTGCACGAACTCGGCGAAGCCGGCGAGCGCGCCGGAGACACGACCAAACGCGGCGTGCACGAGCTCGGCGAAGCCGGCGAGCGCGCCGGAGAAGGCGTCGAGCGTTCACTCACGCCCGCGCCCGTTCCCGGAGCGGAGGGTCGCGTCGGCGCCGAGCGGGGGCTCACGGCTTCCGAGCTGGCGACGAAGGCCACACAGGAGACGCAGCAGCGGCTCGGCACCTGCGACTTGAGCCAACCGCTCTACTTCTTCTTCGATCCGGCATCCGCCGAAGTTCCAAACGCGGAGCTCACGCGCATGAATCAGCTGACGGGATGCCTGTCCGGACGCTCCGCTCCAGCGGGCGTCACCATCATCACCTACGGGGACACCAGCACGGATCCGAAACGGAATCTCGAGCTCGGTCTCGACCGGGCGTCGAACGTTGCTCGCCTCCTCATTCGTAGTGGCACTCCGCCGAAGCAAATCACGCTGCAGGCGGTGGGTGAAACCTCGGCCGAGCGTGACGCGAGTGGGAAGGAAGGCGGCAACTGGGCGCGCCGCGTGGCGGTTCGCATCGCCCAGTAACAGCGGTCGCGGCGCGCGCGGATGAAAACACCGCGCAGTGAACCAGCGTTGCGCCACCGGATATCCCGGGCGGCGCAACGCGCGAACCCACCGAGCCTCAGAACCCACCGAGCCTCAGAACCCGCCGAGCCTCAGCGGTTCACTTCGTACCAAAAGCTCACCGCAATCGCGGCGAACACGATCAGCGCGAGCAGAAGACCGATCAGCATACCTCGCGACGCCCCGAGGCCACGGCCCCTGGGAATGCCGCTCTTGCGCTCCAAGCGCTCCGATTCGGACTCTGCATCCTGGTAGACTCTCGCCACGCTGGTTCCCCCTGGTGTCTGTGCTTGGCGATCACGTAGAGTGCTCGCCCCGGTTGTTTGTGATGGCATCATGAGGGCGCGTCAAAGGTCGCTCGCTTGATTCTCACCTTGGCGCACGCGACGTGGATGAGCTCGTCAAGGCGTTGGCGCTCCGCCGCACCTTGGTGCGGGTTCCGCGAGAAGCTCGAGGTCCGGCGAGCCTCGTTCTTCTCGGGATGTCATTTTGCGCGCCTCACCACGGGATGGGTTCACCGTGACGGAAGAAGCCGCCGCTGGGCCCGCCCTTCGGCAACGTCGCCGCCCAAACGATGCCCGCCGCGCCCTCGCTCACGGAGAGCGGCGCTTTCTCTCCTCCCATGTCGGTGCGCACCCAGCCCGGGCACACGCTGTTCACCAGCACGTTCGTTTCCTCGAGCTCTCGCGCCAAGATGCGCGTCAAAGTGTTGAGCGCTGCCTTGGAGAAGCGATACGGCGGAGCGCCAGCGCCCATGTCCGCGAGTTGCCCCATGCCCGACGACACGTTCACGACCCGCCCGTAGTTGGCGCGGCGCATGAACGGCACCAGCGCCTGGCACAAATGCAAAGCCGAAAAGAAGTTCGTCTCGAGCGTGGCTTGGATCTGCTGATCGGTGACGTCGAAAATGCTGAGCTCGTTCGGCGAGCCCATGACGGCTGCGCAGTTGACCAAGACGTCGACCCTACCCCAACGCTTGGCCGCCGTTTCGCGAAGCGTCTCGATGCTCCGTGGCTCCGTCACGTCGAGCTGGTGCATCTGGACGTCCCCGCCGTGCGCCCTGAGCTCATCCGCCGCGTGTTGACCCTTCGCCGGATCACGGCTCCCCAAGATGACGTGGTACTCCCGTTGTGAGAGCTGCCGGCACGTCTCGAACCCCAAGCCGCGGTTGCCTCCGCTCACCACGGCGACGCGTTTCGTGAGCATGTTTTCCCCCTTCAGAGAACACGCTAGCTCACGGAGCGACGAAGGCCCCCGCGAGGGGGCCTTCCACGAGCTCGCCTGGCGTTCGCCTGGCAACGACGCCGCGTCAGCGGCAAATCACCACCAGGACCAGCTAGCCCAGACGTAGTCTCCTGCCGAAAACTGGAAGTAGTACTTCCCGTTCAGAGCAGCGACGAGCGGGACCTGGCCGGGGTTCACCTGGACGCCGTTGACTCGCACGGTACGGCCTGCGCCGTTCGACAGCTGCCAGCCCGTAATCGGGCCGCTGTTGACCACGTACCACGCTTCGCCGCCCAAGTTCGGCGAGCTCGTTGCTTGACTCAGCGGAATGGCGTTCAGACATGCGCCCGTGCACTGGAAGTTGGCGCCGCTGGTGCCGCCCGAGCCGCCGCTGCCGCCCGAGCCGCCACTGCCGCCCGAGCCGCCGCTGCCGCCCGAGCCGCCCGTGTTGTTCGACTCGCAGGTCCTCGCAAAGTCGAGGGAGAGCGACTCTGCAATGACCTCCACGTCCTGCCGCATCGTCAGAAGACAGATGTCGTCCTCCGGGTCCTCCGGGTCGGGCGCGAAGGCGAACTCGACTTCGGTACCGATGTCGAGCGTGGCGAGCGTCATCTGGGTTGCGGCGCAACCGTAGGTGACGTTGTTGACCGTGATGAAGCAAAACGTGCCCCACACTTCGTTGTACTGACACGACAAGTCGCTCTGCTGGACGTTGCCTTCTGCCTCCAACACGCCAGAAACACGCGCTCCAATTTCCTTGAGGCGACCGTTCGAATGCCGTTCGAGCCACGTGCTGGCGAACTCGGCAGAAGCATGTTCGGCGCAAAGCATTGCTACCGCTGCGGTAGCCACCCCCGTTACCAATTTCTTCATCGCTGCACGCTCCCCTTCCTACTCCAGGTTGTTCACTCGACGCCCCGGATCACCGGATCCGGTTCAAGACCACCGCCCGCCGAGCGCCCCGAGACGCTCAAGGAATGAAGGCCCCCTGCTCAATCGTCAGCTTTTGAGAGTTGAGTGCCTGCAGGAACTCCTTGCTCACCTTGCGGCGTTGCTCCGGCGTGAGCGATGCGCCCACCTGCTGCAGCACCACGCCGTCCTCGTGCGTCCACATGCCGGCGTCACGCGCGCTGGACACGGTCGACAGCGCCGCGGTGAACATTTCCTCTCGACGCGCCGCGTCCGGCTCTTGTGAAGGCAAGAGCTCCGCAGACTTCACGGAGGCTCCCGACACCTGCTGCGCCGCGATCACCTCGCGGCGTACGAGCTGCGCCAAGTCCCGCCGGTCCTGGTCGGAAAGACGAAGCTGGGTAACGGATGCTTCACCAGACTCGGCCCCGAGTGTGCTGACAGTCGCCCCGATGCGCGCGTTTTCAGCGCTTTTCGAGCGATTTCCCAACCCCCAGCCGAGCGCAAGCGCCCCCGCGACGAGGAGACCAGTGAGCAATACGTGGGCCACGGTGAACTTCAATTGGAAGATTCCTAATCCAAGGAAACGTAACAGTTGCTCACGATAGCTGTCAACGAAGAGTTGATTGATTCGTGATTCGTTTCTCACGAATCACGAGTGTGAGTGACCCGTGTGCGACGCACGTCACGTCTCTGCCTAACAGCTGAAACACGCTGCACTCAGGCGCACGCGCCTCACTTCACCCCTCACTCAATCATCATGTGTGTGCGCATGCGCGCACTGCCGCGCATCGATGCTCACGCCACTCCCGACAAAGGACACGAATGGTCATGCGCACTGTTTCACTCACTCAGGGTCACCTTGTCGGAGGGTGTCATTTGACCCGTCACCGGCTTTCCTCCTTCTGGAAATAAGGTCTCCATTGACCCGGTCACTCGATACACATGGGTCCAGCCCGACTCGCACCGGGAAGCACGTTCGCTCGGTGGGGGACGACGGCGCTTCTGCGCCGGACTCGGGACGAAGGACGGCGTCGTGCCGCGATACGATGTGTTTCGCGTGGTTGGCTGAGAGCCGCCGTCGTCCCGCGTTCGTTCCGACGTCCGGGCCACTGGGTCTCCGGAGACCCGACCCTGGCTCGCTCGGTCCACTTTTGGGAGCATCCAGCGGGTATCTTTCGCCCCCCTCTCTAGCGCGCGGCGTGCGGGGTACGAGCTGACCCGCTCCACTGGGCGGGGGTCTGCCTCTACCTGTCACCGCTTCGCGTCCCGGTCGTGCTTCAATCGATCCGATCCGAGCCGAGCCCAGCCCGCCCCGCCCGGCGCCGCCCCGCCCGGGCGTCGCCCCGCCCGGGCGTCGCCGGGCCGTTCGCGGGTCGGTCGGCGTCGAGGCGAGCGAGCCTTCGCGCCCGGTTTGCCTCAAATGGAAAAAGTTACTCGCCCCCCGCCAACTTACGCTTGATCGGCCGGAGCGTTGTGGTACCTAGCGCGCACCCAAAACGACGCCTGCTTCCGAGCAAGCGTCGGGTTGTCCGAGGGGCTCTTGCGCCGAGGGCAACGCACTGACCACGCCTTTTCCTCTTGCTTCGGCAGGAAGAACTCGGAACGAGTCAGTTGGTCGGGAGCGGTAGTTAAGTCGGTTATAACGCCGGCCTGTCACGCCGGAGGCCGCGGGTTCGAGTCCCGTCCGCTCCGCAACTTCTCAGAAAGTCGCTGAAGGGCACCGAGACATTGTCTCCGGTGCCCTTCGCGCTTTGTGGGCCGTGGGGTGTGCCCGGCTGTGGCTCATTCGGCGCGGGGCGCGGAAGCGACGAAAACTTGCCCACCGAAACTCACCGTGCCTGCCCGCTTGACCGTGGATGGGCGCGGGATTACATGCGCTTGCCCGTTTCTGACCCGCTGGTCAGATAGAAAATCCCATGGCCCGCCCAAGCGATCCTCTCGCCCGCGCCAAGCTGCTCAGCGCGGCCGAAGCCGAGTTCGTCGAACACGGCCTGGAGCGCGCCAAGGTTTCGGACATCACGGCGCGCGCCGGTATGTCCAAGGGCTCCTTTTATCTGCACTTCGAGAGCAAGCCCCTCATTTTCCGGGAGCTCGTCGGGCGCTTGGTGGAACGACTGGCCGCGCTCATCGATGACGGCCTCGAGCATTGCGCGTCCGTCGCTGACGGGGACATTCGTGCCCGGCTCGATCGCTGGGTGAACCTGGACGTCCAGATCTTCGAGTGCCTCTGGGAGCACCGCGGCCTCATCCGGCTCTTGCTCGAGGGGGGCTCCGGCTCGCAGTTCTGTTACCTGGTGGATGAGCTGATGGAAAGAACCGCTCACAAAGCGCGGCACTTTCTGGAAGCAGGCATCCGGGACGGGTTGTATCGGCAGGATTTGGACCTCGATCTCACCGAGACGTTCATCGCCGGCGCCTACGATCGACTCGCTCGCACCATCGTCCGCGAAACTTCTCGCCCGGACTTGCGTCACAAGCTCGAACGCATTCAGCACTTGGTGCTGCTGGGCATCGCCTCTCCCGACCTGCGGGCCTCCTTCGGAGCGCTTCGCGGCGAGGCATCGGCTTCGCCAGAGCTTCCCTCGCCTCATTGACCCTTCTTTCCCTCTCGCCCCCACCCTGCCGTCCAGCTCCGAGGTCCGTATGAAATCCGGTCCAGCCCCCAGCGAATCGCCCCGCACCACCGACGCTCCCACCTCGACCAGCCGTCGCACGGTGGAGCCACGGCCCGAAACTCCTCCGCAAAAACCCGCAGCTGGCGGCTTCCGCTACGGCAAGTGGGTGTTCGGTATCAGCGCCCTCGCGTTCTTCGGATGGATCGGTGTTCGGGTGAGCGAGGCGACCCAGACCAAGCAAGCGGTCGCCGTGGAGCGAAATGCCGTCGCAGAGCAAGCAAAAGAAGCCGCCCAAAAGCCCCGCGAGGTTCGCGTGGTCCACGGTACGGCCGAAACGACCGTGCCTTCGGTGAGCTTCGAGGGCTCCCTGGTGGCGCTCGAAGAAGCGGATCTGGGCTTCAAGGTACCCGGCCGTCTGTCGATGATTCGCGCTCGCGTCGGAGACAAGGTCAAGCGCGGCAGCGTGCTGGCGCAGCTCGACGCGGGGGAAGCCGCGGCGCAGCTCAAGGCAGCCGAAGCACAGCTTCGTGCCGCTGAAGCTCAGCTTGCACTGGCCGCGGACTCGCACGCGCGCACGGAAAAGGTCGTGAGCGCTGGGGTCCAGCCGGAGAGCTTGGGCGTGCAGGCGGCGCAGCAGAAGTCGCTCGCCGAGGCGCAGCGCGACGGCGCGAACGCTCAGCTCCTCCTCGCTCGCCAAAGCCTGGGCAATCAAACCATCACGGCTCCCTTCGACGGCACGGTCACCCGCGCGCCGAACGGCACCGGCACCGTGGTTTCACCGGGGACGCCGCTGTTCCACATCGCCGACCTGAGCCGTTTGAAGCTCGTCGGCAGCGTTTCGGCGCAAGACGCCGCGCTCGTCCGCGTCGGCACTCCGGTGGAAATCGTCACTCAGGGCCGCGTCACGGCCCAGGGCGCCATCACGGCGGTCGTGGCAGCCCTCGACGAAGTCACCAAACGCATGCCGGTGCAAGCCGTCATCGAAAACGGCGCGGACTCGAACGTGGTGGCCGGCACCTTGGTGCGCGCGCAAGTGCGCGGCACGGAAAAGGTTTCCGTGGTGCGACTGCCGCACACCGTGCTCAAGCCGGGCTCCCAGGACGAAATTCTGGTCGTCGAAGACGAGCGCCTCGTGAGTCGTCGCATTGCGTTCTCCATCGCCCCCGACGGCGCGCTGCTCGTTCGCAGCGGCGTTTCGCCAACTGACGCAGTGCTGGAAAGCCCCTGGCCCGAAGCAACGACGGGCCTCCAAGTGAGGAGCAGCAAGTGACCCTTTCCGAAGTCGCCATCAAACGACCGGTTTTCACGGTCATGTTGATGGTCGCGCTGCTCGTGCTCGGGTGGTTCGGCTTCAAGAAGCTCGGGACGGATTTGTTCCCGGACGTCTCGTTTCCGGTCGTCACCGTCACGGTGCCGTACCCGGGTGCCGGCCCCCAAGAGGTCGAAAACTTGGTGACCAAGCCCATCGAGGACTCGGTCATCAGCCTGAACGGCATCGATCGGGTGCGCTCGTTCTCGCGCGAGGGCGTGTCGCAGGTCGTCGTGCTGTTCAAGCTGAACGTGGACGTGGTGGACGCCGCCACGCAGGTGCGTGAGCGCGTCGCCGGCGTCCGCTACAAGCTGCCGGAAGCCGCCGACGAGCCCAGCATTCAGCGCCTCGACGTGAGCGCGGCCGCGGCCCTCACCTACACGATGAAGACCACCGGGTCTTTGTCGGAGGTGCGCAAGTACGTCGAAGACGTCATCAAGCCCGAGCTCGAGCAGGTGGACGGCGTCGCCGCCGTCAACATTCAGGGCGGCGGAAAGCGCGAAGTCCAGGTGGATCTCGATCGAGATCGCATCAACGCCTTGGGCCTCAGCCCGGGCGCGATCGTGCAGCGCCTGCAGGCGGAAAACCTGAACGTACCGGCAGGCCGTTTCGACGAAGGCGAGCGCGAAATCAGCGTGCGCACCGTGGGCGAGCTCGTCGACGTGGAGTCCGTGCGCAACGTCATCGTGGCCACGAGTCCCGACGGAGCCTCCGTGCGTCTCCGCGACGTGGCGCGGGTGACGGACGGCTTCGAGGAAGAGCGCACTCTCGCGCGAGTCAACGGGCAGCCGTCGGTCACGTTCGAGGTCGTCAAGCAGTCCGGCCAGAACACCATCGCGGTGGGTGACGCCGTCAAAGAGCGCATCGCGCTGCTCGAGCCTCAGTTCCCAGAGGGCATGAAGGCCGACCTCATCATCGACCAGTCACGCTTCATCAACGAGAGCGTGAGCCAGGTCGAGCACGACATCGTCTTCGGCGGCGGAATGGCCATTTTGGTCGTGCTTTTGTTCATGCTGGACATTCGCTCGACCATCATCAGCTCCTTCGCGCTGCCCACCAGCGTCATCGGCACCTTCTTCATCATGTACATGGCGGGTTTCACGCTGAACATGATGACGCTGCTCGCCCTCTCGCTCTCCATCGGCATCTTGATCGACGACGCGGTGGTGGTGCGCGAAAACATATTCAAGCACCTCGAGCGCGGCGTACCCGCGCGCAAGGCAGCCATCGACGGAACGAAGGAGATTGCCCTCAGCGTGCTTGCCACGACGGGCACCATCGTGGCCGTGTTTCTGCCGGTGGCCTTCGTGGAAGGCATGGTGGGGCAGTTCTTCCGGCAGTTCGGCTACACGGTGTCTGCGGCCGTCGTGCTGTCTCTGTTCGTGGCGTTCACGCTCGATCCGATGTTGTCGTCGCGCTTTTCCAAGCCCATCGACCACAACGCGGTCGATCGCTTTGCCTGGCTGAAGCGCCCCTTCTTGTGGTTCTTTGACAACCTGGACGCCACGTACAAGTCGCTGCTCGGCTGGTCGCTTCGCCACAAGCTGGTGGTGGGCATCGGCGCGGTGGGCAGCCTGGTTCTCATGGGCTTCATTTCGGGCCTCACCGGCTCGGACTTCGTGAACGCCGAAGACCGCGGCCAATTCGTGCTCGAAATGGAAATGCCGGCGGGCACCTCGCTCGAGGAAACCAGCCGTCTTTCCGAGGCGGGCGAGCGAAAGCTGCTCGAGAACCCCGAGTTCAAGACGGTCTTCACCTTGGTCGGCCCCGACGGAGAGGTGAACAAGGCGCGCTGGCGCGTCGAAACGACGCCCAAGGCCAGCCGCAGCATCACGCTGGCAGAGCTGCAGGACGACGCGCGTCGCGCCGCAGCCCAGGGCGCCCCCAACGCCAAAATCGTCGTGACCGAGCCTCCCTTCGTGGAAGGCGCGGCGACCGAAGCGCCCATCATGATCAACGTGCGTGGCAACACGTACGAAGACATCGAGCCCGTTGCGCGTAAAATCACGGGGGTTTTGGGCCAAACGCCCGGTGTGCAGGACATTCAAATGAAGTACACGCCCGGCCGCCCCGAGCTGCGCGTGGACGTCGACCGAGCGAAGGCCGCGGACCGCGGCCTGACCATGGCGCAGGTCGCCCTGGCCGTGCGCGGCGCGGTCGAGGGCGAAGAAGCCGGCAAGCTGCGCCAGGGCAAGGACGAGGTACCCATCCTCGTGCGCCTGCAAGAGGGAGATCGGCAGCGTCCGGAGGACCTGGCGAACCTGAGCGTGCGCACGCCGCAAGGTGTGATGCTCTTGGGAGACGTCGCCACGTTCACGCGCGGCGAGGGCCCGCAGGTCATCGAGCGCGAGAACCGGAGTCGTCAGATTCAGATCTGGGCCTCGCCCGTCAACCGCCCTCTGAGCGACATCGTCACGGACATTCAGCCACAGCTGGACGCGCTCGAGCTCCCCAAGGGAACGAGCCTCTCCTACGACGGCCAAATCCGCATGATGAACGAAAACAACAGCGCCATGGGCATCGCGCTGCTGCTCGGCGTGGTGTTCATCTACATCATTCTCGCGTCGCAGTTCGAGAGCTTCATTCACCCGCTGACCATCATGGCCACGCTGCCGCTCGCGCTCGTGGGGGCCATTTTGGGCTTGTTCCTCACCAAGAACACCATGGCCATGGGCTCCATGATCGGCATGATTTTGCTGATGGGCCTGGTGACGAAAAACGCCATCTTGCTCATCGATCGCGCCATCGTGCGCGTCCGCGAGCACGGTGAAACGCCATTTCAAGCCATTCTCGAGGCCGGCCCCGAGCGCCTTCGCCCCATCCTCATGACGAGCGCTGCCATGGTGCTCGGCATGTTGCCCACGGCGATCAGCAACTCGGAAGGCAGCGAGTTCCGCGCGCCGATGGCCATCGCCGTCATCGGCGGCGTCATCAGCTCCACCTTGCTCTCGCTCGTCGTAGTGCCCGTGCTCTACCTGTCGATCGAGGGTCTCAAGTCTCGTCTCGGAAGGATCGCTCGTCGCTTCGGCTGGGCTCCCCACGAGAGCGCCACCAGCCCGGCCCCCGCCGGTCACCCGGCGGAGTGAGCGACCGCACCCGCGCCGCCCTTTCGCCCAGAAGCCCCAACCCCCGGATACCCCCGATGACTCGTTCGCTTCCAACGTGCGCTCTCTTCTTGGGAGCGCTTTGGCTCTCGCCTGCCTTTGCGCAACAAGCGCCTGCCGCGCAGGTGCCGCCGGCCGAGGCTGCTTCACTTGCGACGCCCGCGGGGGCGGCGCCGGCCGCCGCTCCGGGTACCCCACAAGAGGGAGGTCCCGCGGACGCGCTCAGCGACGCCGGCCTCAAGCGCTTCTTCGAGTTCACGGACTTCCAGGGCGGCCTCACCTCCGAGCAGGTGGCCGAACGAGCCGTGTCGAACAGCGCGCTCGTCGAGCAACGTCAGGCGAGCGCCCGCGCGGCGCAGGCGCAAGAGGACGAAGCCGCCTCGCGCCTCTGGCCTCAGCTGACCTTGTCCGCGCGCTACACGCGACTTTCGCCGGTGAACAACAGCCTAGGCGGCGACAACTTCAACATGGTGGGTACGACTGCGGCCGCGGGACAGCCGCTCGACACGGCGACGGACCCGCTGATCCCCTTCGCCGCCAACTTCCCGAACCCCGTCAACCAGTACGAGCTCAAGGCAACGCTCAGCGTCCCCGTGTCGGACTACCTGTACCGCACCGGTACCGCCATCGAAACGGCCGAGCACTCGAGTGAGGCGGCGCGCTGGAACGAGCACGCCGCCAAGCTGGACGTCGCCGCCAACGCACGGCTCGCCTACTACGACTGGGTGCGCGCGCTGGGCCAGCAAATCGTGGCCGAGGAAGCGTTCGCCAACTTCAAGGCGCGCGAGAAGGACGCGCGCGTCTTCTACGAAGCGGGCACGTTGCCCAAGGCGCAGCTCTTGGGCGCGCAAGCGCAAACCAAGAACGCCGAGGTCCAGGTCACGCGCGCCCACCACTTCGTGCGCGTGACCGAGGAGCGCTTGCGCACCATCACGTACGACAAGGCGCCGCCCGGCAGCTACCGGGTCGGAGAAGACTTGCGCAGCCCGCCAGCGCCGCTCGGACCGCTGGACACGGACGCCCTGGTGCGAGAAGCGGAGAACAACCGCCCGGAGTTCAAGGCGCTCGCCGAACAAGAGCAGTCCGTCCAAGGGCTCGTCAGCCTGGCCAAGAGCGAAGGGCATCCGCGGCTCGACGTGAACGCCAACCTCATCTACGGAAACCCGAACCAGCGCTATTTCCCGCTCCGAGAAGAGTGGAACCCGTCGTGGGACGTGAGCGCCGTCTTGAGCTGGACGCCTACGGACAGGGCGCGTACGAACTCCGTGGCGCGCCAGCAAGAGGCGCGCATCGCCGAGCTCCGCGCGCAGCGACGCTCGCTGCTCGAGGGTCTGCGGCTCGAGGTCACGCAGGCGGCCCAGGGCGTCGAGGAAGCGGACGCCACGCTGGGCTCGGCGCGGGAAGCGCTCGCCGCCGCCGAGGAGAGCTATCGCGGTCGCCGTGAGCTCTTTCGTATCGGCCAGGGCAGCTTGGTGGATCTGAACGACGCCGAAGTGGCGCTCACCCGCGCACGCCTCGAGGTCATCAACGCGCACATCGACGCGCGCAGCTCGCGCGTTCGTCTCGAGCACGCACGCGGCCTCGACAAGGTGCCCGCCAAGCCGCGCGCTTCGCGCTGACGGCCTTCACGCCTCGTCACGAGCCGCGCGTCCACGGGGCGCGCGAGCCAATTCACGAAAAACGCCGCTCCGGCCCTCATGCCGAGCGGCGTTTTTCATGAGGCTGAGCTCTGACTCAAGGGGTCGAGCCGGCGCCGCCGAGCCCCATGTCCGTGCCGCACTCACCGACGAGCCTCCACGACTGGCCTCCCCACGGGTCCTGCCCGCAGTTGTCCACGTGGCTCTGAGTGCACTCCCAGAGGTAGGGGGTGTTTGCCTTGAGTGACGAACAGGCTGCTTGGAGCACTTGGCAGTTGGACACCACGAGATCTCCCATGGCCTTGCTGGAGCCTGCCTTCCATTGGGCGTGGGTCGGCTTGTCCGCGCACTCTCCCGTGAGCTCGACGCCGCCGGTGCCGCCCGTTGCGCCGCCGGTACCACCCGTTGCGCCGCCCGTGCCGCCGCTAGCGCCGCCGGTGCCGCCCGTTGCGCCGCCGGTACCGCCGCTTGCGCCTCCCGTGCCGCCGCTTGCGCCGCCGGTGCCTGCGCCGCCCGTCGCAGCCACGCCACCCGTTCCGGCGCCGCCGCTACTGGTGCCGCCCGTGCTCACTCCGCCCGTTCCGGCGGCCGAACCCGTGCCCGAGACGCCGCCAGAACCGCTCGCCGACCCGGTGCCAACGCTCCCGCCCGTGTTGCCGAGCGCGGGGTTCGCATCGTCCGTAGCGGTGGCACAGGCCGCCAAGCCCAGACCCATAACCAAGCAAGAAAAGCTAATCTTCGAAGCGAATTGCATGTTTGTTTCTCGACCTCGATGCGAAGCAGGGGCGCAAAGTAACGAAAATCGCCCAATGCCGGTTTTACCGTATTCCGCTACCAGTAGCTACCGTGAGCCGTGAATCATCCGCCAAGCTGAGAATCCGTGACTGGACAGCAAGGCCCCATGACGTGGAAGCACGTCGAGGGACCCGGCCGCAGTGCGGGAGCACCGGAAAGGTGCGTTTTTACGGTACCCCCAGCCCGGAAAATCAGGCGAGAGGGGCCAGCGCGCTGCGGCGCCGTACGCGGCGTGGACCGATATCGGCGGAAGTGGCCAGCGCGCGCGCACCAAGCGGGCCGGACCAGGCGCCCGCTTCACGGAGGCACGCGGCACTCGTCCGGCGCCGCAAAGCGGAAGACCGCGCGACTCAGAAGCTCACGACGCTGCGGATCGATTCTCCGCGGTGCATGAGGTCGAACGCGTGGTTGATGTCGGCGAGCGGCAGGCGATGCGTGATGAGGTCGTCGATGCGAATGCGGCCTTCCATGTACATGTCGACGATTTTGGGGACGTCGCTTCTGCCGCGCGCGCCGCCGAACGCGGTGCCCTTCCACGTGCGGCCAGTGACGAGCTGGAAGGGGCGCGTGGAGATTTCTTCGCCGGCGCCTGCCACGCCAATGATGACGCTGGTGCCCCAGCCCTTGTGACAGCACTCGAGCGCTTGGCGCATCAGCTTCACGTTGCCGACGCACTCGAACGAGTAGTCCGCGCCGCCGCCGGTGAGGTTCACCAAGTACGGCACCAGCTCTTCTTCGACTTCTTTCGGGTTCACGAAGTCCGTCATGCCGAAGCTGTACGCGAGCTCGCTGCGACTGGGGTTCACGTCCACGCCCACGATTTGTCGCGCCCCCGCGAGGCGCGCGCCTTGAATGACGTTGAGCCCGATGCCGCCGAGCCCGAACACCACGACGCGATCTCCGGGCTCGACCCGCGCCGTATTCAACACCGCGCCAATGCCCGTGGTGACGCCACAGCCGATGTAACAAATGGTCTCGAAGGGCGCGTCCTTGCGCACCTTGGCCAGAGCAATTTCCGGCACCACCGTGTAGTTCGAGAAGGTGGACGTGCCCATGTAGTGGAGCAGCGGCTCCCGACCGAGACGAAAGCGTGAGGTGCCGTCGGGCATCACGCCGCGCCCCTGCGTCACGCGAATGGCCTGACACAGGTTCGTTTTGCCGGAGAGGCAGTACTCGCACGCGCGACACTCCGGCACATAGAGCGGAATCACGTGGTCGCCCACCTCGAGCGAGCTCACATTTTCCCCCACGTCCACGACCACGCCCGCCCCCTCGTGTCCGAGCACGGCGGGAAAGAGCCCCTCCGGATCGGCGCCCGAAAGCGTGAACGCGTCCGTATGACAGACGCCCGTAGCGCGGATTTCGACGAGCACCTCACCGGCGCGCGGCCCCTCCACGTCAATTTCCTCGATGCTGAGCGGCTTTCCTGCGCCCACTGCGATTGCAGCACGAGACTTCATGGTCCCCTCCCCCGAGCTCACCGTACCACGCGCGTGCAAAGGCCGGCATGACGCGTGAAGGGGCGGCCGCGAGCGCCAAGGAGCGCACTTGCGACGACAAACGGTTTGCAAGCAAGCGGTTCGTCGCTCTAGGCTCGCCGCCCCGCGAATGGATCCCGCCACCGCAGCTCGCCGCTCTTCGTTGAAGAAGGACGCGCTCAACGTCCCGAATCTGCTCACGATGGGGCGGGTGGCGATCATTCCGCTCGTCTTGTGGCTGCTCGACCAAGGCACGCCACACGACTGCTTGGTGGCGGCGTTCGTGTACTCGGCCGCGGCCCTGACGGACCTCTTGGACGGCTACCTGGCCCGTCGCATGAACATCGTCAGCGTGCTCGGGAAGTTCCTCGATCCGCTGGCCGACAAACTCTTGGTGATGGCTTCTCTGATTTGGATGGTGCCCATGGGGCGCATCCCGGAGTGGGCCGTTGCTCTGCTCTTGGCGCGGGAAATCAGCATCACGGGGCTACGCAGCATCGCCAGCAGCGAGGGCGTCGTCATCGCCGCCGGCGGCGGCGGCAAGAGCAAAACGGCGCTGCAGATGGTCGGCATTTTGTGCCTGATGATCGGCTACCCGTACCACTTCGATCTCGGCATCATCGATCTCGGGGTCTGTGACTTGGTCGTCGTGGGCCGCGCGCTCATCTACATTTCCCTGGTGTTCTCGCTGGCTAGCGCATTTCAGTACGTGGGCCTGTTTGCGCAGGCGGTCGAAGCCAAGGACCGCCGCGCTCCCTGACTTCAGCCTATTTTCCTTGTTCCAAGCCCTGCCCCCTTGTTAAAGCCGAGCCCGTCATGAAGCCCCGCTCCTCGTTCGCTCCCCGCTTCACCCTGGCCGTGTTCTTGGCGCTCGGCGCCGTCTTGGCCCTGGGCGGCGGCTGCTCCCGCCAGTCGGAAGGGGAGCGCTGCTCTCTGGACAACGGCGACGAGGACTGTGACTCGGGTCTGATTTGCGTCGCGGCGGCGGAGCTGCAGAGCAGCGACGGCGTGAGCCGCTGCTGCCCCGAGGACGGCGGTACGGGCGCATGCACGCCTCGTGGCGCAGGCAGCGGCAGCGGCGGCGGTTCCGGCACCGGCGGTGGCACGGGACTGGGCGGAGAGTCCGCCACGGGCGGCGGCGCGGGCAGCTCCGGCGCGGACGAAGGCGGCGCGTGCGTCTACAACAGCGACTGCGCTTCGTCGCTCGCGTGCATTGGCGGCAAATGCCGCGTGGAATGCATCACGGATCGCGACTGCGACGAGCCGCTCATGTGCAACGCTTCGAATCGTTGCGTATCGCAGTAATGGCGCCAAACGTGGTGGGGGGGCGGCGGGGGGCCGCCCCCCGCGGGGGGGGGGAGGGG
>JAEYVE010000066.1 GCA_023432025.1 Pseudomonadota bacterium
CACGAGCTTGGCCTCGCAGTCGTTGATTCTGTCGCGCAGCGCGTCGGCGGCGAAGCCGCCGAAGACGACCGTGTGGGGCGCGCCGATGCGTGCGCAGGCGAGCATGCCGACCACCACCTCGGGCACCATGCCCATGTAAATGGCGACGCGGTCTCCCTTTTCCACGCCGGCGCTCCGAAGCGCGGCAGTGAGCTCGACCACTTTGCGGTGCAGCTCCCCGTAGGTGAGCGTTTCCGTGTCGCCGGGCTCGCTCTCCCAAATCAGCGCGGGCTTGTCGCGCCGCCCTTCGTCCAGGTGGCGGTCGAGACAACTCTCGGTGACGTTCAGCTCTGCGCCCACGAACCAGCGCGCGAAAGGAAAGTCTCCCTCGAGCAACGTCGACCAAGGCCGCCTGAAGCGGAGCTCGCTCGTTTCCCGCGTCCAGAACGTCTCGGGGGACTCGAGGCTCTCGCGATACAAGCGCTCGTAGTCGTCCTGAGTCTTGATGTGGGCGCGTCGAGAAAACTCGGCGCTCGGTTCGAAGCGACGCGTCTCGTCGCTGAAAGTCTCGATGGCGTTCCTGTCGGTCATAGGTGCCCCTCCCGCACGCTGCAGGACTCCCGGCGATCTCCAGAGTAGGTGAGACTCGAGCCGTCCGGGAGGCGCCACCGCTCCGAGCGAATTCGAGCGACAAAATGCACCAAGGCCGCGCAAGCTCGGAGCTGCGCGGCCTTTTCAGTGCCCGAGTTCAGTGGGCTCGAGTTCAGTGGGCTCGAGTTCAGTGGGCTCGAGCGACGGCTCAGCCAGCGAGCTTGTGCAGAGCAGCCTGAATGCGCGAGGTCGTACGCGAAGCGGTCTCCTTGCGGAGCACGCCCTTGCTGACGGCCTTGGCCAGGGCGATGGCTGCCGCCTTGACGGGCTCGGCGGCGGCTTCTGCGCTGCCGGCGGCGATGGCGGCGCGGGCGCGCCGGACGGCGCTGCGCACGGCGGTGCGGATCGGGCGGTTACGCTCGGTGCGCTTGGCGCGCTGTCGGGTACGCTTTTCGGCGGAAACGTGGTTGGCCATGTCTACTAGCTTGCTCGCTGTCGGAAGTTAGAAGGTAGTGAGAGGGAGATCAGGCCTTGGGGCTCTTGCGAGCGTCCGCAGCCTGGGGATCGTAGCCCTCGGGGTGCACGGGGAACGCGGGCGTGCCGGTCTTGGCGCGCTCTTTTTTGCCGGCGCGGCCAGCGGACTTCGCGCGGATTTCCCGACGCGTCTGCGATTGCTTGGTGTTCGAGACCATGACTACCTTCTGAAGTGAACGTCCGTGCCTGTTGCGCCCTCGCCGGATTCAGCTCGAAAACGCTGCTGCCGGGGACGCCAGGCGGCGGGGGCCCGGAATTTGTGCGAAGGGCCCATTCTTGTCAAGGCGAGAGGGGGGCCCGGGCGGTGGAAATTCGTTCAGGTGCCCCCTCTCGAGGCCGAATTAGCCTCCGAGTTTGCTCTTGAGCAGGTCCCCCAGGGTTCCGAAGTGGGCTTCCTGCTTGAGCTTCTGCCGGTACTCCTTGGTGGCCTTGCGCTCTTCGTCCTGCGCGAGGCGCGTGACGCTGAGCTTTGGCTCGCCGCGCCGGAGGTCGATGTCGATGACCTTGGCCTCCAGCTGCGTGCCCACCTTGAAGTGCTTCTGGAGGTCCGTGCCGCGCTGTGTGCCGGTTTGGCCCGCGGGGATGAAGCCGCGTGCGTGACGTCCCGTGGCGCCGAGGATGCGCACGTTGAGGCCCGGCGGTGAGGCTTTGACGACCTCGACCTGCAGCGTCGAGGTTTTGGTGACCTTCTGCTTGGGCTCGTTCGCGCGGTCTCCCACGGGAGCGGGGTGCAGCGCGATACGGCGCGTACGCGGATCCACGTGGTGCACGATGACGCGGAGCGCGTCTCCGGCCTTGGCCACCGTGGTGGCGTCCTCGGTGCGCTCGAACGTGAGATCCGCGGCGTGGCAGAGACCCTCGATGCCGTCGGCGATTTTGACGAACGCGCCGAACGGCTCGACCTTGGTGATGACGCCGTCGACTTCTTGACCGACCTTGACCGCGTCGAGCACGCCCGCCCACGGATCCTCGATCAAGGCCTTACGGCTCAGCCAAATCTTCCCCTTTTCGTCGATCTTGAGGATCTTGACCTTGAGCTTGTCGCCAGCCTTCAGAACATCGCTGATTTTGTGGCGCGGGTCGTGAGACGCCTCGGAGATGTGAATCAGGCCCTCGAGGTTTTCTGCAGCAGGAAGCGCGACGAAAGCGCCCCACTCGACGACGGTGCGTACGACGCCGTCCATCTCGCTGCCCTCTTGCAGCACCTCGAGCGCCTTCTTGCGGCGCTCGTGCGCTTCCTTTTCCAGCATGGGACGGCGCGTGACGACGACGTCACGCCCCGCCTTTTCGTACTGGGAAACCTTGAACTCCAGACGCTGGCCGACGAGCTGTTGCAAGTTGGCGTTCTGCGGGTGGAGATCCATGCCGGAGGCGGGTGCGAAGGCGCGCAAGCCGTCGAGCATGACGTCCACGCCGCCCTTGATGACGCCGGTCACGAGACCTTGCACGAGCGTGCCGTCCTTGGCGGCCTGCTCGATGCGCGGCTTGGCTTCTTCTTCGCGCAGGGGCTTGCGCGTGAGCACGACCAGTCCGCCGCGCCCGCCGTCCGTGAGCACTTGACCCACGAAGCGATCGCCGATTTCCGGCAGCAAGTCGTCCTCCGCCATTTCTCCGCGATCGAAGATGGCGAGCGCCTTGCCCGAGAGGTCGACCATGATCGCGGTGTCGAGCACGGCGGTCACCTTGCCGAACACTTCCTCGCCGACGTGGAAGGGCGCGCGCTCGGAGACGCGCGTGGCGCTTTCTCCGCCGCCCTTCTTCTTCTTGCGGCGGCGACGCTTCTTCTTCGTCACCTCACCGGGGGCGCCGGCGGTGGCACTCGCGTCTTGCTCCTCGCTCTCATCGTCGCCCGACGTGTCCTCGTCGGCTTCGTTCGATGTGCTCTCGTCGTCGGACGCAGTCGCGTCGACGCGAGCCTCGGGCGATTCTGCTTGCGCAGGTTCGCTCGGGGGAGTTTCGGGTTCGGGGCTCTTGGGCTCCTCGTTCTCGGGTGCCATTCGGGTGCAGTCTCCAGGGGCCCTGCAGTTTGATCGCCGGGCACGCCGCCTATAACGCGCCTCGCGGAGGAAGCCAACGGCGCGGGCTTTCCTTCTCTTCGATCTCTAGCGCTCGAGCCCCTCGTTACCCACGCGTGATGGGGAGGTGACGGTTGACGCCGCCGCTGCGATCAATCGAAATTCCGCCGCTCTGAGCGGCATTTTCCGCGTCCACGCGCTCGATCACACGCTCGGCAATTTCCAGAAATGCCTGTGAAACGGGCGAAGCCGGCGCGGCTTGCACCACGGGAGTGCCCGCGTCGCCCCACTCGCGAACCCGGGGGTCCAAGGGCAGCTGACCCAAGAGGGGGGCGCCCGCCATTTCCGCCACTTTCTGTCCTCCCCCCGAGCCGAACAGCTCGTGGCGCTTGTCGCAGCCGTCGCAGACGAAGTAGCTCTCGTTTTCGATGACCCCGGTGATCGGAATACCGACCTTCTTGTTCATCGACACGGACTTGTAGACGTCCTGGAGCGCCACCTCTTGCGGCGTCGTCACGATGAGCGACCCGTTCGAGCGGATCTTTTGCGAAAGCGTGAGCGCCACGTCGCCCGTGCCGGGCGGCAAGTCGAGGAGCAAAAAGTCCAGCTCGCCCCAAGCCACGTCTCCGAGGAACTGCATGAGCGCGCCGTGCAGCATGGGACCGCGCCAAACGACGGCGGCCTTCGGATCCTCGAGCAAAAAGCCGAGGCTCATCAGCTTCACTCCGAAGCGCTGCAGCGGTTGAATTTTCTTACCGTCGCTCTGCGGTTGACCGGTGATGCCGAGCATCGTCGGAATGCTGGGGCCGTACATGTCGGCGTCGAGCAAACCCACCTTGTATCCCAAACGGCGCAGGGCGAGCGTCAGGTTGGTGGCAACCGTGCTCTTGCCGACGCCGCCCTTGCCGCTCATCACGAGCAGCACGTTCTTGACGCCCGGAATGGGGTCGTCCGCGGCGATGACACGGCTACTGATGCTGGGGCTACCTTCTGCAGAGCTCGACTCAGTCATGACGCCGCTCACCTACGGCCCGCCTGGCGGACTGTCAAATCGTGCAGCCGGCGGCAGGTGGGGGCCGTCCAGTTACTTCTTCGACTCGCCAGGTTTGCAGATCCAACTTTCGGCGAACTGGCGCTTCAAGCGGGTGAGGATGCGGGCGCTTTGCCCGAAATCGCCGAACCGAGTCAGCGAGCGCGCGCGCATGTCGACCGTGACACCTCGAGTCGAGCTCTGACTCTGGGGGAGAACTTGGATCACGACTTGAGTCGTGAGGCCGAGCCAGGGGGAGCGAGTCGTGCCTTCGATGCGATCTCCACGAAAGTCGTAGAAGGTCGTTTGCCAGCCGGGCAGCTTCTTGGCGGCGATGAGCGCTCGCCCCAGCACCTCCATTTGCTTCGAGGTGTGCGTGACGGGCCCCAGCTTGGGCCAGGCGCGGCGGATCGCGCTCTTTTCGGCCTCGTCGTACGTGACGGCTCCGGGAGACTCGACGGGCTCAAGCTTGGTGAAGTGGGGCGGCGAGTCCAGCTTGGTGGATACGTCGCGGAGCCAAGGGAAGGCGATTGCGCCCCACAAGAAGAGCGGCACGAGGAGCGCGGCCAGCGGCAACGCCCACGTCAGGTTGGGGTCCCACACGCGTTCGACGCGATACGTGTTCAGAGCCCCAGCGGAGAGAACGAGCGCGCCGAGCAAGCCAAGCAAGAGGCCCAGCACGACAACGTCGAACGGAACCAGCCCGAGCAGCGCCAGCGTCGGAACGAGCAGACACCAGCTCCAAAGACCAAAGACACTCCAGAAGGATTTCGTCGAGTTCGAAGTCACGAGGCAATGCCCGAGGTTGAGGGGATGGCGCGTGGGCTACATACCGCCACGCGCCGACGCGGCAACGAAATGCCAAGAAAAAATCAGGGCCACCAGCTTTCGCTGGTGACCCTGAATCATCACTCGCTGTGCAAAGCGAGTCTTATGGAGGCTGAAAGATCAGCCGCCGATGCCGAGCGAGCCCGACGCGACGACCGAGCCAGCCGCCTGGACGGCGCCCTTCATGTTCGCCACCGCGCTGGCGCCCGCGCTGGCCGCCTTGAGGAAGCACACCGAGCCCGTGACGCCGAGATCACCCGGATCCGCAACGATCTCGACGCCCGCGTTGACCGAGGCCTCGAGACCGGTGATGAAGCCGCCACCGCGCGCCTTCACGGCCACGAGGAGGTTCGGCAGGTTGACCTTGAGCGAGTTGATGGCGGCGTCCAGGTTGGCGCTGAACTCCGCGTCGATGTCCGCGTTGGCTTCCGCCTGGAAGACGATGTTCAGGCTGGGCGGCGTGCACTCGGCCTTGGCGCTGGCGCTGGCGTTGCAGTTGGCGTCGCAGCTGGCGTCGACTTCGCAGCTTGCCTTCAGCTCGCCACCCGAGCACTTGAGGGGCTCGAAGTCGCCGTTGCACTGGCCGTCGCACTTGACGGTGGCAGAGCCGGGCGTCGCCTCGCAGGAGCCCTCGCAGGAACCTTCGCAGGTGCCTTCGCACTCGGCTTCCGCGCCGGCCGCGAACTCGCAGGTACCGTCGCACTCACCCTTGCAGGAGCCGTCCGCCTGGATGCCGGTGTCCGTGCCACCCTCGGCGCCGGCGGTGCAGGTGCCGTTGCACTTGCCTTCGCACTTGACCGTGGCGCCCACCTCGGCCTTGCAGGAGCCGCTGCAGGTACCGCTGCACGAACCCGTGCAGGAGATGCTCGGCGCTTCGGCGCTGGCTTCGCAGGAGCCTTCACACGAAACCTCGAGCTTGCCGCCCTCACACGTGGGCGGGTTGGCCTTCACGTCGCACTCGGCGTTGACGTCGCACTTGGCGTTGCAATCGGCCTGCGCCTTGACGGACGCGGAGCACTTGGGCTCCTGGAAGTCGATGTCCAGCGAACCCGAAGCGCCGAACTCGCCCGAAGCGCCGAACTTGGCGTCGATTTGAGCGGTGGCGAGGGCGCACAGGGCCTTGGCCTTTTCCGGGCCCTTCTTGGCGTTGGCCGACGCGAGGTCCGCATCCGTGGCGCCGAGATCCGTCGCGATGTTGGTGCAGGCAACCTCGACGTCCGTCAGGGTGGCCGCGGCGACCGCGGAGAGGTCACCCATGGCCTGGGCGAAGACCTCGAACTTGACGGCAACGTCGCCTTCGACGCCGAAGTCCGCGCCGGTCATGTCCACGCCGACTTCGAAGCCGTCGCAGCAAAGGCCCTCGCCGACCGTATCCAGCGGATTCGCGCTGTCCTCACCACAGCCCGTGACGGCGGCGGCGCCCCCGAGAGCGAGAAGCAGGGGGGCCGTCAGGAAGCCGAGTTTTCTGTTGAATGCCATTTTGGAAAAGCTCCTCTAGATGTTCGTTCTTTGGGGGCGTTTTTGCCCGTGAGTGATTCGTTCAGGGCCCGCTGTTCTTCCCTCAGGGGCGCTGAGCTCTGGCCGCTGTGACCCGAATGTTGCTTGCCCGGAGAACCCGTCTCGAAGGAGGTGAACCGCTCTTCGAGGAAGCCGCACCCAGGGATGCGGAGCTTGTGGATGCGACGGAAGGAGCAGGGGACGGCAAGGGCAGCGCGTTCTACAAGGAAGTCAGGGCGGTGTTAAGGGCGGAGGGTTGCACGGAGCGCGCCAGCGGCCAGCGACTTTGTCTCGGAGCACATGTGGGCGAAGCCGTAGGTGTGCACAATCGAGGCTGAATTTGCCCGCATGCTCGTTCGAACGAGCGCCTGCGCAGGCTGACAAATTGGTAGGATAGGCGCCGACACTGCGGACCATAAAAGCAGCGTTTTATGGGTGTTTCGTCAGAGCTGAGCGAGGCGGGCGCAGGGCCGACTCGCGATTGCTATGACATCGCTGTCACGATTTGCGGTCGGTTGTCGCGTCCTGACCCTCGTGGGGAGCCGGGTCCTTTCGTTCGACGATTCCCCACGGTGAACCCGATACGATGGTGGACGTCGGAGGACAGCTTCCGGTTTCCCCGGAGCAGCACTCCGCTTGATTCACACCGAACATGGGACACGCGCCACTGAGACACGCGGCGTGTCCGTGGACGTAGCCCAAGGGGGTACGGCACCAGGCGCAGTACATGTGGCGACGCTAGAGCGAAACGCGAGCCACCGCCACGGTGCGCAGAAGTGGAGCGCGTCGGTGAATTCCGAGAGGCGCGGCTGCGACGCAACTCGACGCAGTGCGGGAGCACCGCTCGTAGTCGCGCTTCGCCGCCCCGAGAAAAGGCAACTCGCGCATCGAAGGGCCGCCAACCAAAGCTCGTCGAAGAGGCGTGGGTGGGCGAGCGAGTGCGAGCAGGCGAAAAGGCGACGAAAGCTCAGTACACCACGCCCAAGAAGAGGCGCAGGATTTGAGCGGTGTCGAGGTCCGGAGCGCTGCCGCCGGTGGCTGGCCTTTGGTCCGCTTGGTAGCCGAGGCCTGCCATGGGGAAGAGCACGCCGTATTGCAGCGCCGAGTAGAAGCCGCCCATTTTGTTGGGGGCGTCGTTCAGGCTGCCGTCCTTCGACTGAAAGTAGAGGGTGGCGTTCAGCTCGATGCCCAGATCCCGCTCGTGACCGGGCGCCTGCATGAAGTTCGAGGCGCGCGTCCAGATGGCCTCGGCGATGCCGCCGAGTCGAAGGCCCGTGGCCTTGCGGATGAAGTCGTAGCGGACGCTCGGCTTGAAGTAGTAGCTGCCCTGGACGCGCGACAAGATGTTGCGGTTCAGGATGAGGTCCACGCGGTAGCCGGGGTGAAAGCGGAACGTCGAGATGTCCCGGTCGCCGAGCTGGGGTTGCTCGCCGTTGCGGCCGGGGACGAGGCCTTCCACGTCACCGTCGCCCGACGCCCAACCGAAATCGAAGCCGAGCTCCAAACGATCTTCGATGAGGCGCTGACGAATGCGGGACGCGAGGCCCCACTGGTTGACGCGCCAATCGTCTTGGTCGGCGGTCGTCGTGGAGTTGGCTTCCGTGTCGACGTTTTCGATCGTGCCTTGATGCGTGGCGGCTTCGATCTCGAACTTGAACTTTTCGTACTTGAGCTCGAGCCAGACGTCCGGCGTCCACACGTTGTAGCCGCGGCGTGAGTAACCTTCTGCGGCCTGACCGGGCGCGCAATCCAACGCCGCTCCGCCTGCTGCACACGTGGCGGCGAGGTCGTTGGCGAGGCGTTGCTCTTGGTAGCGGAGGTACACGCCGCCGTTGACGACGACCGAGCCACGCGCCAGCTCCAGGCGCTCGAGCTCCGGATCCACGCGACGGAACAACATCAAGTTGTACTGGCTGAGGTCGTCCTGTTGACCCAGGTCGTACGGTTGGCTGCCCGGAAGCGCGAAGCTTTCGTTGGTGGGGGTTTCGTTGGCGAAGTCCCAGGCGCCGCCGACGTGCAGCGAGAGCGAAGGAATGGCCGTGAAAAACGCGATACGATCGACGGTCGACTGGTAGTCGCCGTCCACGTCGTCGCCCGCGTTGTAGAGCATGCCGAGACCCCAGTGATCCGGCATGCGACCGAAGCGGAGCTGTCCGACGGGCGTCGTGTATTCGGCCCAGGCGCGCTTGACGCGCACGGTGTCCTTGAGGCTGTTGACTGCGGACGCCGAGGGCTCCTGCGTCGTGCTGTCGCTGCCGAGCGGCGTGTAGCCGTCTCGTGGGTCGACGGTGTAGCCGCCGGAGCCCGGGCTGTTGCGGTAGCCCTCGGGCGTGGAGCCGAGCACGAGGTTGTCGAAAATGTCGATTTGCGTGCGAACGCGGAGGTTGTCCGAAACGACGAGCTCAGGCTCGACGCGGAAGCGCATGTTGGCGCCAGCTTGCGTGTTGTTGCTGCAACGCTGGTTGGCAATTCCCGACGAAGAGCCGGTGCCGGCCTCGTCCGCCGTGCACAGGCTGGGGCCGTGGTCCTGGCCCGTCATGTCGGTGTAGGCGTCGTCGGACGGGCGCGGCCACATGGCGGTGCCGGGCGGGTCGATGCGGCCGAGATGGAAGTTGTGGAAGAGCTCCGAGCGCACGCGGAAGTAGCCGTGCAGCTCGAGCGTGGGGCGCGTGTGCGACCACCAGTCTTCGGCGAGCACGCGCTCTCGATCGAGCTCTTCGGGCCGCTCTTCGCCTTGACCTTCGAGCTCGGTGGCGTCCTTGCCGGGTTCGGGCCACTGCCCCAGACCCAACCCACCGCGGGGTGCTTCTCGGCTGGGTGCGGAGCTGGCCGCGGGGACCTCGGTCGACTCCCGGGTCGTGGGGGGCGCTTCCGCCGCGGGCGCTTCCGCAGGCGCCTCGGCCTCTGGCGCGGCTGGTGCTGGCGCGGCGGGCGCTGGCGCGGGCTGTGCCCGTTCCGGCGCCGGCGCTTCTGCCGGCGGGGGCGCGGGGGCTCGGTCGCGTGGCGCCGCGGGCTCTTGCTCGGGTGCCGGCTGAGCCAGCGCCATCTCAGGCTGGTAGAATACCAGCGACGCGGCGGCGGCCGCGATCCCTCGGGCCGCTACAAATCGAGCTTTTCGCATCAACGCATCCCAGGCCGGACGTTTCGGCGTGGGTCTTTCGCACGCTGTCGGGAAAGCTGTCAATGGTGGTGGGTCCGGCGAGCCAACGGCGACGGCTGCACGCGGCTGGCGACGGACCGCGCCGGCTGCCGCGCCGGACGTACGTTGCTGGGCCCGGGCCATTCCTCGGGGAGCTCGGCCGAGAGCGCGCCTGGTCCGCGCTGCGGCCGTGGCGGAACGGCGCAAAAAGACGCACCTCGACCCTGTAGAAACTTCGCTTCACATCACAACAGCATTGCCTGAGATTGGCGCGGTGTGAGAGCCTGCCCAGCGCTCCACGGTTTTCCGATCGATCGTGGACGACCATCCCGATGAACCAATCTGCGAGCTCTACCACGACGCCTTCGTTTCCTTCCGGAATGCCCGAGCGAGACAGAGTGGTGGCCCGGCGGCGGACCTCGGGGCGGAGCGTCTTGCTCTCCGCGCTCGCCACCGCGCTGCTCGTCTCCCTATCGTCGTCGCCTTCGTTCGCGCAGAGCCAGGTAGAAGGGGAAATTTCCGTCCAACGGTTCGATCCCGCGCCCGGCCCGCGCAACTTCATCATGACGCGCAGCGCGCGCACGGATGGGGAGAAGACTTGGACGGCCGGCGTCTTCGTCAACTACGGCTTCAAGCCTCTGGAAATCACGCGCTGTGTGTCGAGCACGGGCAGCTGTGACGAAGCCGTCAATCGCACGACGCAAGAGGTTGCCGTCGTCGAAAACATGGTGACCGGCGAAGCCATCGGCTCGTTCACGCCCATTCCGCGTTTGCAGCTGGGCGCCCGTATTCCCGTCACTTGGTCGAAAGGGCTCGGCCCCGAAAACCGAGGGGATTTGGACGCCGTCGGTATGGGCGATCCGCTCCTCGAGGCCAAGGTGCGCGCCTACGGCACGGTCGACTCACCGATTGCAGCCGGTCTTGCCGCGTACGCCACTGCGCCTCTCGGTCACCTCACCGCGGAGGATTCGTACATTGGCGACGAGTCGCCGTCCGTCGGCGGCCGCATCATCGTGGACGGCATTCGGGGCCCGTTGACGTGGGGCGTGAACTTGGGCGGCGCGTGGCGCAAGCCCGCGACCATCGGCGCAACCAAGCTGGGGGCGGAGGCGCGCTTTGGCTTGGCCGCAGGCTACGCCTTGAGCTCGCTCCTTCGCGTCGTGGGCGACGGCTCTCTTTTCTCGAACTTCTCCGGGGACAACGCGACAACCGGTATCGAAATCGACGGCGCAGGGCAGTTCACGCCGCTCGCGTCTCCGTTCGCCATCACCGTCGGCGCGGGCGCGGGCGCGCTGCGAGGCATTGGCGTGCCGCACTTCCGCGTCTTCGTAGGCTTCGTTTACAGCGCCGAGGTGAAGGATCGGGACGGGGATGGGGTGATAGACTCCGTGGACCAGTGCCCGACCGAGCCGGAAGACATGGACGGGTACGAAGACAGCGATGGTTGCCCGGATCTCGACAACGATCTCGACGGCATCCCCGACAGCCGTGACAAGTGCCCGACCGAGCCCGAGGACGTCGACGGCTTCGAGGACGAAGACGGCTGCCCCGACTTGGACAACGACAAGGACGGCATTCCCGATACGGCGGATGCCTGCCCCCTGAAGCCCGAAACCAAGAACGGCTTCAAGGATGAAGACGGCTGCCCCGACGCACCGGATTCGGACAGCGACGGCATCCCCGACAGCCGTGACCAGTGCCCGAACGAGCCGGAGGACACCGACGGCTTCCAGGACGAGGATGGCTGCCCGGATCCGGACAACGACGGAGACGGTGTGCCCGACGTGCAGGACGAGTGCATCGACGAGCCCGAAACCATGAACGGCTTCGAGGACGAGGACGGTTGCCCCGACGAAGCCCCGCAGGGCACCAAGAAGCGCTGAGCCGACATGAGCACGTCGTCACGAGGACACGGGCGGTCCTTCACCTTGACGCGCGTCGGGGGCTTTGCGCTCCTTTCGTGCGCGGCGCTGACCGTCGGTTGCCAGGCTCCGCAAAAAACCACCGAAGCGCCGAAGAGCGACGAACATGTCCTTTTGGGGGCCACCGCGCCGGACTTCGATCTTCCGCGCATCGGCGCAGCGGATGGCGCCCCGCGAGTTCGCCTCCGCGACACTCGCGGGCAGGTGACGGTGGTGGACTTTTGGGCCACGTGGTGTGCGCCGTGTCGCGACTCGTTCCCGGCCTACGAACGCCTCGTCGCTGAGCGCCGGGACGTGACCTTCGTCGCCGTGAGCGTGGACGAAGAGCCCGGCGGTATTCCTGCCTTCGTCGAAGAAACGCGCGTCACCTTCCCGGTGGCGTGGGACGAAGGGCAGGCGGTGTCGCAGCGCTACGCTCCGCCCACGATGCCCACGAGCTACGTCATCGACAAGAATGGCGTCGTTCGCTTCGTCCACGCGGGCTTTCGCGCAGGGGACGAGGGTGAGCTCGCCGCCGTGATCGACGGTTTGCGCTGAGCGCGCCGCGCGGCACCCGCCGCGTTGCACCCGCCGCGTTGCACCCGCCGCGTTGCACCCACAGCTCCGTACCCCGCGGACGAGGTGGCACCCTGTCCACGAGGTGCGCAAAATGACCACGAAACTTCATGGTCATATTCAAGGATTCTTGCCTTCGAACGGCGAGAGGACTGAAGGTGGAGCCACCTCAACCGTAGCACCTGGGGATGGCCGGAGGCGGCGGTGAGGCGTGGCGCGAAGTTACGCGCTGCTCTTGGAAGCACATCCAAAATATGCCGACACCGCGCCACCTTCGCCACGCCATACTCGGGCTCTTGCTGTTGACCGCGACGAGCGCGTTGGGTGGAAACGACATTGCGCGCCTTTCGCAGCAACTCGGCTCGGGCAGTGACTTCCGCATGCGCGTTCAAGCGGCGCTCACGCTGGGCAAGAGCGGAGACGGCAAGGCGCTCGGGCCGCTCTACCGTGGGCTTTCGGACGAGAGCGTGGCGGTGCGTGTCGCGTCGGCGGCGGCGCTCAAGACTCTGGGCGACCCTGCGGCGTTGACGGAGCTGGTTCGCCACCGGAAGGACCCGAGCCCGGAGGTGAGGCGTCAGGTGAGCGGAGCCATTGCCAAGCTACGGGCGCTGCAGAGTCGTGACCAGGAGCGTCGTCGTGGCGCCCGCATGCTCGTCAAGTTGGGCAAGGTCAAAAACGGGACCAAGATCACCTCGCAGGAGGCCGAGCTAACGGTCAAGCAAGCGTCGCGTGAGCAGCTGGAGCAGCTGCCCGGCGTAGCGCTTCTTCGCGCTTCGGAGGACGCCGAGAAGGCGGCGCAAAATCACAAGCTACCCGTGGTCCTGATGACCGGCAGCATTCGAGAGCTGAACGCGGCCAAGGACGGCGGCGAGCTCGTGTACTCCGCGCAGGTCGAATACGTGGTGCACCGCATGCCGGAGCAAGCCATCGTGGCCAAGGTCTCCGGACGCGCCACGGCGCGCGCGAGCGTGGTGGAGGTCCGCGATAGGCGTCGCCGCGAGGAGCTGCGCGAAGAGGTGTTGGACGCCGCCGTGGCGAGCGCCATGAAGAGCGCTCCGCGAGCCTTGCTCGCCGCCGTGGACTGAGGTCGGTCTTTTCTGAGCGTGCGCTTCCGCCGGCGCACTTGCGGTGCTGTTGCGGTTTCGGAGGGGCCTTCTAATGTCGGCGCGTGCCCGAGCCTGGTCTGCCCCCCGCTTCGTCCCGCGCCGCTCAGCCGCGCGTTCAGTTCGTGTCCAAGCCCATCGTGGCCCCGTTTCATGACGGCACGAAGTGTTTGGTCCGCGATATCGCGTCCAACCTGACGCGCGTCCGCCCCGTCGTCATGGGGACACGTGGAGGCGCCCGGGCGGAGGGGCCTTGGGACGTCTCGCGCGTGTACGGAGCGGCGGGACACTTCGCGCCCAGCCTCGCGGAAAACGTGCGCGCTGCGCTTTGGCTCGTGACGCGGAGCGACGCCGATCTCTGGCACTTCGTCTTCGCTCCCAACCCGCGGACGAGCGAGGTGGGCCGCTGGCTGCGTCGGCTCCGCCGAAAACCCGTGGTGCAGACCGTGGCGTCGCCGCCGCGCGACATGAGTCGTCCCTCGAAGCTGCTCTTCGGTGACGTCGTGGTGGCGCAGAGTCGTTGGACGGCAGACTCGCTGCGCAGGAGCGCGGAGCGCGAAGGTTTGGCTCTGCCGCGCTTCGAGGTGATTCCTCCGCCCGTGCCACACATTCCAGCCCGCTCGGACGAGGCCGTGCGTGACGTGCTCGCGGCGCTCGATCTTCGTCCTGGGGCGCCGCTCTTCGTGTACCCGGGCGACTTGGAGGTGAGCGGCGGCGCGGAAATGGTGGCGCGGATGGTGACACCGCTGTGCGATTCCGTGCCCGACGCGCGCGTGGTGTTCGCGTACCGCGACAAGACGCCGCGGGCTAGCCAAGTGGCCCACGAGCTCGCGGCGCGGCTCGACCCGGCGCGCGTTCGCTTCACCAAGCATTTGCGCGACGTTCTGGCGCTGATTCAACCCGCGACGGCGGTACTTTTTCCGGTCGACGATCTCTGGGGAAAGGTGGACTTGCCCATCGTGCTGCTCGAGTCGATGGCGCTCGGTGTGCCGGTGCTCGCGCTCGACGAGGGGCCGCTCCGGGACTTGGAAGGAGCGCGCCTCTTGCCAAAGGACGAGCGCGCTTGGTTGGAGGCGGCGCGCGCGCTCGTCGAGCGTCCGCACGAGCGCCGTGCTCTGGCCGAGGCGGAGCGCGACGCGGTCGAAAAGCGATACCGCGCGCCGCGTGTGGCCGCGCGTTACGAGTCGCTCTACTTGGAGCTCCTGGCGGCGCGCCGGCGCTGAGCTTCGCCGGAAAGTCGTCGTTGGGCGCGCGCCGCGTTCCGTCGTGGTCCGGGTTTTTCGGGGCGGGCGGCCGTGGGTGCGCTCGGGTGCTGGCCCAAGTGGGCTCTGGCGGCGGCCGCCCGCGGGGCGTAGTGCGGGAGCACCGGGCGCTGCCGGCGCGGAGCGCGCGTTTCCCCCCAGCCCCGAATCCCTCGAGCTGGGGCGGTCTTCCGACGGGATCCGCTCGGTCGCGCGGGAGGCCTCAAGGCGTGCTAGGAGGGCGGCCCGGCGCGAAAAGCTGCCCGCCCGCGTGCGCGGGGCGGCTCACTCGAAGCCAGGATTGGTTGATTCCGTCATGAGCAAGACCACCTCAGAGCTCCGTCAGGCGTTTCTCGACTTCTTCAAGGCCAATGGTCATGAAGTGGTGCAGAGCTCTTCGCTTCTGCCTCAAAACGATCCGACGTTGATGTTCAACAACGCCGGCATGGTGCAGTTCAAGGACGTGTTCACGGGCAAAGATCACCGCCCGTACAGCCGCGCCGTGTCGAGCCAGAAGTGCATCCGCATCAGCGGCAAGCACAACGACCTCGAGGAGGTGGGGCCTTCGCCGCGTCACCAGACGTTCTTCGAAATGCTCGGGAACTTCAGCTTTGGTGACTACTTCAAGGAGGAAGCCATCGTCTACGCGTGGGACTTTCTCACGAAGGACTTGGACCTGCCCAAGGAGCGTCTGGCGTTCACCTATTTCAAGGGTGAGGAAGGCATCGCCGCGGACGAAGAAGCTCGGGAAATCTGGAAGAAGGTGACGGGCTTCGGCGACGATCGCGTCATCGGCCTCGGCATGGCCGACAACTTCTGGCAGATGGGCGACACGGGCCCGTGCGGGCCGTGCAGCGAAATTTACTTCTACAACGGGCCGAACCCGGATCCTTCGCGCTTCGGGCAGGAGCAAACGCCCGAGGGCTTCGGGTGGATGGAGATTTGGAACAACGTCTTCATGCAGTTCGAGCGCAGCATCGAAGGCGGTCAGGCCGTGCTGGCGCCGCTGCCGAAGCCGAGCATCGACACGGGCGCGGGGCTCGAGCGTCTCGCCAGCGTGGTGCAAGGCAAGACGTCGAACTACGAGGTGGATCTGTTGCGCGGCTTGGTGGACATTGCCGCCGAAATCGCGAAAAAGCCGTACGGCGCGACGATGGCGCCGGATGACGTGAGCATGCGCGTCATCGCGGATCACGCGCGCACCACGGCTTTCCTCATTGCGGAGGGCGTCATGCCGGACCGCACGGGGCGCGAATACGTGCTGCGTCGCGTGATGCGGCGCGCCGTGAGGCACGGTCACCGGTTGGGCATTCGTGAGCCCTTCTTGCATCGCGTCACGGCGCGCGTGGTGGAGACCATGGGCCAGCAGTACCCCGAGCTTCGCGAGCGGGCGGAGCTCATTGCCAGCGTGACGGAGGCGGAGGAGGTGCGCTTTCGTCAGACGGTGGAGCGTGGCCTGCTCTTGCTCGAGGATCGCTTTCAGAAGCTCGCGCAAGGTGGCTCGACCACGCTCGACGGGCGTGACGCCTTTCAGCTGTACGACACGTACGGCTTTCCGGTGGATCTCACCGAGGTGATCTGCCGCGAGCGCGGCCTCAGCGTCGACATGCCAGGCTACGACGCGGCGCTCGAGGAGGCGCGCAAGCGTTCGGAGTTCAAGGGCGTCGAGCAGGCGGTGGAGTCCGTGTACCGCGAGGCTCTGGCCCGCGTGCCCGCCGGCGAGGTGCGGTTTTCGGGCTACGAGCGCGACGAAGACACGTCCAAAATCGTCGCGCTGGTGCGGGGCGGGGCCCTCGTGGAGAGCGCCGAGGAGAACGACTCCGTGGAAATCGTGGTCGAGCGCACGCCGTTTTACGGTGAGTCCGGCGGCCAAATCGGCGACCAAGGTGTCATTCGGGTGGGAGAAGCGCTCGTGAGCGTTTCGGACACGCAGAAGCCGGTGTCGGGCCTCGTGGTGCACCGCGGCAAGGTCGAGTCGGGCGGCGTCGTGCTCGGCGCGGAAGCGAAGCTCGAGGTGGACGTGCGGCGACGCGAGAGCACGCGGCGCAACCACTCCGCGACGCACCTCCTGCACTGGGCGCTGCGCCAGGTGTTGGGGGCGCACGCGCAGCAGAAGGGCTCTCTGGTGGGCCCGGAGCGTTTGCGCTTCGACTTCACGCACAATCAAGCGCTGAGCGACGCAGAAATCGAGCGCATCGAGACGCTGGTGAACGAGCAGGTGCTCCTGAACCACCCCGTGCGCACCGAAGTTCTCGACATGGAGCAGGCGCGCAAGCGCGGCGCCATGATGATCTTCGAGGAAAAGTACGGCGACGTGGTGCGCATGTTGAACATGGGCCCGTCCACCGAGCTTTGCGGCGGTACGCACGCGCGCGCCACCGGAGACATCGGTCTCTTCAAGATCACGAGTGAGCAAGGCGTAGCGGCCGGCGTGCGGCGCATCCTCGGCACCACCGGTGAAGGCTCGCTCGCTTACGTGCGTGAGCTGCAGAGTACGCTGAGCGAGGCCGCGCGAGCGGCCAAGGCCACTCCCGATACGCTGGCGGACAAGCTCGGACGCATGGTCGAGCGGCAGCGCTCGCTGGAGAGGGAAATCGAAGCGCTGCAGAAAAAGCTGCTCAGCGGCGGCGGCAGCGGCGGCATCGACTCGATGCTGGCGAAGGCGCGCGAGGTGAGCGGCGTGAAGGTGCTCGGCGTGCGAACGGACGTCACCGACCGTGGTGCTCTGCGTGAGCTCGCGGAGCAGCTGCGAGACAAGCTGGGCGACGCCGTCGTGCTCGTGGGCTCGGAGGCGGATGGCAAGGCGCAGCTCGTGGCGACCGTGTCCAAGGCGCTGACCGACAGGTTCAAGGCGGGCGAGCTCATCAAGGGCGTCGCCGCCCTGGTGGGCGGCTCGGGTGGCGGACGTCCGGACATGGCGCAAGCGGGAGGCACGGAGCCCGCTCAGCTCGATGCTGCCATCGAGTCGATTTACGGCGCCGTCGCGGGCGCGTGAGCCGCGCGCGAGCGGTCGTCGTGGACGAGACTTGTTTGACGAGCGGCTGGCGCTGACGGAAAGACCGGGGCTGAAGTGAGCTCGGAAGTCGTTCTCGTCCTCGTGGTGCTGCTGGCCGCCGTGGGGCTGTTCGCCTCGGACCGGTTCCGGTTGGATTTCGTCGGTTTCTTGGCGCTGGCGACGTTGCTCCTGGGCGGCGTTCTGACGGTGCCTGAGGCACTGGCCGGGTTCGCGGATCCCAGCGTGCACATGATTGCGGGGCTCTTCGTGGTGGGGGGCGCGGTGTTCCAAACGGGCTTGGCCGATCGCATCGGTCAAAGCTTGGGGCGCTTGGGCTCGGGAGGGCCCAAGAAGCTGCTCCTCGCCATCTTGCTCGCGACAGCTCTTTTGTCCGCGTTCCTCAGCTCGACGGGCACGGTGGCCATCATGGTCCCGGTGGTCACCGTTCTGGCGCGCCGCTTCCAGATCAGCCCCTCCAAGCTGATGATTCCGCTCGCCTACGCGACGCTCTTGGGCGGGCTGCTCACGCTCATCGCCACGCCCCCGAACATGATCGTCTCGAGTGCGCTCGAGCAGGCGGGGCATCGCCCGTTCGGGTTCTTCGAGTTCACCGGTCCCGGCTTGTGTTTGCTCGCTTTGGGCGTGGCCTTCTTGCTGCTCTTCGGAGACCGCTTGCTGCCGGAGCGGGTCGTGTCGGGCGCGCCGACCGCCCTGCCCAGCGCTCGCGAGCTGTGGGAACGCTACGGTCTGAGCGGCTGGCTCGTGGAGCTCGAAGTTTTGCCGGACTCGCCGCTCATCGGCCGCAGCGTCGCCGAGAGCCAAATCCGTACGCGTTTCGGGGTAGCGGTCTTCGCTTTGCGCGCCGCTCCGGGGGCCAAGGAAGCATTCGAGAACATCACCGCCGACAGAATTCTCGCCGCGGGTCAGAAGCTGACCGTCAAGGGCGCGCCTGCCGCTGTCGAACGTTTCCAAGAAGAGGCGCACCTTCGCCTCGTCGCGCGGCTCGACGAGTTGCCTCGCGGCCTCGTCGTGGCGGAGCTGCTCGTGCCGCCGGGCTCGTCCTTGGTGGGCAACACGGTCGCCGCCTCTCGCTTGCGCAGCCGCTTCGACGTCAGCGTGATGGCGGTCTTTCGCTCCCGCGAGGTGCTGCGGGAATCCGTGGCGCAGACGGTGGTTCAGGTGGGCGATCTTCTGCTGCTCTTGGGCACCGGGCCGTCGCTGGTCAAGTTGAGGAACGAGTTGTCGGACGTCATTCTCGTCGCCGAGTCCGAGGCGTTGAAGAAAGCCGCGTTCCGCACGGACAAAGCTCTGCACACGTTCTTCGTGCTCGTCGGCATGCTGGTCGCGATGGCGATGGACCTGGGGCCTCCCGTCCTGGTCGTGATTTGCACCGCGCTTCTCATGGTGATTTTGCGCTGCATCGACGCCGCGGAGGCGGAGCGCGCCATCAACTGGGAAACCGTGCTCTTGATCGCGACGGTTCTGCCGCTGTCGACCGCGCTCACCAAGGTAGGCGCCATCGACGTCGTCGCGCGCGGGCTCGTCGGGACCGTGGGCTCGCTTGGTCCCTACGTGGCCATGCTCGCGCTGTTCTTCGTCACGGCGCTCGTGGGGCTCTTCATTTCCAACACGGCGACGGCCGTGTTGGTCACGCCCATTGCGCTCGAGGTAGCGACGAGCCTCCATATCAGCCCGCAAGCGGTCCTCATGACCGTCGCCGTGGCCTCGTCTGCTGCCTTCGTCACGCCGATGAGCTCACCCGTGAACCTGCTCGTCTTGAACGCGGGGGGCTATCGTTTCGGCGACTTCGTGAAGATTGGCGTTCCTCTGCTCCTGCTCATGGCGCTGGCGACACTCGTCGTCGTGCCCTGGTTCTTTCCGCTCGCGGGCTGAGGCGCGCGCGGGTTCGTCCTCTGCCGTCAGGTACAAACGAGCAAGGCGCGTCAGAGCGCGATGGAGGGTACGATCCTCGAGCAGCTCGGGGCGCTCGAAGATGGCGGCATGCACGGCCGCCTCGAGCGCGCTGCCGAGCACCAGTGCAGCTACGTCCGGTGAGACTCCGGGCGCCAGCTCGCGCTCACGCAGGACGAGAAAATCGCGCAAGAGGCCTCGACCTTCGGCCGCGATGTTGCGGATTTTTTCGTGTTGGCCGAGCTCGGGGACGTACCGCAGCATGAAGCGATAGAGCGCGGGGTTCCGCGCGTGACGCGACACCAGCTCCTCCACCGCCCGCTCGATCGCTTCGGTGAGCGGCAGCTCTCGGCCCGCGTCCATGACCGCGCGCACGGCCTGGAGATCGGCGCGCGCTTCGCGCTCGATGAGCGCGGCGAGCAGCGAAGCTTTACCGGGAAAGTACTGGTAGAGAGAGCCGACGCTCACGCCGGCGACCTCGGCGATGCGGTTCGTGGTGGCCGCATCCAGGCCGACCTGGCCCACGATGCGAGCCGTGGCGTCCAGGAGGGTCTCGACCATCCCGCGAGAACGCTCTTGTTTCGCTGCTTTACGTGGTGTGAGGGTCATCCGGAAACGCGAGTCAACAGGGGTCGCAGCTCGGAGCATAAAGGAGCCACCAGCGGTGTGACGAACAGCGTCTGCACCCTGACGGGAGGTGCTCATGGAAGCGGAAAATCGTGTGCTCGTCGTAGGTGGTGGGATTGGAGGGCTGGTGCTCGCTCGAGCACTTTCGGTGCGGGGGGGCCCCGTGGAGGTCGTCGAGCGCTCGGAGTCGCTCCGAGCCGTCGGTGCCGGCATCACGTTGGGCGCCAACGCTCTCCGTGCCCTTCGCGAGCTCGGCCTCGCGGACGGGGTGGAGGCGCGCGGGCGAAGCCTCTCGGGCGGCGCGATTACGGATGGGCAGGGGCGTGTTCTCTCCGCCGCAAAGCTTCACGAAATCGAAGCGCGCTACGGAAGGTCTCTCGCGGTGGATCGCGGGGCGCTCCACGACGTGCTCTGCGCAGGGATTGCTCGCGACGACGGCGCTCCGGTGAAGCTTCGTCTCGGGGTCACGGTGACGTCGCTCGAAGAAGGCGCCGAGGGCGTCCGGTGTTCGCTGTCGGACGGGACGCGCCTCGTGGGGCGAGCGCTCATTGGAGCGGACGGCATCCGCTCGGGAGTGAGGCAGCTCGTATGGGGGACGAACGAGCCGACGTACTCGGGGTACACGTGCTGGCGTTGGACGGGGCGTGTTCCGGGCGGTGTCTCGCGCCTCGTCGAAATGTGGGGCGCAGGCAAACGTGTGGGGCTGGTGCCGCTCGTCGGTGACGACGTGTACGCGTTCTTCGTCGCCAACGCGCCGCGTGGGACGACGAACGACGCGGTGCGACGCCGCGCGGCGTTCGTGCGCGGGACGTTCGGTGACTTCGGCGGAGACGTTCCGCGGGTGCTCGATGCCCTGGGCCGCGACGAGGTGGAGCTCTTGCATCACGACATCGAAGAGGTCGCGCAGAAGCCTTGGGTGCGCGGTCGCGTCGCGCTTCTGGGGGATGCGGCTCACGCCATGACACCCAACTTGGGGCAGGGCGCGGCGATGGCCATCGAGGACGCGGTCGTGCTCGCGCGTGAGCTCGTCGCGTCGAAGGACGCTGCCGAGGCGCTTCAGGCGTACGAAGCGAACCGGCGTCCTCGCGTCGACGACCTGCAGCGGCGTTCGCGTTCCATTGGCGCTGTCGCTCAGTGGCGCTCGCCGCTCGCGGTTTGGGCGCGAAACCTCGCCCTCCGTGGCACGCCCGACAGCGCGACGCAGAGGACCATCGAGCGTATCGTGTCGCACGTGCCGTAACGGACACGCGCCGAGTGGACGTGCCCAACGCAGGGCGCCGCGCGTCGATCGTTTTCGGAGGGAAGCGGCGCCCGCGCGGGCCTCAGGCGCGAGGCAAACGCTCGTCCGCATCGCCGAAGCCCCAGAATTCGGGCTCGGGCACGAGCGTGAGCCCGAACACTTCGCGGACGGTGCTGCGCACGTGGGAGGCGAAGCCGATCACGTCCGTGGCACGCGCGCCGTCGTGCGCGACCAGCGCCAACGTGTGCCGGGTGGAGAGCCCCACGGGGCCCCGTCGCGTTCCACGCTCGAGGCCCGCGCGCTCGATGAGCCACGCGGAGGGGATCTTGATGCGTCCGTCTTCTTGCGGAAAGTGGGGCGGCGTGACGCTGGCGCGGAGCGTGACGACCTCGAGCTCTCGGGGAGTGACGAGGGCATTCACGAAGAAGGAGCCGCAGCTACGGCGATTGGGATCGCCTGCGTCGAGGACCATCGACTTGTTGCGCCGCAGCTCGAGGACGGCGCTGCGGACTTCTGCGAGCGAGGGCGACGGCTTGCCCGTGAAATGCTTGGAGAGCTCGCCGTAGGCGAGCTTCGGCGGCGCACCGCGCCGCAAGCGGAAGCTGACGCCGAGCACGACGAAGCGCCCCGGCTGAGCGCTCTTGAAGAAGCTGTCCCTGTACCCGAACGAGCACTCGTTGGCCGCCCGCTCTTCCGTGCGGTGGGTCTCACGATCGAAGACGCGCACGCTCTCGATGCACTCGGACACTTCTTGCCCGTACGCGCCCACGTTCTGGATTGGCGTAGCGCCGACGAGGCCGGGGATGCCCGAGAGGCACTCGATGCCCTGGAGGTTCTCTCGCACGGCGCGTTCGACCAAGGCATCCCAAGGTTCACCCGCGGCGGCGGTGAGGCGAACAGCGCCGTCCGGGAGCTCTTGAAGCTCCACTCCCCGAAGGCCCACGCGAAGCACCACACCGTCGAAGCCGGCGTCGCTCACCACCACGTTGCTGCCGCCTCCGAGCACGACGAGGGGGAGACTTCGCTCGGCGGCGAAGCGGACGGCTTCCGCGACGTCGGCTTCCGAAGTCGCCGTGGCGAGGTAGCGCGCGGGTCCTCCGACGCCCAACGTGCAGAGGGGCGCGAGCGGCACATCGACCGTGAAAATCACCGCCGCTTCATAGCATGGCGTGCGGTAGCGGCGTCACGAGCGCCGACGTCGAATGGTGCCCGGTGACGGGGTTTCGGGTTCGCAGCGTGCGAGGCCCGGCGCTGCGCGCAGTTGAGGCCACGGCATTTGTCCACGACGGTTCAGGTGCCTTCGCAGCTCGGGGCTGAGGTCCGACTCGCGCAGCCGAGCGCCGCCGAGCTCGAGGTCTTCCAGCGCTTCGATCAAAGCTCGCGCCCGCTCCGCGGGGCTGGCGCCAGCGTCCAACAAGACGAGGCGCTTTCCCTTGACCAAACAGAGCCCGCCACCGCGCGCGGATGGTTTCTCGAAGGCCTCGACGCGCACCTCGACGCCCGCCTCGCCGAGGAGGCGGCAGAGCTCGTCGTAGAGGGCGCTTCCAGACACGGCCCGAGTATGACCGAGAATGGCCCGCGAGGGGAAAGGGTAGCTTGCTCCGCCCTTGCGTTCGCTCGACGAAAATCCCGCGCCTGGGCTCGGTCCCTTGCGCCGGTTCCCGGCGACGCGCGGGTTTCCGCGTACCTGAAGCGGGCGCGCGCGGCGCCGAGGGATCCCCGGCTCATCCGCAACACGTCGCAGGCCTCGGATGGGGCGATGACTCCCGGTCCCCTTGGCGCACTTTGTCCAAGCTTGCGCCGACTTGGGCGTTGCTCACGGGGGCTGGTTGGTTGCGGCGCCCCGGGCGTGTTAGAAGGTCGCCCCGTGTGGCCCGGCGTTGCCGGAGGTGGAGGCATCAGGCCTTCCAGGAGCGTCGGGCCGTGGACGAGAGAGCTCGCTCTGGCGTGGACCATCCCGCGGGCAACGGGCTCTCCCCGAATCGAAAGACAACGCGCGAATGACTTTTACCGAAGCCGCGGCCCAGGTGCTGCGCCTCGTGGGCAAGCCCCTCCACTACAAGGAAATCACGGACGTCGCCATCGAGCGAAACCTTCTCAGCCACGTGGGCAAGAGCCCCGAAGTCACCATGGGCGCGCGTCTCGCCGCGCTGGTGAAGAAGAACGAGAAGGACAACCCGCTGGTTCGCATCAAGCCCGGCGTGTTTGCGCTTCGTGACTGGGACGACAAAACGATCGAAGACGGCTTGGCCGACCGCACGCCTGCGCTCCAGCGCATCGCAGCGCGCGTGGACCCTTCCGAGGGCGCAGAGGAGCTTTCGGACGCGGAGACTTCGCCGGACTCACCTGCTCGTGGAAGTGAGGGCAAGAAGCCGCTCGCATCTCACAAAGATCTCGGCTCGATGGCTCCGCCTCGGGACGACGACGAGCTCCGCCGCGCCGAGCTTTCGGCTGGAGCGACGCAGCTCTTCGAGCCGGAGGAGGACGACGATCAGCCCATCTTCGGCGGACCCGAGGAAGAAACGGAGTCCGAAGCGGAGGGCGGGGACTCGAAACGCGAAGGTCGTCGTCGTCGCCGCCGTCGGCGCGGGCGCGGCAAGCGGGACGAGGACGTCGCCGTCTCGAACGGTGGGGAGGAGGAAGATCTCCCGGGATACACCGTGTCGGACGCGCCCGTGGACGACGAAGAAGGCGTGCAGGTTGCGCGTCCGGAGCGTGAGCGTCCTTCGCAAGCCGAGCGTCGTGGAGACCGCGACCGCGGCGAGCGAGAGCGCGGCGAGCGTGGCGACCGCGAGCGAGAGCGTGGCGATCGCGACCGCGGCGAGCGAGAGCGTGGCGATCGCGACCGGGGCGAACAGCTGTCGCTCTCGGGCGTCGAAGCCGACGTCGACGCCGCTGGCGTCGAAACGGGGCGCACCTTGGCGGAGGCGCTCGCTCGGGTGCTGGCCGGATTCGATCGGAGCCGTGGACCGGTGTCGCTGCAAAACGTGGCCGACGCCGTGCGTCGCAAGCTTCGGAGCGGTGCGGACCTCGGCCTGAACGCCGGAGCCATCGCCGCGGTGGCGGCGGCGGACAATCTGCGCGCGGAGCGCGAAGGACGTGTGGCGCGCTTTCGACTCGGTGGCGGGCGTCTGGCGCTCGCCGAGTGGAGCCGTGACAAGCGCATCGATGCGCAGCAGAAGGCGGTCGAGCGAGAGCTCGGCAAGCTGCGCGAAATGACGCGGCGGAGCCTCCTGGACGCGCTCAAGGCGCTCCCGCACCGCGGTCTGGGTGAGCTCTTGGTCGTGCTTTTGGAGCAGCTGGGCGTGGAAGACATCGTCGTGGTGCGCCGCCCGGGGACGCACGGTGCGGAGCTGCATTTGTCCGGCACGTCGAGGTCGGCTGCGGGCGCCGTTCCGGTGGCCATCGTTCTCCGTCGCGACGGAAAGGACGTGGGACGCGAGCGCGTGACCGAGCTGCGCGGAGCGTTGCACCATTACGGTCCGGCGGCGCAGGGCTGGATCATCACGACCGGTCAGGTCCTGAGTGGCGCGCGGGAAGAAGCCGCTGCCCTCGGCGCCGCCCCGGTGGCACTGACGGACGGACTGGAGCTGGCGCGTCTGTGTGAGCAGTTCGGGGTCGGTGTGACCGCGGCGCGGGTAGAGCTTCCCGTCATCGACGTGGCATTGCTCGAAACCCTGCGCGCTTGAGGGGGCGAGCGTGGAGCGGGGCGAGGGGTGATGGACTACCGAAAACCAACTGGTCGAGCTGCGTCGAAACTGGCGTGGCTCGTCCTCGCCGCCGCTTCGGTTCTCGGCTGCCACGCGGCGCCGCGCTCGACGTTTCCTACGGCGGACGCGGCGCTCGCCCGGATGCGGGAAGGGGGCGCCTGCAGCCGCGTGGTTCAAGGGGAAGCTACGCTCGACTATTTCGGAGAAGGAATGCGCGTACGAGGGAAGCTGCTGTACTTGGCGGCGGCTCCCTCGAAGTTGCGCTTCGACGTGTACAGCCCGTTCGGCGCCACGTTGTCGACGTTGACGTCGGACGGCTCGCGCTTCGGCCTGTTCGATCTCCGGAACAAAACGTTCTTCGAAGGCGCCGCGACGACATGCAACGTGGAGCGCTTCACGCGCGTTCCGGTTCCGCCGCTCGCCTTGGTGGAGCTCCTGCGCGGTCAGGCTCCGGTGCTTTCGCACTCGCCGGACGCGGCGCGCATCGAGTGGCGGTCGTCGTTCTTCGGGGGCGGCCACTACTTGCTCGAGCTTTCGGGAGCGAACGCATCGCGTCAGGAGATTGAGCTAGAACCGCATCCGGACGACTGGGACGATGCGTACGGCCGTCAGCGCGTGCGCGTGACCTCCGTGCGCGTGTGGCAAGAGGAGGCGGAGCTGTACCGAGTGGATCTCGCCGGGTACGAAGCCGCGCAGCGTCGCCCGCTGGTGCGAAGCGCCGAGGAAATCGAGCTCGGCGTGCCACCGCTTCCTCCGAGCGGTCCCGAGTGCTCCGCAGAGCTGCCGCGGCGCATTCGCATCAGCGCGCCGGCGAGCGGCCAGGATCTCGTGATTCGGAGCAACGAGGTGTGGCACAACCCTGCCCTGCCGCCGGGGGTGTTCGAGCAGGTGGCTCCCAGCGGCGTCGCGCGACGTCTGGCGACGTGCACGGAGTGAGCGCCGAGTAGTGGCTCACTGCCCGTAGTGCGGGAGCACCGCGCTCGGGGCCCCTGTGCTGACCCCACGAAAAGCGGCCTTCAGGAGGGTGCTTGCAGGGCGTGAAGAATGGCGCCGGGGGCGTCGGTGATGATTCCGTCGACGCCGAGCGCCGACAGCTCGCGCGCGCGCGCTGGCTCGTTGACGGTCCATACGTTGATGAGCGCGCCGGCGCTCGAGAGCTCTTGGATGCGTGATGCGGGGAGGTCGACGCTCTCCGGGTTCACGCCGTCCGCGCCCCAGAGGCGCCAGCCAGGGGCATGCTTCAGCACGCGTTGCTCGGCGTGCACCAGCCACGCCACCGGTACGTCGGGGCAACGCGCGCGGACGGCGCGGAGGATGAACGGATCGAAGCTGGAGACGAGCGCGTGAACGTCCTCGAACGAATCGAGCAACGCGCACGCGTCGCGCACGAGCTGGCTTCGCGACGCGACGTCTCGCTTGAGCTCGACGTTGACGAGCGAGCCCGTGCGGCGCGAAAACTCGAGCACTTCGCGCAAAGTGGGGATGCGCTCGCCCTGCGCGAGCCGGACGCTCTCGAGCTGTGAAGCCGTGAGCTGCCCGAGGCGAGGGGGCTCGATTTCTGCGAAGGGGCCGCGCGCGTCGTGGGTCTCGGGCGAAAGCACGTCGTCGTGCGCGATGACCAGCGCGCCGTCCGCCGTGGTACGCACGTCGATTTCGATGCCGTCCGCGCCCTCGTCCAGCGCGCGCTGGTAGGCGAGCAGCGTGTTCTCTGGCCACGCGTGGCGCGCGCCTCGGTGGCCGAGCACCTTGGGGCGCTCACCGGGACGCCGTTTCCAGACGGCGAGGCGCGCGAGCGCGCGTTGACTGAGCCGGGGCGAGGGGCCCCACGACCGAGCGCCGAGCTTGGAGAGGTAGTCCCACATCGAATCAACCGGCGAGCTCATCGGCAATTTGTTGGGCGACCGTGCGCGCCTTTTCCACCTCGGAGCGAGGGAACGCGATGCCGCCGACGACGGGGTGCCCGCCGCCGCCCCAACGGGAGCAAATGGCGCTCACGTCCACGTCGCGCGGAGCGCCGCACCAGGGGTTGTAACCGACGGAAATTTTGACGCCGCCCGACAGGAGGCCCACGACGACCGAGTACACCGCCTCGGGGTACATGGCGTACGTGGCAAACTTGGCGACGGCGTCCACGGGACTGTCGGTCAAATCCACGTGAACGACGCGGCCCTTGACGTGGCCGCGCTCGCGAACTCGGGCGGTGAAGCGGTCGTGCTTGTCACCCAAGGTTTTGTACTTCCGTGTGACGAGCGACGAGCGCGCGACCTCTTCCAGAGGCCGCGAAAGGAGCTCCAGAGCCGCCTTGCCGAGGAAGCGGTCGTCTCCGTAGTGCTCCACCACCGCCACGAGCTGCATCACGGGGTTGGTGCGATCGACCGCGGCGGCCGCCGTCGGAAAGCGAGCTGCGTCCACCATGTCTGCCCACTCGATGAGCTGGTCCAAGTCGTCGAGTGACACGCCGAACTCCGTGCGCGCGACGTCGGCGATGAGCTTGGTGCAAGACGAGTAGGCTGCGTCGTAGAAGAAACGTGTTGGCGCGAGGCGGGCGCGCGCGTCGAAGGCGTCGCGATCCTCGGGCTTCGGGAAGGCGGTTTTGTGGTGGTCGAAGTACCAGCTGAGCCGCGGTGAGTCCTCGAAGCGAAAATCGAGCACGGCATTCTGGTCACCAACCAAGACCGCCTCGTTCGCCTTGGGCTGATTGGCGCCGTAGCCGCACGCTCGGTACTGGACGACGGCCTCCGGCGCCACGGCGCGCAAGAGGCGCGTGAACACGACGGCGCTGGCGAGCCCGTCGAAGCAGTGGCCGTGGGTAGCGCAAACGAAATGCATGCTTGCTTCTTCCGTGGTCGGCTCCGCGCGGCTCCGCCGCCCGGAGCTTCTCCATGTTTCCTAGCCGAGCCGAGCCGAGCCGAGCCGAGCCGAGCCGAGCCTAGCCGCGATCGGCCTCGAGCGAGAAATCCAGGTTTTCCTCGTCGCAGGTGCTGGCCAACGCTCTTCGGAGCTCGGACAGCGCGACGCCGCCCGGAACCTGCAGCGACGCGTCGAGATAGAACATGGGCGTTCCCGTCAGCGGAGCGTTGGCGACGCGTGAGCTCAGCGACGTCACGTTGATGCTGCGCTGCGCCAACACGCCGGACACTTGCTGAACGATGCCCGGCCGGTCGATGCCGCTGACTCGCATTCGATAGCCGAGCGAGTCGCGCGCGGGTGCGCTCGGCGAGGTGCGCTTGCTGTAGCAGGTGAGGCCGAGCTGTTCCTCGACGCGGGGTTTGTGGGACTCGACGCGCTCGAGGGCGGCGTCGGGGCCAGTGACCAAGAGCAGCACCGCGAACTCACCGCCGAGCTGCGCCATGCGAGTGTCCTCGAGGTTCGCACCGGACTCGCGAATGAGCGCCGCGAGGGCGTTGACCAACCCGGGTCGATCGGGACCGACCGCGGTCAGTACCAGGCACTCTCGGCCGCTCGAGCCCGTGCTCGTCGCGTCGGAAGGCGTCGTCGTCATCATTTCATGAGTAGCCGACGGGCTCGAAAGCCGCAACGAGCGGCGCTCGGGCCGTGAGGCCGCGGTCAGGGTGGAGAACGAAGACCCTCTGGGTACCGGAGCGCCCCGTCTTCCGTTTCCATGTAGGCAAGTGAGCGGACAGGCGACGAACACCCGGGTCGCGGAGCGCTCGAACGGGAAGGCTCACGAGGAAGGCTGACGAAGGGCCTTCGACATGCGATAACTGTCAGGAGGTCTTTTCCCTGAAGATCGACAGAGATCACTCACGGTTCCGTTCCATCGTCCGAGGGCGCATTCGTAAGAACCTGCGCCAGTACGTCTCCCACGGGGAGATGATCGGGCGAAAGGGCAAAGATCTAGTCTCCATCCCCATCCCGCACATCGAGGTGCCGCGCTTCATTTACGGCACCAAGCAGAGCGGCGGTGTCGGTCAAGGTGACGGCAAGGTGGGAGATCCCGTCGGCGCGGACCCCGGTGAGGGTGGCCCGGGCAAGGCTGGCGAGGGCGAAGGGCAGCACGTGCTCGAGGTGGACGTCACCTTGGACGAGTTGGCGGACATTTTGGGCGAAGAGCTCGAGCTTCCGTCGATCGAGGACAAGGGCAAGAGCAAGATCGTCAGCACCAAGGACCGTTACACCGGCGTGCGACGCGTGGGCCCCGAGTCTCTCCGGCACTTCAAGCGCACCTACAAGGAGGCGCTACGTCGCAGCATTGCCGCCGGCATCTACGACCCGCGGGTGCCGCTGGTGGTGCCGCAGAGCGAGGACAAGCGCTACAGGGCGTGGCGCGTCGAGCAGCAGCCCGTCGCCAACGCCGTCATCATCTACATGATGGACGTGTCCGGCTCGATGGGGGACGAGCAGAAAGAAATCGTCCGCATCGAGAGCTTCTGGATCGACACGTGGCTGCGCCGCCAATACGACGGCATCGAGAGCCGCTACATCATTCACGACGCCGTGGCGCGTGAGGTGGACAGGGACACGTTCTTCCGCACGCGCGAGTCCGGCGGCACCATGATTTCCAGCGCGTACCGCGCGGCCTCGGACATCATCAAACGCGAGTACCCGTCGGACGAATGGAACATTTATCCGTTCCATTTTTCGGACGGAGACAACTGGTCGATGGACGACACGCTCACGTGCGTGCAGATCCTGAGGAACGAGCTCTTGCCGGTTTCGAACATGTTCGCGTACGGACAGGTAGAGAGCCCCTATGGCTCGGGGCAGTTCTTGAAGGATTTGAAGGAGCACTTTCCGAACGACGAGCGCGTCGTCACCTCCGAAATCGCGGATCGCGAAGCCATCGTGGGCAGCATCAAGGATTTCTTGGGGAAGGGCAGATGACACCCTTCGGTCAGAAGACGACGTTGCCTCCGTACCTGCGCTTGGAGCAGGAGCGCATCGAGCGCATCGCGGAGTCCATCGGGCTCGACTTCTTTCCGACCGTCTTCGAAATTCTGTCGTACGACCGAATGAACGAAATCGCGTCGTACGGCGGGTTTCCCACGCGCTACCCGCACTGGCGCTTCGGCATGGAATACGAGCGCATGTCGAAGAGCTACGAGTATGGCCTCTCGAAGATTTACGAGATGGTCATCAACAACAACCCTTCGATCGCGTACTTGCTCGAAGGCAACAGCCTCACCGACCAGAAGCTCGTGATGTGCCACGTCTACGGGCACGTCGATTTCTTCAAGAACAACTTCGCGTTTCGTTCGACCGACTTGGATTCGAGCTCGCGCATGGTGACGGAGCTGTCGCGGCGCGGCGCGGACTACCAGCCGAACCGCAAGTGGATCGACAAGATGGCCAACCATGGCTCGGCGGTGCGTCGCCTCATGGCGCGCCACGGCGTGGAGCCCGTCGAGGAGCTCATCGACGTTTGTCTGAGCCTGGAGAACCTCATCGATCCGTATTCTCCGTTCATCGTCCGGCACGCGCCGGAGACGCCGGACGACGAAGAGGTCGAGTCCTCGGACGTGGAGGTGCCGCGCCTCAAGGCGAAGGACTACATGGAGTCCTTCATCAACCCGGCGGAGTACATCGACAGCCAGCGTGAAAAGCTGCGGGCCGAGCGAGATCAGAAGAAGGGGAAGTTCCCGTCGGAGCCGCGGCAGGACGTGCTCGCGTTTCTCTTGGAGCACGCTCCGCTCGAGCGCTGGGAGCGGACCATCCTCGCCGTGATTCGCGACGAGGCGTACTACTTCCTGCCGCAAATGCAGACGAAAATCATGAACGAGGGGTGGGCCAGTTACAACCACTCGCGCATGATGACGGGTCACGTTTGCGACTGGAGCGAGATCGTCGACTACGCGGACAACAACGCCGGCGTCATGGCGACGAACGGCAAGCAGCTGAACCCCTACAAGCTGGGCGTGGAGCTCTACCGGCACATCGAGGACCGCTGGAACAAGGGGCGCTTCGGGCGGGACTGGGACGAGTGCCGGGATCTCGAGGCCAAGCGCAACTGGGACCTCCGCTTGGGGCTTGGTCAGGAGAAAATTTTCGAGGTGCGCGCCCTGTACACGGACGTCACCTTCATCGACGAATTTCTGACGCCGGAGTTCGCGTTGGAACAAGGGCTCTTCGCGTTCGATTGGTCCGAGCGGAACGACCGCTACGAGGTGGTGACGCGCGAGTTCAAGAAGGTGAAGGAAAAGTTGCTTTCGCAGCTCACGAACTCGGGCAACCCCGTCATTTTCGTGGAAGACGCCAACTACAAGAACCGCGGGGAGCTCCTCTTGCGGCACGAGCATCGGGGCATCGATCTGCGCATCGACTATGCTCAGCGCGCGCTCGAGGCTCTCGTGCGCCTCTGGAAGCGTCCGGCGTCTCTCGCGACGAAGGTCGAGGACAAGCCCGTTCTGTTCAGTTACGACGGCGCCGCGCACCGGCGAGACAACGTCCAGCCGTGAACCTGGGCGCTCTCATCGGTGCTGGGTTGGCGCTCTGCGTGGCTGCTTGCGGCGGCGCACCCGTCGCAGCCGCGCCCGAAACGTCGACGGGCGAAAGCGCGACCCCCCGCGTCGTGCAGGTGAAGAACGCCCCTGAGCCGGGGTCCGAGCACGGGTCCACCGGCGAGCGCTCCGCGGCCGCGACGTCCCTCGCAGTGCAGGGGCTCGCGCGAGGTGACGGCACGGCGGCCGACCGCGAGCTCGAAACGGGGGACGCCGCGCTTGCCATTTCGAGCTTCGAGGAAGCGGCGCGGAGGTATGCAGCAGCACAGCGCCTCGCGCCTCGGGACCCCGCGCCGCTCGTCGGCTTGGCACGCGTCGCCATGAGCGAAGTTTCGCTGGCGTATGGCGCGTCAGCGGACGACGCGCGCGGACGAGAGGCGTTGTCGCTGTTGGACCGGGCGCTGGCCTTGGACGAGGCGTATTTGCCGGCGCGCTTCGAGCGAGGGCGCGTGCTCTTGGCTTTGGGGCGCGCAGACGATGCGCTGGCGACTTTGACGCGCACTGCGCGGGAGCTGCCGGAGGACGCGGAGGCGCAGTCGGCGCTGGCCGTGGCGCGCCTCGCCACGGGCGACACGGAGGGCGCGCTCTCCGCCTTCGAGCGCGCGGTGCGGCTCGAGCCGACGAGCGCGGAGCGCAACGCCAACCTCGGTACGGCTTACATGATGCGGGGGGACGTCGAGCGGGCCGCGCGCAGCTACGAAACGGCGCTGCGCATCGAGCCAAACAACGCTCGCGTGCATGGGGATCTCGGTGCGGCCTACTTGGCGATCGGGGATCTGAAAGGCGCGCAGAAGCACTTGACGCGTGCGGTTGCGCTCGAGCCCGAGCGGGCGACGTTCACGTCCAACTTGGCTTACGCGCGCTTGGTCGAAGGAAAGTACGAGCAGGCGCTGGCGCTCGCGCGACGGGCCACCCAGCTCGATCCAGAGCTGGGATCCGCCTGGATCAACTTGGCCACGGCCGAGGCGCGCCGCGGTAACTTGCGCGGCGCGCGAGAGGCCTTGAACCGGGCGCTCGTCATCGATCCGACGGACCCCCGCGCACTCGAAAACTCCGCCGAGCTGGCCGAGCTCGAGGCGGCTCGACCCTGAATCCAGAGGCTGCCGAAAAGCGGCGCGAAGCGCGCAGCTCAGCGGGAAGAGGCGCGAATGGGCAGCACCTGCATGCGCGGCGGCGTGCCGCCGCGCATGCGCAAAATCCCCGGCTTCTTCGAGGCCACGACGCCCACGAAGGCGTTCAGCTTGTAGTCGTCGCCGCGCTCGGTCGCGTCCAGGCGAGCGTGGACGCGGTAAATGCCGGTCGTGTCGAACGTTCCGGGCGGGCACATTTCCGGCAAACGGCTCACCAAGTTGAGCGTTCGACCCGGACCGAAGTACTCGAAGCTCTGGCGCGCGGGAGCGCGCTGGTCGGGGTAGACGCTGCAGGTGGACGAGCCTGCGGGACCGACGATTTCGTAGGTGATGAGCTCGCGGCGAACGAACAAGTAGCGGCCGACCGAGGCCGGGTTCTTGATTTCGACGGTGACGGTCTCGTTTCGGACGTCGTTGGCCGAGCCGAGCGGGCGCACGGCGATGCGGAACGGAGGCGGACCTTCGTCCGTCGTCGCGTCGTCCTGTTCCGGAGGCTCGGCGTAGCTGTCGTCGAGCGAGAAGGAGGGCCCCGTGAGCTGTTTGAGAGGCTCGGGCCCTTCGGCGCTGCCTTGCACCTCGAGCTTCGCGACGAACGGCTCTTGCTGCGGAAGAAGCACTTCCTCCTTCTTGCCGCCCTTCCACACCGTCTTCGTTTTTGGCGCCCAACCGAAGCGCGGCGTCACCACCGCGCCGGGAACCAGGAGCGACTCGTCGCACACGAGGCGCGGGTCGAAGCGGTAAACGGCCATCGCGCCTGCGGCGAGCTCCACCGTGAGCTCGTCGTCCGCCGACTTGGGGCGTTCGCTCTCGGGCAGCTGGCACTTTTCGAGCTTGGGCGTCTGGACCTTGGCGGTGGGCGTGGTCTGCGGGGGCGAGGGCTTCTGCACTTCCAGCTCCAAGAGACGCACGTCGGCGACGAGACGGACCGCGCGTTCCGTCGGATTCGCCACGAGGAGCGTCCAGGGCAGATCCGCGCCGCTCTGGCTCACGACGAGCGCGAGGCCCAAGGGATTTTCCGTAGCCTCCGCGCCACGGAGCGTTTCCCGCACGCTGGCCGCCCAGGGAGGCTCGGGCGGGACATCTTCCGCGGACGCATCGCCTGAGCCGGACGGCGCAAGTCCGTCCTTGGCGACGCCGCCCGGGGCGCCGTCGTCGGAGTTGGTCGTCGGGGCGCGGTCTTCGGGCTCCGCGTTTTCCGTCGAGTCGTTCGCTGCGGTCGAGGTCGACACCGACGCCGAACCGCTCGCGCAACCGAGCGGCAGAAGCAGGGTCAGGACGGAAACGACGAGGCCGGGGATCCGGATCATGATGCGCCCTGGTTACCACGAGGGAGCTGCGAGCAGCAGCCCCGAGGCGCGAGCGCTGGCACGCAGAGCGGTCGTTTGGTAGCCCCAGCGCGTGAAGAGGCACTTCCCCGGCCTGTACGCCATCCTGGACGTCGACGCGCTCGAGCGGCGGGGGCTCGCCGTGGTGCAAGCCGGGCGCGCCCTTCTGCTCGGAGGTCCGAAGGTACTCCAGCTGCGCGCCAAACACGCGGGCGCGGCGCAAACGCTGGCGTGGCTCCGATCGCTCCGTGGTCCGACGCGGGACGCCGGAGTGCTGCTGTTCGCCAACGACCGCGCCGACTTGGCGGAAGCCGCTGGCTGCGACGGGGTCCACGTTGGACAAAACGATCTTCCGCTCGAGGACGTGCGGCGTGCCTTTCCACGACTTCGTGTGGGCGTCTCCACGCACGACGTATCACAGCTGACTCACACGCTCTCCGCGCGTCCGGACTACGCGGCGCTCGGCCCCGTCTTCGGCACGGAGAACAAGAGAAATCCCGAGCCCACCGTCGGTTTCGACGAGCTCGAGCGACTGAGCGCCGCCGCGCATCGCGCATCCGTTCCGCTCGTGGCCATCGGCGGCATCGACGAAGCGTCCGCGGTGCGCGTCGCGGCGCTGGGCGTCGCGGTCGCCGTCATCGGTGCGTTGCTTCCGGACATCGGAGTCAGCGGACAGGCCGCGTACGACGAAATCACACGCCGAACAGCGCGTCTTTCGTCGCTGTTTCGGCCGCCTGCGACGTAAGGCGCCGAGCCGCCGAGCCGTCGAGCTCGAGCAAAAAGGCGCGCCGCTGCTGTCGTGGTATCGCGCTCCGAACGGCCTCCAAACCGCGGAGCACCGTCTTTTTCCTGGGGGCAGCAAAATGCCGCAAAGCCCGGTGCTCCCGCACTACGCCGAAAACCGCGACGTCCACGCCGCTTGCGGTTCAGGTGCGACGAAGTCGCGTGACCAGCGCCTCGAGCGCGAGCGCTGGTTGCGCGTTGCGCTCGACCTCGTCGCTCGCTCGCATCACCTGCGCGTAGCGTTCCGCCCAGCGCTCACCGCCAGCGAGCCCGGCTGCGATCGCGTCCCGCGCGCGCAGCGCATAAATGTAAGCGAGATGTGAGAGCAGGCTCTTCAGGCCGTCGCGGTCTTCCGACCGTCGCTCCGCGAAGGCTATGGCCCGCGCCAAATCCTCCTCGCTCAGCGCTCGGTCGGCGGCTTCGACGAAAGCATCTCGCTCGGCCAAGGCCTCCGCGTCGGCCAGGCGAAGGCCGAGCGACACGCTGCCCTGCGCCAGCGCCGCGGCGCTCCGCGGCGCTCCGTTCTTTTCGAGGAGATCGGCGACGAGCTCGTCGGCGAGCGGGCGAAATCGCACGGCGAGCGTGCGCGAGCGGACCGTGTCGAGCAGGCGATTGGGGCGGCTGGTGAGCAGCACGAAGTGCGTCTTCGGACCGGGCTCCTCGAGCGTCTTGAGCAGCGCGTTCGCGGCCGACACTGTGAGCTCGTCGGCGTCACGAACGATGATGACGAGCGCGCGGCCTTCGTGCGGCGGATAGCCGACGCGTCCGAGCACGATGCGCCGCACTTGCTCGACGCCGATCCCGGTGGCCTCGGCCGAGCCCACGAGAGACGCCGGGTAAAGGCCGCGCTGGACCAAAAGGACGTCCGGGTGCTGCGGAACCGACGGAGCCTGGTCGGTGAAAGTGATCGCGCGGCGGCACGGGGAGCACGTCTCACAGCCCAACGCGTTGCCCGTTTCGCACACGAGCGCCTGAGCGAGCCTCAGCGCGGCCAGCTCTTTTCCTACGCCCTCGGGACCCTCGAAGCGGTACGCATGGTGCACCTGGCCACTCTGGAGCGCGCGCTCGAGCGTTTGGACGGCGGTGGCTTGACCGAGCAGCGAGGAGAAGCCCATGCCTGTTCGGTTAGTACAAACCTCGGGCGTTCCCAAGCTGACGTAGGCAACGCCGGAGCCGGAAGCACCCTCCGGCGCCGCCTACGCGCCTTGCTGGGAGACGTTGGACAGAAAGGGCGACACGTCGCAAAGCGACGGTCGCCCTTGTCTCGATCGCCCAGTGGCTCAACCAAGCCGTGGCTCAGCGAACCTGCGGGTCTCCGTACGTCGGGCGTCCGGCTGAGCTTGGTCACGCGCGGTTTTCGCGTGCTCCACTGGTTTTCGTGCGCTCAGGCGCGAGCTGCCGTGTCAGGAAGCCGAGGCCTGCGCGCGGGCGTTCGACGCCAAGCGAACGAAGGCGTCGAACGTAGCGCGGGTTTTCGATGTTTCGCCGTGAATGGCTTCCGCCACAGAGAGCCCATCGAGCACGGCCAAGGTGAGAGCCGCGATGGCGTCCGCGTCCGCGAACTGCGACGAAAGGCGCTCCGCCAAGAGCTTCTGCGCGTCGGCGTGGAGCACTCCTGCGCGTCGGCGAATTTCCGGGTCTTGTCGCATGGCGCTCCAGATTTCGACGTTCAGTCCCTTGGTCGTCGCGTCCTCGTGGAGGCACTTCCAGAGGGAGACGAGAGCATCCTCGAGGGAACGTGACGTGCTCTGGTTGCTCAGCGCTTCGCGGATCGCTCGCAGCGTGAGCTTGTAGGAAAAGCTCTGCACCTCTTGGACGAGCGCAGCCTTACTCGCGAAGTAGTAGTGGACGATGCTCTTGCGCAGCCCGAGCTCCTTGCCGATTTCTGCGAGCGTCGTGGTGTGAAAGCCGCGACGCGCAAAGCATTTGGCAGCGGCGCTCAGAATCGCGAAAACGCGCGGATTGTCCCAGTCCACCGCCGGCAGCGTGCTCGCGCCGTCCATCGACATACCGCCCTTGGCTTCACTTGCGATCGCTTGTGCAGTCTCCATCGTCCCCATCCATCAAGTGGGCAAGCGTTTGGCTCGCCACGGTGATTCCCCGGTCCGGGCCAGGCGCCCGGTCAGCCTGTTTCGCTGGCCGCGTTGAGCACCACGTAGGACGCCGTGCGCGGGGCGAAACACCGAAGGAAAGCGCTCCTCACACCCTTCACTCCGTTGTCGCCCCTTGTCTCGTAAGCGGCACAGGTAGTCAACCCTCACCGATCAAGCCGAAAAGATTCACCACGTGCGTAACTTGGGACGACATCTGGGGAATCAACTTAACGTCGAAGCAAGCAGTGCCGTAAGCGCGTCGGCGATTCGTTGCTCTATGAGCAGACGAAAAGGAGACGTACTGACGTCGCCCTTTCGATCGCTGGTGAAGTCGCGACACGAAGCGGGTTCTCATCGGGGGAGCGCGACCGCGAGTCGAGCGCGCAAAGCTTAGTCCGAACGACGCTCCCACGTTCGCATGCCCGCTTTTTTCATCCAGCCAGCTTCACCGAAGCGACCTTTTTCGCGGTTCTCGGAGAACGTGGGTTTGCCGTCGTCGCCGGTGCGCAGCGTCGAGACGAGGAGCTCGTCGGCGAGGTATTCCGGCGTCGGATCGTCGCGTCGCTTCGCAACGGAGGGTTTTTCTTCGCCCTTTTTCGCGCTGCCGACGCGCACGATTTGCGCGGCCGGTGGGTACACGTCGTTCCACCGTTCGCGAACGGCGTGGTCTCCATCGCGGACGATGCGGTAGCGATGCAGGCGGAAACCGGGGATACCGCGCTGCGCCAGCACGCGTTCGCCGTGCGGGAGGGCGCTGTCGGGGCGTTCGACTTCGTCGAACGGGATGGCGGCGTCGATGTGACGGATCAAAGTGACCGTAAGGTCATGTGGCGGACCGAGGACCTCGGCGCGGACGACGCCGTTCTTCACCGTCTGGTGCAGCACGATCGGGAACGTGAAGGGATTCGCCACGCGGAAGTTGATGGTGGGGTACACCACCGTCGCGTCGAGCCCCATCTTGATGTACGAGCTCGGCCGCGTGTGCGGGTAGCGCTCGACGATTTGGAGCCCCGCGAAGAAGGCCGCGCCGTGCAGCGTGCCCGAGATTTGGCAGGTGCCTCCGCCGATGCCGTCGACGAGCTCGCCGTCGGCGATGACGTGCGCAACCTTGTACCCGTTGGCTTCGTCGCGCGGCCCCACGACCTCGTTGAAGTCGAAGACTTCCCCTGGCAGGAGCACCGTGCCGTCCAACTTGGAAGCCGCAAGGCGAAGGTTGTACGTGCGGTCTTGCGCTTCTTGACTCCGATTGTACGTCGTTTCGAAGAAGCCGAGCACGCGGCTGAAGTCGACCGCACCCAGCTCCTTGGCGCGTCGCCTCGGCTCGAGCTCCACGAAGCGCGCGGACGTCGAGAGCTCTCCTCGCGCCAAGGCCGCATCCATCGCTTCGAGCGTGGCGTCCACGTCGAGCTCCAGGCCCAACACCTCCGGTCGAACTTCGCGTTTCTCCAGATCGAGGCGCGCGTCCACCGGAACTCGATCCAGCTCGTCCTTCAGGCGGAGGAGGACGGGGAGGGCTTCGTGCAGATCGAGATGGACCGGAACGGGGAACGTGCGCGCGCCCGCGCCGGTAGCGTCGGCGTCGTGGGACTTCCACACGCGTCGGAGCGGGCTCGTCGAGTCCTCCGCGTCGCGCACCAACTGAGTGAGACGCGCGGTGTCGATGCGAGCGCCCAGCGCGCCCAGCGGATACGTGCGAAACGCCCCGTCCGGCAGGCGGAGCGTGAAGCCGCGCGCGGCGAAGCGGCGCACGCGCTCCACCGCGCGCTCCACCGCGCCGTCGCCGAGCGGCAGCTCGCTGCCCAAGAAACGCACCTGGGGTGGAGGAGCTTCGACCAGAGCAGGCTCGGGCGCGCGTGGCACGAGCAGGACGCCGATGGCCGTGCCAGCGAGGGCGCACAAGCCGACGCTCGCCACGGCCGCGGGGCGACTGACGGCTCGGCGCAAGCTCCCGAGGAGGGCGAGGCGAGACACGTCGTCTCAAATGGCACGAGGTGCACGGCTCTCGCAACGTCGGGGAGCGAACGAGCGCCCGCGAGCGCTCCGTTCATCGCACTGGGCGAAGTTTCCGGGCGAGGTGATCGCAGCGCTCGGACGCGCGGTGACACGAGACTCCGCCAGCCTCCTGCGCGGCGGCGAAAACTGGGCTAAGTGCCCAGCATGCTCCCGCGGGTCGTGGAAGAAAAACTCGAGGCGCTCCCGGTCCGTCCGGGGTGCTACGTTTTTCGCGACAAGGAAAACCAGGTTTTGTACGTGGGGAAGGCCAAGAGCCTCCGAGCCCGCGTGCGCAGCTACTTCCAGGCGGGGGGCTCGGACAGCCGCGCGTTCATTCCGGAGCTACCGCGCCTCATCGGGGACCTCGAAACCATCGTCACGCTGACCGAAAAGGAAGCGGCGATCCTCGAGAACAACCTCATCAAGGAGCTCAGGCCTCGCCTGAACGTGAAGCTCCGCGACGACAAGGAGTACCTGAATCTCCGCCTGGATACGGCGAAAGACTGGCCTCGCCTCGAGCTGGTTCGGCGCTCGAAAGCCGACGGCGCGCGCTACTACGGACCATTCCACTCGGCCACGGCGGCGCGCCGCACGCTGCACCTCGTCGAAAAGCATTTCAAGCTCCGCACGTGCAGCGATCGTGAGCTGGAGAGTCGCAAGCGTCCCTGCATTCAGTATCAAATCAAGCGCTGCCCGGCGCCGTGTGTGTACGAGGTGGACTCCGAGCTCTACGGGGCGCAGGTGCGCGCGGTGGACTTGTTCTTGGCGGGGCGCCACGACGACTTGAGTCGCGAGCTGGAGACCCGCATGAAGCAAGCGAGTCAAGCGCTCGAGTTCGAGCTGGCGGCGACGTACCGCGACCAGCTCGACGCGGTGCGCAAGGTGCGCGAGCAGCAGCGCGTCGTGATGGTGAGCGACGAAGATCAGGACATTTTGGGCCTGTATCGAGAAGGTGATCTGGTCGAGCTCTCGGTCGTCTACGTTCGTCAAGGCCGCGTGATCGAGGTGGCGAGCCTGTCGCATGCGCGCATGGAAATTCCGAACGACGAAATCGTCGCGACCTTCCTACGTGAGCACTACGGCGAAGGCGGGCTGGGCGCCGCGCACGTTCCGGACGAGGTGATCGTGCCCGTGCTTCCCGAAGGCGCCGAAGGCGTCGAAGAGTGGCTCGGCGAACGGCGAGCGGACGTGAGCGGGCAGCGGCGCGCCAAGGTGCCGGTGACCGCTCCGCAGCGCGGCCCGCGGAGACAGCTGCTCGAGCTGGCGACGGACAACGCGCGCCATGCGTTCGACGAAAAGCGCCGCGCCGCCGAGGACATCGATGAACGGCTGGCGCGTCTTCAGCAGCGCTTGCGGCTGCCTTCACTTCCGCGTCGCATCGAGTGCTGCGACATTTCTCACCTGGGCGGTCGTGACACCGTGGGCTCCGTGGTCGCGCTGCGCGAGGGGCTGCCGGACAAGAGCCGTTACAAAATTTACCGGGTACGCACGGTGCAGGACGGCGACGACTACGGCGCCATGTACGAGGTGCTCGCGCGCAGGTTCCGACGAGGTCTCGCTGCCCGCGAGCCCTCCAGAGAGCCTCTGAGGGAAGGTGCGGCGAGCGCCCTGGAGAGCTCAACCGAGCTCGGCGGAGCACCCGAGCTCGGCGGAGCACCCGAGCTCGGCGGAGCGACCGAGGCCGAGCAAGCCGTGGAGACGGCAGATGTCCCCGGCGCCGCACCCGGGAGCTCGACGTGGGAATTGCCGGACCTCTTCGTCGTCGATGGCGGACGCGGGCAGCTGCAGGTTGCGCTCACTGCGGCACACGATCTCGGCCTCTTCGACTTGCCCATCGTCGGGCTCGCCAAGGAGCGCGAGAGCCTGCGCGGGGACAAGGTGGTCGACCGCGTTTACCTGCCTGGTCAGAAGAACCCCATCGCGCTCCGCCCCAATAGCCCGGAGTTGTTTCTTTTGGCGCGGGCTCGTGACGAAGCGCACCGCTTTGCCAACCGCGGTCGCAAGCAGGCGGGCAAAAAGTGGCGCTTCGAGTCGGAGCTCGACGGCATCGCCGGCATTGGCCCCAAGACACGTCAGGCGCTGCTCAAGGAGCTCGGCACGGTGGAGGGCGTCGCGCTCGCGTCGGATGAAACCATCCTGGCCATCCCTGGCGTGACGCGGCGACAACTCGACGCGCTACGCAAACACTTTGTCGCGGCAACCCAGGAAGCCGAGGACGATCCGACGGACGAGCTCGACGCCCCAGAGTCCTCCGCCACCGAGACGGAAGTCGAGGCGGAACCGTCCACCTCGCCCGGTTCAACCCCCGGAGACGGCGGCACACTGGTTTAACCAAATTCCGAGCAAGGTGAAAGCGGTTCCGCTCTGGTGGTGCCAACTCAGTTGTCTGTTTGAGCTCGATTTGCGCCAACTGTGTTGCTGATTGGGGGCGGGTAGGCCCGATATTTGAGCGTTTTCTCGATGGAATGGGCGTTGCTTTGTGACTGAAAAGGCGCGAATCTCGGGCGCACTCACGCGGAGATTCTCGGGTGGAAGCGTGAGCTTTTTTACCAGCGCCTGCGTCCCTGAAGTTTGTCCGCCTGAACTCTTGGCGGAAACAAGTCACCCCGCGAGCTGAGTTTCGGTACGAATTCTCCGCTCCGTCTCCACTCTCTTTCCCGTCCGTCGGTTTTCGCCCGCCACTACGTCGGGCCTTCAAGTCCCTCGGCCTTCCAAGCACCACGGTGCCCTCGAACGCACCAGGAGCCATCTCGATGACCAAAACCAGAACTTCTGCTCCCAAGCGCACTTTGCGTGGCGCACTGGCGGCCGGGACGTTGTTGCTCGGCGCCGCCGGTCTCAGCGCCGGCTGTCTCGACCGTCCAGTTGAGCCTCAGTCGCCGAACACCAGCAACGTGTTCGTGAAGACGGTGCAGACCTCGTCCATCGACAAGATCGACCTCTTGTTCATGCTCGACAACTCCATGTCGATGGCTGACAAGCAGGAGATTTTGAAGGCAGCCGTGCCGAACCTGCTGGCACGCCTCATCACCCCGGACTGCATCAATAACGACGGCGCCAAGGTAGATAAGGACGCCGCAGGTCAGTGCCCCGCAGGCAGCAAGTTCGAGTTCAGCCCGGTCAACGACATTCACATCGGCGCGATTACTTCGTCGCTGGGCGCCCACGGCGGCAAGGTGCACTGCGTCGGGGAAAACACCGAAACGACGGATCCGCCTTGGTACCCCAACGACAAGGCGCAGTTGCTGCCCTCGGTGCGTGGAGCGCTGACGGGCCCTGAGTTCCTCGAGTGGAACGGCGGCGGTCAGGCGGAGCAGACGGCGTTGGTCAACGCCTTCCGCGATCACGTGGGTGCCGCCAGCCAGAACGGCTGCGGCTTCGAGGCCTCGCTCGAGGCCTGGTATCGCTTCCTGGTGGATCCGAATCCGCCCGTGGACGTGGTGGTGGATGGCAACAACGCCGCCGTGCCCCAGTTCGTGGACCCGGCGGTGAACACGATCCTGAATCAGCGCAACGCCTTCCTGCGCTCGGATTCACTCGTCGCCATCATCATGCTGTCGGACGAAAACGACTGCTCGATCATGGACGTGGGCAGCGGCTGGCGCGTGACCGACGACAAGTTCGCCTTCCAGGCCGCCAGCGAAGTCTGCGCGACGGAGCCGAACAACAAGTGCTGCTATTCGTGCAACATGCCGACGCCCGAAGGCTGCAGTCCCTCGCCGGCTTGCACGGGCATGAATCTGCCCGCAGACCAAGATCGAATGCAGACTCGCTGCGCCCAGCAAAAGAAGCGCTTCGGTATCGAGCTGCTCTGGCCTGTGGACCGCTACATTGACGGCCTGACGCAGGACCAAATCTGGGACTGGAACGGCAACCTCGTACAGAACCCGCTCTTCATGGCGCGGAACGGTGCGACCCGTCCCAAGAACTTGGTGTTCTTGGCCGGCATCGTCGGCGTGCCGTGGCAGGACTTGGCCACGGAAGCCACGCTTGAAGGAAACGCGCTCGTTTACAAGAGCGCGCTCGAAATGCGTACCACGGGCACCTGGGACCTCATCCTCGGCGATCAGGGCAAGGGCATCATGCCGACCGATCCGCTCATGATCGAGTCGATCGCACCGCGGAGCGGAACGCATCCGATTACCGGAGAGGCGATTGCAACGACGCCTTGGGGCAACAGGATCAACGGCAACGAGTACAACAACGCCGTCGGTACTTACTCCGGACAGGCGGGAACGGCTCCGAACGACGACCTGCAGTACGCCTGCGTGTTCCCGCTGACGACGCCGCTGAATTGCGGGCCCGACGCGACTCAGGCGGAGCGCGACGCGTGTGACTGCTCGGACAACCACGAAAAGGGCAAGCCGCTTTGCCAGAACGGTGCAGCGGGCACGCAGGGAACCACCCAGTACTACGCCAAGGCCTATCCGGGCACCCGCTTCCTCGAGGTGCTGAAGGGCATCGGCGAGCGCATTCCCGGTCAAGACAACGCCATCGTCGCCTCCATTTGCCCGAAGAATCCGGTCAATGCGAGCAACGCGACGGATCCGGACGCGGGCTACAACCCGGCCGTCGGCGCCATCATCGAGCGTCTCGGTGAGGTGCTCGGTGGTCAGTGCTTGCCGCGTGAGCTCGACATCGACGAGGGTACGGGTCAGGTGCCTTGTTACGTGATCGAGACTTCTGTCAACTTGGGCGATCCGAGTTGCACACGCGAAGGCCGCGAGGCGCTCGACGGCGTGGTCACCAGCGCGGTGCGCCGGCAGCTGAGCGTGGAAGGTCTCTGCGGTGGCATTACTGGCATCGAGTGCAGCCAGTTCGAGATGTGCGCCATTCGCCAGTTCCCCCGCGGAGCGGAGCAAACGGCCTGCTTCACGGACCCGGGCTTCACTACCCCGGGCTACTGCTACATCGACCCGGCGAAGGGCGCTGATGGTGGCGCAGTGTGCGACGGGGAGGGCAGGTGCGAGAACTCGTTCGTCAAGGACTGCCCGGACTCGCAGAAGCGCATTCTGCGCTTCGTGAGCGGCGCGACTGCCGAGTCCAAGGTGCCCGCCGCCAACACGATCACGCTGACGGCTTGCGTCGACAGCTGATCCGGTAGAGCACGGGGTAGCTCAACGACACCCCGGCAAAACGAAAACCGACCGACCGCGTGCGCGGCGGTCGGTTTTCGTTTTATGCTGCGGCAACGCTCATGGAGCCGCAGAAGACCATTCTGGTGGTCGACGACGAGCCCCACATCGTCCTCGGCCTGCGGGACGCGCTCGAGTTCGAGGGGTTCCGCGTCGTGACGGCTGCTACAGGCCGAGAGGGTGTGCTTGCCTGTCGCAATGAACGACCCAACGCGGTGCTCTTGGACCTGATGCTGCCGGACTTGAACGGCTATCAGGTGTGCGAGGAGCTGCGGCGGGTCGACGCGTTCGTGCCCATCATCATGCTCACCGCCAAGAGCCAAGAGGCGGACAAAATTCGTGGGCTGGACGTAGGCGCGGACGACTACGTGACCAAACCGTTCAGCGTGGGGGAGCTCATTGCGCGGATCCGCGCGCTGTTTCGGCGGGCGCAGCGTCCCAGCGAGGTGCACACCTTCACGGTAGGCGACGCCATCGTGAACCTATCCACCCACACGCTGACTCGTCAGGGTACGGAAGAGTCCCTGTCGTTTTACGAGGTGGAGCTCCTACGGCTTCTTCACGAGCGGCAGGGACAGCCGGTGGGGCGAGAAGAAATTCTCAACAAAATTTGGGGTATCGACGCCAATCCCGGCAACCGCACCATCGACAACTTCATCGTCAAGCTACGCAAGAAAATCGAGCACAGCGCCGATCGACCGGAGCACATCCTCACTGTGTACGGCTTTGGCTACAAGCTCGTGTGTTAGGCGTCCGCACGCGACTTCCGCGGAAAGTCTGCTCGCGAAAGCGAGGTGACGTCTGGCTCAAGGCGGGCTGGACGACGGGGCTCGCAGGGGCAAGACGTTGCGGAGATCGGTGCTGAGCACTGCGGTGGGCGGAAAGTCGGGGAACACGTCCTCGAGCGCTACGTCGCGCCTGAGTTGCTTGGCGGAGAGCGTGAGCCCCTGGTCACCCGTCTTGCCGAGCTCGGTGCCCGGCTCGATCGGGAGGGGAGCTGCAACGTGGTCGCCCGTCCACTTGGGGTCGATACTTCCGAGCCCGTCGTGAACGAGCAGCACGCGCACGGTTCCTCGTTCACGCGGCACGGTGTGCATCGTCACGATACGCAGCCCATCACGTTCGCCAGCAAAGACGATACGAGTGGGTTCGCTCTGACCGTCCAGGTGGAGCGCGCGGACTGCTTTCTGTCGCGCCTGCGGGACGCGGAGGGTGCTTCCGTCGCTGAGCGAGGCCGGCGCCAACACGGCGGTGCCGAGGGGCTCGGCGTCCAGAGGCAGCACGTACTCTGCGAAGTCTTCGGGGCGATCCGCTCGGCGCGGCAGAGTCTCTGCTGTGTGTGCTGCCGTCGTGTCGCGCTCGTGTGGGACGGGGACGCAAACGGCGCGAGCTTCCGCGGTTCGTCGTGTGGGCGGGGTCAGGCCGAAATCGGCGATGCTCCCGGCGGGGCAAGGCACGTCGTAGGACGCAGCGGCGGCGGGCGCGGCAACCGGCGTCACGTCAGGCTCTGCGTGAAAAGTGCGCCCCAGCGCGCCCCAGAGCGCGGCCAGCGCGGCGCCCACGACGAACGGATGGGCGACACGGAGGCGCGTGCGGTCCGGCGGAGCAGCGTTTCCGAGAGGACGGGGTGCTGGCTCGTCCGCGGAAGGCGCAGGTGGGGCGTGCGGCGCGCCGGGTGGTTCGAGATGCGCGGGCTCGTCCTTCACGCTCGGAACCTTACAGCGAAAGTCCGCGCGCCGAACGTGCGCTGCGCGCTCGGGCCGTGGGAGGTGTGGAAAGCATTGCCGCACGCCAAGGGGGTCTGGTACCGAGCTTACGTGGCACTTGCGGAGTCAGGAAACGCGCATCCTTTTACCTTCGAATCCCTGGGGGCAAACGACGCGGCCATCGTCGAGACGTTTGCGGTGCCGCGCTACCTGAGCTGGTTCGGGGAGCTCGTGAGCGAGCTCCTCTTGGTCGGAGAATCCGCGCGCGTCGCGCACCTGGGCTGTCGCACCGGCTACCCGGACGTCGAGCTGATCGAGCGCATGCCGAACACGACGTTGGTCGGTGTCGAAGGGGGACAGGCTGCGCTCGAGCTCGCTCGCGCGAAGGCCGCGGCATTCTCGGATCGAATCGAGTACGTCGTGGCGAGCGGCCTGCCTACCGGCTTGCCCAGCGCGCAGTTTTCGCATGTGCTTTGTTTGCACCCGCGAGCGGAGCGGGACGCACGCCTTTCGCTCTTCGCCGAAATGCGGCGGCTGCTCTACCGAGGCGGTCAAGCGCTCTTTGCTCTGCCGCTCTCCAGCTCGTTCCGTGAGCTGACGGATTTGCTCAAGGAGTACGCGCTCAAGTACGACGACGCGCGCTTGAGTAAGGCGCTCGAAGCCGCGTACGTGGAGCGCATCACGGTCGAGCGGCTGGCGGAAGAGCTGGAGATGGTGGGCCTCGTCGACGTGGACTTCGAGGTGCGCCAGAAGACCATCTGTTTCGACAGTGGTCGCGCACTGGTGGAAGATCCAGTGACGCGCTTCTTCATCTTGCCTGAGGTTCGGGCGTGGCTCGGCAGCGGCGACCTCTCGGAGCCCGCGCGCTACTTCGTGGAAGCCGTGGACAAGTACTGGTCGGAGGAGCTGCTCGAGGTGGGCGTCAACATCGTCGCGGTCAGCGCGCGGCGGTGAGCCTCGAACCAGGCTCCTCGACTCAGTAGCTGTACTGCCAAAGCAGATCCAAACCGCCGCCCAGCGTGCCCACCTCGGTGCGAAGGGACCAGTTGCGTTTGAAGCGCCAATCGAGCGCGCCGCTGAAGCCGCTGCGCGTTTCGGTTTCCAGCGTCGTGGACTCTTGGCGAAAGCTGCCTTCGAACCAGAGCTCGTCGCTGACGCGGTACGCGGCGGTGTACGAGTCCCAGGTTTGCTCGGAGAGGCTGGCGACTTGTCCCGCGCTGCTGCTGCCGCGTGCGGCGTACACCTCGATGTTCCGGATCCCGGTTTGTCCCAGAAGCTCGTTGACGATGGCTGCGCCGTAGGCGAGGCCGGCGCCGCTGGCGGCGCCTCCGGTTTCGCCGCCGCCCGTACCGAGCACGAGGGCGATGACGGCCTGCTCGCCACCGGGGAGAGCAGGATCGCTGTCCCAGCTGAGCTTGGGTTCGGACGCCGTGCCGCGGACCATCGCGCGCACGAGGGTGCCGTTGGGCGCGCGCCACGTGGCCGTCACGTCCAGGTGCGGGTTGCCCGGGTCCCCCGTGTCGAACTGCACGCGCCCTTGGTCGATGAAGAAGACGCGTCCCAGCACCTCCACGCGTCCGCCGGGCACCAGCTCGATGTAGCCCGACATGCTGGTGTCGTCGCCGAGCCGGATTTCCGGCTCACCGCGGAGTTGTATGTCCATCTGGCGGCTCTTGACGTGCACGTCGTTGCCGAGGCTCACGCCGATGACCCACGGCGTGCTGGGCCCCTCCGAGCTGGTGTCTTCGCGCTGGGGGCCCAGCGGCTGGAGTATCGTGATGTCGGGGTTGTCCTCGGTCTCGATGATGGCGCGCTCCGAGGTTTCGGGGAGCTCGGCGATGAGACGCGGAACTCGAACGTCGAGCTTCATTTCTTGGCCGCTGAGCTCGAGGTTGGCGCTCGCGTTGCCCGTTAGATCCGCCAAGTGTTTGCCCCCGGCGCTGAAGGGCACCTTGCTTTCGTCGATTTCGAGCTCCCCGCGGACCAGGGT
>JAEYVE010000078.1 GCA_023432025.1 Pseudomonadota bacterium
ACCGCCCACCGCGGAAAAGCTGCTGCAAGTGGCCGAGCGCAAGGTCATGTCCAGCCTCACCTCCAAGGGCGTCCCCAAGGAGGTGCTCCCCGAGAAGGACAAAAAGCCCGAGCGCCCCATCACGGACGTCGAGCGCGCTTTCCTTCCGCTCACACGCTTCGCCATTGCGCCAGAAGGCAAAGAACACGCGCCCACGGGTCTCACGGAGTACCAAGGTCTGGTCGCCAAGTTGGTCGGAGTGCTCACGGAGCTCAGGGACGCCGACACCTCGACGAAGACCAAGGAGGTCGCCGGCGAGTTCCAAACGGCGTACCGCATGACGAGCGGCCTGCTCAGTACGCAGGACGGCTTCACGCGCCCCATGCTCGAGCCGCTGCTCATGCGCCCCATCGCGGGAGCGTGGGCGGGCGTCTCGAACGACGCAGGCGCCGCCGCCGGCGGCGTTTGGGAGGTCACGGCGTGGGACAAGTGGCACACCTCGCTCGAGCCCACCTACCCGTTCGCGAACTCCCCGAAGGACGCCAAGCTGAAGGACTTCGTGGACTTCTTCGCGCCGAACAAGGGCGCGCTCTGGACGTTCTACGACGAAAATCTGTCCGGCTCGATCCGCCGCACGGGCAACACGTTCGTGCCCGCCCGTCGCTTCGACTCGGGCGTGGCCTACCAAGGCCCCTTCTTGGACAAGTGCTTGGGCAAGGGCTCTCTCGTGACCGACCAAGTCTTCGGTGATGGCGCCGAGCCGGCCATCGCGTTCGAGGTGAACCTCCACTCGGTGAGCCCGAACGTGTCCGAGGTGCGCCTCGTCATCGACGGCAAAGAGCACGTCTACCGAAACACTCCCGAAGAATGGCTGCAAGCCCAGTGGCCGGCGAAGGAAGCGGAGGCGCCCGGAGCACGCGTGCGTATCCGGGGCCATCGCTCTCTCGACGAGGAAATCATCCGCGACGGCGACTTCGGCTTCTTCCGCCTCTTGGACGCCGCCTCGTCGGTCGTCCCGGATCCGGCGGCGCGGGACGACGGGCGCACGCTCGTCGCCACCTGGGACCTCCCTTCGGAAAAGGCCTTCTTCAAGCTGCACGTCCGGACCAAGCGTCGAGACATCAAGCTCGGTTCACAGTTGTTCCGCGAGGTCGCGTGTCCGCGCGTCATCGCTACCGTCAGCAAGTGACTCGCTGATGCACGCGTCGATCGGCACGTTCGGCAAGCTCCGCGGCCAAGGTGACTTTCTGCAGGCGGGTAACTCCGGCCCATTGGCGCAAGAGCTGCGTCAATGGGTGGAGGCCGGCTTGGGGCGAGCCGTCTCGCGCGCGGGGTTCACGGAAGCCTACGACACCAGAGCTCCCTTCGCGTTCGTTCATCGCTCGAGAAAGCCCTCTCCCACGAGTCTCCTGGGCGTCATGCTGCCCAGCCAGGATGCCGTGGGGCGCCGCTTTCCGCTCTTGGCCTACGCGGAAATCGACACCGAGCCGCTTCACGCTTTTCCGCACCTGGTGCCGCTCGTTTACGGCTCCTTCTTCGAGCGGCTCAAACAGCTGCTCGGAGAAGCCTGGAGCCACGGTTCGTCTGCACAGTACCTGGCGGAGCTCGGCACGCTCCGCGAGCCGAACGTCGGCGTGGACATCCTGGGCGAGGCCCAGCGTTACACGCGCTGGACGCAAGACTGCGCCTTGGAGGACGCGCTCGCCTGGATTTATGAATCTGTGAGCGGCCAAGAGCTGGCGCAAGTGCTCGGTTTGATTCGCTCCGCGAGCGCCGCGTTTCGTGGACAACAAGCCGCGCCGACGCCCGTCGCGCTTCGTGTGCCACTGGGCGCCTCCGGCGCTGGTGGCGCCGCGCTTTGGCTGGATTTGGTGCGGCGCATCGCCGAGTGGAGCCAAATGGTTCCATCGTGTTTCTGGTCGGTTCAGCCGGATTCGTCCGAATTGCTCGTGCAGCTCGGCGTCACTCCCCCCGCCACCTTCGGTGAGCTGTGGCTGAGACGCGCAGATAGCGACCACATCTGCGACTTGACTATCCCGAGCGCGATTCGCTCGACCGAGCCTTTCGCGCTCGAGGCCCTCCAGAATCCGGGTTGCCCCGTATTCGAGCTCTTGTGTTCGTTGTAAAGAGCTAAGCTCTCCCCTTTCCGCTCCACGCATTCACCATGCCCAGCTTCATCGAAGAGGTCGTCGCGTATTCCGAGCCCTTCAAGGCTCCCATCGAGGGCGCGAGCCCGGTCGGCTCGGACATCTCGTACGATCCGGACTTCGAGACGCTCAAGGCCGAAATCGACAAGCTCGCGAGCCTCGCCGGTGAGCAGCCGAACTGGTCGGAAATCGTCGTCGTCGGAGAAGAGCTGCTCCGCGAGAGGTCCAAGGATCTGCGCATCCTCATGTGGTCCTCCATTGGACGGCTGCGCACGCGAGGTTTGCGCGGCTTCGCCGAGGGCCTCGCGACCATCAAGGAAGTCTGCGGCGAGCACTGGGAGCCCATGTTCCCCTCGGTCAAGCGAGGCCGCGCGCGCGGCAACCTCGCTGGGTGGCTGAGTGATCAAGCCGCGCTCATCGTCGGCGAGCTCTCACCCGGCGCGACCGATCGCGAAGCGCTCGTCGCCATCGACCAGCTCCTGCGCGACATCGACGCGCTCTTCGCGTCCAAGCTCGGGCAAGATCATCCTGGCTTCGGCACGTTGCTCTCCGTCCTGCGAGACAAAACACGGCGCCTCCCCGAGGCCGCTCCGGCAGCTCCGCCACCGCCTCGCGCCGAGCCGTCACCCGCGGCGGCCGCCGCCGCGCCGGCCGCCGTCGCGCCGCCACAGGCCGCGCCCGTCACCGCTCCTTCGCCCCCCGCTGCGCCTGCCCTGACCACGGACATCCCCGCGGCCACGAGTGCGGCAGACGTGCTGCCCACGCTGCGCGCCGTTGGCAAAACCATCACCGAGGCCGCGGCGCTGCTTCGCAAAGAAGATCCCGCGCAAGCGTGGCCCTACAAGCTCCAGCGCACCGGCCTCTGGCTCGTGGTCAAGGCGCTGCCGCCGAACGAGGGCGGCAAGACTCGCATTCCGCCGCCGCAAGGCCACGCAAAAAAGCTGGAGGCGCTCGCCACCGCAGGGCAGTGGATGGAGCTCTTGAACACCGCAGAGTCGCTGAGCGGCCAGTACATCTTCTGGTTCGACCTGCAGCGCTGGGCCGCGCTCGCGCTCGATCGCATGGGCGCGTTGTTCTTGGAGGCGCGCGCCGTGGTGGGCGCCGAAGCCCACGCCTTCATTCAAAGGTTCCCAGCGCTCGTCGAGCTCAAGTTCGCAGACGGCACCCCCTTCGCGGACGCCGCAACCGTCAGCTGGCTCGAGGAAGAGGCCAAGAAGCACGGCGCGGCCACGGGCGGTGGCGGCTCCAGCCAGGTGGACGAAGAGGAGCGGCTCGTGGCGGAGCGCTTCGCAGAAGCCAAGGAGCTCGCGTCGGCCGGAAAAACGCTCGAGGCGCTCGCCCTTGGCAGCCAGCTCGCGGATCGCGGCGCGGACGTTCGCACTCGTTTCCGTGGGCGCCTCGCCGTGGCGCAAATGGCCCTCTCCGGCGGCAAGCCGGACGTCGCGCACGCGGTGCTGGAGGGTCTCTTGGACTTGGCTTCGCTCCACGAGCTCGACGCATGGGAGCCACGCCTCGCCGCGCAGCTGTACGGCGCACTTCTGGCCTGCCGCCGGGCCGGAGCCGGAGCCGAAGGCAGCGGTCACTTGCCGGACGCCGAGCTCTTCACGCGCTTGTGTCGAGTCGATCCCGCAGCCGCGTTGAAGGCGTCCTCACGTTGATCGAAACGGAAATGACCACGCGACGAAGGTGGGGGTCACTCGTCGCTTTGAAGTTCGCCCGCTGGTAAAAGCCCCTAGAAGGAAGGTACGACACAATGGCTAAAGAGGGTTCAGTTGCGCCGCAAGAGCGCGTCAACATCACGTACAAGTCATCGGTGGGGGACGCTCAACAAGAAGTCGAGCTGCCGCTCAAGATGCTCTTCGTCGGGGACTACACCGGCCGCAACGACGACACCCCGGTCGAGGAGCGCAAGCCGATCAACGTCGACAAGGACAACTTCGAGCGCGTTCTCCAAGAACAAAAGCTCGCCGTTGATCTGACGGTGCCCAACAAGCTGAGCGAGGCGGGCGGAGATCTCAGCCTGTCGCTCAAGTTCAAGAAGCTCCGGGACTTCAGCCCCGACGCGCTCGCAGAGCAAATCCCCGAGCTCCGTAAGCTGATGGAGCTGCGCTTGGCGCTCACCGCGCTCAAGGGCCCCCTCGGCAACGTCCCCAGCTTCCGTCGCAAGATTCAGGCAACCCTTCAGGACGAAGGAACCCGCGCCCAGCTTCTCGCTGAGCTCGGCATTGGCTCCAACGAGGAGTGAAAGAGGTCGACATGTCGCAAGAGCAGCAAGCAGCAGAGGCACTTTCGACCACCACTACCGGTGGTTCCTTGCTCGAGGAGATCCTCAGCGAGACCAAGATTCGCCCGGACGACGAGGCCTATGACGTCGCGCGCCGCGGCGTCAGCGCGTTCATCGCCGAGCTCCTCGGCCCCGAAAAGGCGGTCGACAAGGTCGACAAGGCGCTCGTGGACGCCATGATCGCGGAGATCGACGAGAAGATTTCGCGTCAGCTCGACGAAGTTCTGCACCACCCCTCGTTCCAGAAGCTGGAGTCGGCGTGGCGTGGCCTCAAGTTCGTCGTGGACCGCGTGGATTTCCGCGAAAACATCAAGGTCGAAATGCTCAGCGTGTCCAAGGAGGCGCTGCAGCTGGACTTCGAAGACGCCCCGGAGGTCACCAAGAGCGGCCTCTACCGGCTCGCTTACACAGCGGAGTACGGTCAGTTCGGCGGAAAGCCCTACGGCGCCCTCATCGCCAACTACGACTTTGGCCCTGGTCCGCAGGACGTCGCGCTCCTCCAGAACTGCGCGGCGGTCGCCGCCATGTCGCACGCGCCGTTCATCGCCGCGGCGGGTCCGCAGTTCTTCGGCAACTCGCACTACTTGGACCTGCCGAACCTGAAAGATCTGAAGAGCATCTTCGAGGGTCCGCAGTACGCCAAGTGGCAGTCTTTCCGTGAGTCGGACGACGCGCGCAACGTCGCTTTGGTGCTGCCGCGCTTCCTGCTGCGCCTGCCGTACGGCGAGTCCACGGTACCCGCCAAGTCGTTTCAGTACGAAGAAAAGGTCGTCGGGGACCACGACAAGTACCTGTGGGGTAACGCCTCGTTCGCGTTCGCCACGCGTATCGCCGACAGCTTCGCCAAGTACCGCTGGTGCCCGAACATCATCGGTCCTCAAGCGGGCGGCACGGTCGACGATCTCCCCCTGCACCAGTACGAGGCGATGGGCGAGACGCAGACGAAGATCCCGACCGAGGTGCTCATCTCCGAGCGCCGCGAGTTCGAGCTCAGCGAGGAGGGCTTCATCGCTCTCACCTACCGCAAGGACTCGGACAACGCGTGTTTCTTCTCCGCGAACAGCACGCAAAAGCCGAAGTACTTCGGGCAGTCGCCCGAGGGACGCGACGCGGAGCTCAACTTCCGTCTCGGCACGCAGCTCCCCTACATGTTCGTGATGAACCGCATCGCGCACTACCTCAAGGTTCTGCAGCGCGAGCAGATCGGCACGTGGAAGGAACGCGGAGATCTCGAGAGAGAGCTCAACAAGTGGATCAATCAGTACGTCGCTGACATGGACGCGGTCACCCCGGCGGTTCGCGGTCGTCGTCCGCTCCGCCAAGCTCAGATTACGGTGGAAGACGTCCCCGGCAACGCTGGCTGGTACAAGGTGGACATGAAGGTGCGTCCGCATTTCAAGTACATGGGCGCGTTCTTCACGCTCAGCTTGGTGGGCAAGCTCGACAAGGACTGAGTCGCTCTCGGTCGCGCGTAAGCTCGCACGAGTCAGCGTCCGACAACGGACGCTGACGGTGGCGTCCATGGCCCCAAACTTCGGGCCCGAAAAAGGTGGAGCAGCATTCGCTGTCTCCACCTTTTCCGTTTGTGTCTTCACGCAGAGCGTGCCGACGCCGGCCCGCGGGTCGTCGCCACACGCGGCCCAGCGGAAACGCGGAAGCCCACGTGACCGGGCAACCTAGCGCTCGAGCTATTGGCGGCGGTGGCTCCGCCATTGACAGCGGCGTATCACCCTACTAACTCTATCGGGTTTTAGGCTGTTTAGAACCAACCAGAAATTCAGGTGATTTCGTGAACCAACTGGCCACCCCCGACCCGGCGCATGAGGCCGAGCGACAGACGGCGCTGGGCGACGTCGCGGCTCGGCAACTCGCCAACGCGACCAAGACGGTCCCGCAACTCTCCAGCATCACCCCCCGCTGGCTGACTCGGCTCTTGCATTGGGTGCCGGTCGAAGCCGGCATCTATCGTCTGAACCGCGTCAAAGACGAAACGACCGTCACGGTCGACTGCTCGAACCGCGACGAGCGGGAGCTCCCGCAAACCTTCGTCGACTACGAGGAGAACCCGCGCGAGTACATGCTGAGCGCCGTCAACACGGTGCTCGACGTCCACACGCGCGTCTCCGACTTGTACAGCAGCCCCTACAGCCAAATCGGCGAGCAGCTTCGGCTCACCGTCGAAACGGTGAAGGAGCGCCAAGAGAGCGAGCTCATCAACAACGCCGAGTACGGCCTCTTGCGCAACGCGCGCCAGCGCGTGGCTCCGCGCGCGGGCGGAGGCCCCACGCCGGACGATCTCGACGAGCTCATCTCGCGCGTTTGGAAAGAGCCCGGCTTCTTCCTGGCTCACCCGCGCGCCATCGCCGCGTTCGGTCGCGAATGCACTCGTCGCGGCGTACCGCCGCCAACGGTGTCTCTCTTCGGTTCGCAGTTTCTCACCTGGCGTGGGCTCCCGCTGATCCCCACCGACAAGCTGGCGATCGAAGACGAAAAGACGAGTATCATTCTGCTCCGCACCGGTGAGAGCCGTCAGGGCGTGGTCGGCTTGTATCAGCCGAATTTGCCTGGAGAGCAGAGCCCCGGCTTGTCCGTGCGCTTCATGGGCATCAACCACAAGGCCATCGCCTCGTACTTGGTGTCGCTCTACTGCTCGCTCGTCGTCCTCACGGACGACGCGCTCGCAGTGCTCGAAGGCGTCCGCGTCGACCGCTACCACGACTCCAAGTGAAACCGCGCCCCATGCAGAGCATCGATCTCGCCGAACTGACGCGCCTCGCCAACGAAATGTTTTCTGGCATCACCTCCAACGAGGCGAAGCAGAAAACGCTCGGTGTCGAGCCCCTCGTCAACCATCCTCTGGATCCACAATCAGCCGCTGCTGGAGCACCACCTCCCCGTCCCGTTCCCAACGGCAACCAGCAGACATCCGTCGCCCCGACGCTCCCTGACTGGGGAGCGTCGTCCGCGGAAGGCCTGGCTTGGCATCAAGAGGTCGATGCTCTCGCACGGGGCGGCGGCTCCGCGCCCCGCGGAAGCGCGCCGCAACCCCCCACGGCACAGCCAACGACCGCGCAGCTCGGCGGCGCGCCGGTCCCCGGTGTTCATGGTCCCGGCGCGCCCTCTACGCCGGCCTTCGGCGCCGCAAGCGCACCGACTGGCGTTCTCCCTTTCGCCGCGCCCGGCGCTCCGACTTCCGGCATTCCCGGCGCTCCGCCTTCAGCGTTCACCGCTCCCAGTCCTCCGACTTCCGGCATTCCCGGCGCTCCGCCTTTCGCCCCGCCCAGCGCTCCCGGCTTCACCGCTCCGCCTTCAGCGTTCACCGCTCCCCTGCCCACCGTGCCCACTTGGCCGGCTCACGACGCGGCTCCCATACAGCACGCTCCCAACACTGCGCAGGCTCCGTCGTTCTACTTTCTGGAAACCGCGCGCGCCCCGATTCGCTCGCTCGAGCGTCTCGCGGTTCCCGTAGCGCTCGACCCTCGGAGCGTGCACTCTGGCCTGTTCGCCGCGCCGGGAGCGCAGCCGCATGGCGCCGCGCCTCACGGCTCGCTTTCACTCGCCAGTCTGCGCGCGCTGCGGGCACCGTTCGACGTTCAGCGTGTTCGCAGCGACTTTCCCATTCTCTCCGAGCGCGTCAACGGACGGCCGCTCGTGTGGCTCGACAACGCGGCGACCACGCAGAAGCCGCGCGCTGTCATCGAGCGGCTCGCTTACTTTTACGAGCACGAGAACTCGAACATTCATCGCGCCGCCCACACGCTGGCGGCGCGCGCCACCGACGCCTACGAGGACGCGCGCGAAAAGGTGCGCGCCTTCTTGAACGCGAGCTCCACACGGGAAATCGTCTTTTTGCGCGGCGCGACCGAGGCCATCAATCTCGTCGCTCGAACCTTCGGTCGCAGCCGTATCGGCGCGGGGGACGAAATCATCGTCAGCCACCTCGAGCACCACGCCAACATCGTTCCGTGGCAGCTCTTGGCCCGAGAAGTGGGCGCCAAGCTCCGCGTCATCCCGGTGGACGACGACGGCCAGATCTTGCTCGAAGAGTACGGAAAGCTGCTCGGCCCCCGCACGAAGCTCGTGTCCATCACGCAAGTGTCGAACGCGCTCGGCACGGTGACTCCCGTCAAGCAAGTCGTCGACCTCGCGCATTCCGTGGGAGCCCATGTACTCGTGGACGGCGCGCAGGCGGTGTCGCACACACCCGTGAACGTCACGGCGCTGGATGCGGACTTTTACGTGTTCTCCGGCCACAAGGTCTTCGGCCCCACCGGCATTGGCGTGCTCTATGGTCGCGCAGAGCTCCTCGACGAGCTTCCGCCGTGGCAAGGCGGCGGAAACATGATCCAAGACGTGACCTTCGAGCACACGCGCTACCACGCCGCCCCGGCTCGCTTCGAGGCTGGTACGGGCAACATCGCGGACGCGGTCGGGCTCGGCGCGGCCCTCGACTACGTCACGCGCATCGGCATGCCGCTCATCGAAGCCTACGAGCACGAGCTCTTGGCGTACGGCACGCGTCTGCTCTCGCTCGTTCCGGGTCTCCGCGTGATCGGTACGGCCCGAGAAAAGGCCGGCGTCCTCTCGTTCGTCCTCGAAGGCTTCCGCACGGACGAGGTCAGCCGCGCCTTGAGCGAAGATGGCATCGCCGTTCGTGGAGGGCACCACTGCGCTCAACCCATCCTTCGACGCTTCGGCCTCGAGAGCACGGTGCGCCCGTCTCTGGCGTTCTACAACGATTGTGCGGATCTCGACGCTTTGGGCGAGGCGCTGCTTCGCCTCAAGAGTCGGCGCGTGGGTCGAGTCGCCGTCCCGGCATTCCCCGACGCCACCTTCGATGCGCGCCACCTCCCCTGACTAGGCCGTTTGTCGGCGTACATGGCGCGCGTCGGTGGCTTCGAGCCGCTGCGTCAGCGCGGTTACGAGACCTTAACGCCTGGCCCCACGCGCGCCGCTCTATCCATTCGGTCCATCCAGGCCAAGCGGTGGAGCGCGCCGCGCGCGTGTTCTCTCGTGTTTTCTCGTCTTTGCCGCGGCGCCGCTCGTACGGCTGCCGGCCACCGTAGTCCGAAGGTGCCTCCCCATGAACGACGTGTTCGATCGCGAGCAACCCGACTCCGAGCGCGAGCAACCCGACTCCGAGCATGCGTTGGCCTCCCTCCTTTCTCCCGCGACTCGGCAGGTCGTGCTGGTTCTGTACGCTCTCTTGCTTCTCTTTCTCGGCGTCTGGCTCCTCTTATCGTCCGAGCCGGCGGCCGCGCCCCTCACGCGCCCGAGCCTGCGCGTTGGCATTCTCGGCGGGCCCGAAGGCGCTGCCAAATAGCGGCCCCGACGAAGAAGCCGCTTTCGCCTGCTCTTACGCCGCCAGCCGGGCCCGCCCGAACGCGTCCATGCGCCCCCAGCGCCCAGGAATGTCGAGCAGCTCCAAGCGACTCATCGGCGCTGGCACCGCGGGATCGATGATGAGGTGTTTGCCGTTCGACTCGAGGCCGAGCAGCACACGCACGAGCAAGAGCGGCGTTGCTGTCGCCCAAGCTTGAGGGCTGCACGCCGTGGGGTACTCCACCGGGTACTTGGTTTCTGCGCGCGGGTACCCGCCAAACGCCTCCGGCAAGCGGTGGTGAAAGAGCTCTGCAGCTTCGAGCATGGAACGCGCGATGATGGCCGCTTCCTTCCGGTAGCCGTAGCGGCGCAGGCCCCACGCGATGATGGAGTTGTCGTGCGGCCACACCGTGCCCACGTGGTAGCCGATGGGGTTGTACGCGCCCTCGGCCGTGCCCATCGTGCGCACGCCCCAACCCGAAAAGAGCTCGGGGCCCATCAAGTGCTGCACGCACTGCTCGGCCTTGTCTTCGTCGACGATGCCGCTCCACAAAAGGTGCCCGATGTTCGACGACAAGGAGTCCACTTGGCGCTTTTCCCCGTCGAGCGCGAGCGCGAAGAACCCTCGCCGCCAAACCCAGAACGCGTCGTTGAAGCGCCGCTTCAGCTCTTCCGCCTCACGCTCGAGTTGCTCGGCCCAGGCCGGATCGTTCCACACCTCCCGCGCCAGCCTCGCGGTTCGCACCTTGGCGTCGTACGCGTAGCCTTGAAGCTCACAGGTGGCCCGCGGCGTAGACGCCAGCTCGCCGCTCGCGAACGCGATGGAGTCCCACGAGTCCTTCCAACACTGGTTTTCGAGGCCCGTCTTGGTGTTGCGACGCTCGTACTCGATGAAGCCGTCTCCGTCCCGATCCCCGTAGCGGTCGAGCCACGTCACCGCCGCGCGAGCTTCGTGCTCCAGCTGCTCGACGAGCGCGCGATCTCCCGTCCAGCGCTCGTACTCCTCCAAGAGAATCAGAAACAGCGGCGTGGAGTCCGCCGAGCCGTAGTACGGAGAATGCGGCCGGTCCTCGAACGCGGTCATTTCTCCGAGGCGGAGCTCGTGCAGAATTTTCCCGGGGTCCTCGTCACGAAAGGCGTCGTCCTTGCGTCCCTGGAACACGCCGAGCGTGTGCAGAGTGCACGCCGCCAGCTCGGGCACGAAGGGCAGCGCCTGCAAGCTGGTGATCAGGCTGTCTCGCCCGAAAATGGCCATGAACCACGGCAAACCGGCGGCCGGCAGCGAGCCCGTCGTCACGCGCGTGGGAAAGCGCAACGCCGCCAAATCCACGAGGCTGCGCTGGTACGTGCGCTCGAGTGACGTCCACGAGCAAGTGAGGCGCGGCGCGCTCGCAATCCACTCACTCAGGCTCTTGTCGAGCTCCGGACGTGGCTCCCCTTCGCCGTGAACGTACTTTACGTGCTCCGCTCGGCGCGGTTCCGAAAGGTGTTCGACGCGACGCACGGCTAGAACGTCGATACACGTGGACCAGCGCCCGTGCGCCGGCAGGTGCACCCGAAATGAAAGGCCGGTTTCCGTGACTTGGCACTCCGCGCTGGTGGAAATGTGCGTTTCACGACGAAACGCCTCTCGCGCGTAGCCGAGCACCAGCTGGGCGCCCTCGACCCTGCGATAGCACTCGCCCTTCTTTTGCAGCTGGTCCTTCACCTCGAACAGATCGGCGAAGTCCGCCTCAGCCTCCAGGTGCACCGTGAGATCCACCGGCTCCTTGTCGTGGTTCACAAGCGTGATGTCTTCGTGAAAGCCGTGCCCCACGGCGCGTCGTCGAATGACGGACAAGTGCGAGTCGACGTACACGGTGCCGGTGGACAGCGCCAAGAAGTGCTGAATGCGAAAGTAGGCGAGGTCGTCGATGGATAGCAGCGTGGGCCTCTGTCCATTGACGGTCAGGATCCACTTGGACAGAAAACGCGTGTCGTCGAGGAAGAGACCGTGATTTTCCGTCGGCGTCGCGTCCAAGTCGCCGCGCCGGTCGCTCACCACGAACTCGTTGCCGTCGAGAATACTGACCGTGTCGACCGCCATGCCTCACGACCCTTCTTCGAGGAGATCGCCCTGAAACGGCGACCCCGAGTGCAGCCCCAAGATGATGCGCGAAGCGAACTCCTGGTCGCCCTCCACGTGAATTCGGCCCTGCAGCACCGCGACGACGGGGTTCAGCTCTCCTCGTAAAAAGAGCGCGAGATCTTCACGAGTGCGCACGTACGCCACCGTGCCGGCCTCACCGTCTCCCAGGGCGAAATCGACGTCTCCGTCGTTCACGGCCAAAACGCCGAGCAGCTTGCCGCCCACCTCGATGCGCAAACGTCCCGTGGTGCCCTCGAGGCCCGGAGCGTGGCCGTGCGCTTCCGCGAGCCCTGGCAGCGGACCTTTCTCTCGTGTCGTCATGCCCAGCCTCCTCGTTCGTCTTCCACACCTGTCACGGACGCGACCACACGGCCACTTCCGCCGATGGGCGACCCCGAGCAGGGGAGCCCAGCGGGCAGCCTTGGCAGGCGCGCGTCCGCTGTCGTCAGCTCAATCGCGCCACCAGGCGATAGCTCATCCACGCGAACTCACGCGTGCGCTCCGCACGCCTCTTCTCCCGCACTCTTTCCGACTCCTTCGTTCCCTCGCGGAGCGCGTCCGAATCACGACGACCTCCGCGCGCGCTACCGTCGGCCTCCCGCACGTTGACCGAGCCTCCACTTGCTCCCACGGTCTTTGCGGAGGGATTCGATGGCGACACCCAAGGGACCTGCAGCGTGGCCTGCGCTGCCTTACGCAAGCTGGAGCGAAACATGTGAAGCCTTGCACTTGTGGCTTCAGCTGGTGGGCAAAGTGCGCCTTTCGCTCACGCCGTGGGTCAATCACTCGTGGCACGCAACGTACTACGTGACCGCGCGCGGGCTCACCACGTCCACGATGTGGAGCGGGCGTCAGGCGCTCGAAGTTGCGTTCGACTTTCTCACGAACTCGCTCGAGCTTCGTACCAGCCGCGGAGCGCTCGTGCGCTTGCCTCTGGAATCTCAATCGGTGGCGGACTTTCGCGCAGGTCTCTTGCGCGCCCTGCACGAGCTCGACATCGACGTCGACTTGAACGACACGCCCAACGAAGTTCCGGACGCGATTCCGTTCTCGCGCGACCACGAGACGCGTCGCTTCGACGCCGCGAGCGCGGAGCGCTTTTGGCGCGTGCTCCTTCAAGTGGACCGTGTGTTTCGGAGGTTCCGCACGGGCTTCGTCGGCAAGGTGAGCCCGGTGCACTTGTTCTGGGGCAGCCTGGATCTCGCCGTGACGCGCTTTTCGGGGCGCCCAGCGCCCCCGCACCCGGGCGGCATCCCGCACCTGCCGGACACCGTGACGCGCGAAGCGTACTCACACGAGGTGTCGAGCGCGGGCTTTTGGCCGGGAGACAAGAGTGGGCACGACGCCTCCTTCTATTCTTACGCCTACCCCGAGCCGGAAGGCTTTCGCGACGCGAAGGTGGAGCCCGCCGGCGCGCGCTACGACGAAGCGCTTCGTGAGTTCGTTCTTCCGTACGAAGTCGTCCGTACCGCGCCGGATCCCGACGCGACTCTGCTCGCGTTCTTGGAAACGACGTACGGAGCCGCCGCTGCGCTGGGCGGCTGGGATCGTTCGCTCGAGTGCGCGCTGGGACAACTCGGCGTACCGCGCGTGGTCTGAGTCACCCACCCCATTCCACTCCAGGTCAGAAATGACCCATTGACGATTTTCGTCGTTCAGCCTACTAATTCGATAGACTAAATCTCTCGATCGCCCCGGCACGCAGAAATGCCGCTCGATCGAGGGGGCAGGAACCCCCATGCATATCGGAATCGTCGGCGGACTCGACCGAACCTTGAGGCACTACGAGCAGGTTGCCGAGGCTCGAGGGCACCACCTCGAGGTTCACTACGGCCACATGCAGGGCCGGGGGCGCGACAGCTTGGAGACCCTGGTGTCACGGTCGGACCTGGTGCTCGTAGTGACGGACGTCAACAGCCACGGCGCCGTCATTCATGCGCGCAAGGTTGCGCGCAACGCCGGCCGCCGTTGCGTGGTCGTGCGCCGACTGGGCCTGCGTCGCTTTGATTCCCTGCTGTCCGAGTTGAACGGGGGGGCCTCCCAGAACGCTGATGGGGAAGAGGGGGAGGGGGGCTGTCGATGCGCCTCCGGTCTCGAGGACGAGGCAGGAGGCATTCATCACGAGCTCCTCGCATCTGGCTGGTGACGCAGGCCTGCAAAGCCACGCGTTCCGAGTTCGATTCTCGGCAGGGGCACCGGCGAACAGCGCCGACTGCATACGACTCTGACGCCTATTGGAGACCCCTACATGACACTTCGTTTGAATCAGCGAGCGCGTTCGCGCGGCGCTGTCGTTTTGGCATTTACCGCACTCACCTCCCTCCAGCTCGTCCTTGCTTGCGCCGACGATGACGCGGATACGTCCGACAAGCAGGAGTCCGGGGGCTCCAACCAGGGCGGTGAAGCCGGCGCGCCCACGACGGGTGGTCGTGACGGCAGCGGGGGCAAGAAGAGCACCGGGGGCTCGAACAACCTCGGCGGAGACGGCCCCGGCACGGGCGGCTCCGACACGGGCGGCTCCGGCGGTACGGAAAGCGGCGGCTCCGGCGGCACGGGCGGAGACGGCAGCGGTGGCACGCTCGTGGATCCCATCCCCGACCTGTACGTGAACACCCCCGCGGAGCTCGCCGACATCTCTGCCTCCAACTACGATTTGAACGAGCACGGCCTCGTCACCGGCAAGACCCTGCGTCGCTGGTACGACAACTGGGAAGAGAACCGCCCGGCGGGCGTCACGGGACGCCTCGTGGTGCTGCAGATCGTGCCCTCCGGCGTCATCAGCTACCAGCACCTCACGCCCAAGGAGGAAGACGGCGTCCTCACGTACTTCGTGCCGGCGGCGGAGCTGAACAAGGCGCGCGACAACGGGCTCTCGTCCTTCGAGACCGACATCCCCGACGGCGAGGCTGCGGACAAGTTCTTGAAGAAATACGGGCTCGATCCTCGCAAGGATCTCATCGTGCTCACGTTCGAGACGCAGAGCGCCTCCGCCACCGCAAACTCCGTGGTGCACAGCGTGGGCCGCGCCTGGCTCTTCTTGCGCTACTGGGGCGTGCCCAAGGAGAACCTCGCCCTCCTGAACGGCAGCATCAACTGGAACTCACAGCAGGTGGGCGGCCTTCCGCTCTCACGCGTGGCGCAAGGTAAGTCGAGCACGCCGCCCAACAACGGCACCACGACGGTTCGTCACCTGGGCAACGACAACACTTCTCTCGTCATTTCGGCGGAAGAAGTCATCGCCATTTTGAAGGACGAGGACCCCTCCGTCGCCAAGGAGAACCTGCGCATCGTCGACGCCCGCGGCGGCGCCGAAGCGTACGGCTTGAAGAAGGCCAGCTCGACGGGACAGACCACCTGCCCGAACTACACGACCACCGCTCCGAACAATCGTTGCTCGACTCCGTTCGAGGGACGCATCGCTCGCGCCGAGAGCGTGCCGTGGACGCAGTTCCTCGACACCCTCGAGAACGGTTACCGCTTCAAGAGCAAGTCGACCATCCAAGCCATCTTCGACACGCAGTCTGGCTGGACCAGCCAGACGCGTCCGAGCACGGGTGAGCCCTGGGGCGGCGTGGCGGATTGGACGATTCAGTTCTGCCGCACCAATCAGCGCTCCACGGTGACGGGCATCGTGGCCAACGTCATCTTGGGTTACCCGACGCGCTTCTACGAAACGTCGTACATCGAGTGGGGTCACCTGGCGTACCACCCGACCGCCGAGAGCGGGCAGGTCCTCGCCGAGAATTCGCCGTTTCGAACGGATCTCCCGGGCATCAGCGAGCACGCCGAGCTCTGGAACGAGGACGACTCCCCGTACGAGTACACGCCCGGCACCGCGTTCGATGCGGCTGCGTTCCTCGCAGGTGGCGGCAAGGTCACGTGGCACGAGGGCCCACAGTACAACGACGAGGGCGACATTCCGCTCAAGTCCGAGACCTGGCCGAAGGTGAACACCGAGAGCACGACGTCGCGTCTCGCCATCGACGCCGACCGCGCGTACCTGCAAGGCACCGAAGAACCCTGAGCGTCGCTTTCCTCCGAGCGTCGACACTGGTTGCGGCCCCCGAGAAATCGGGGGCCGCTTTTTTTCGTGGCGGGTTGCGCCCTCTGCCGAGGCGAAGTCTTGCCTCGACAGAAGGCGCTCGGCCTTTCAGTACGCCTCGCAGAACGCGACTAGCTCGGGCGGCGCATCACCGACAGCGGTCACCCAGCCGCGGTGGCTCCTCCCTGCGGACTTCCCCGAGTCGTCGAGCTCAGCGCGTCACGTCGAGCTCGTACTCACGAAAGCTGGTGCCGCCGCGATCGTCGCGTAGCACCGTCCAGAGGCGCACGAGCCCGGGGACCTTCGGCGCCGTCCAGCGGTTGTGCGTGTCCGTGCCGTCCTTGTCCGCTTCGGTGCGGCCGGTCTGGTGATTCTCGAAGCTGCCCGCCGTGCCGTACCACGCGAGCGTCAAGCCCTCGCGGCGCGGCGCCACCAGGCGCGTCTCCGGATTGATCCACACGTAGCTTTCCGCGCCAGTGCACCCCTTGGGAGCGGTGCGGCAGTCCGCGGCGCAACTCACTTGGTCCTCCCCGGAGGTGCACATGCCGTCTCCGCACACGGGCTGCTCGGGGCACTCGGGCCACTCCGCCCGTAGCTCCAGCGTTTCCCCCACCTTCACGCTGAGGCGCTCGCCGCTCTGACGCTCCGGCACCTCGCGTTCTTTCTTGTCCGCGACCACGAGCCGCGTCAGCTCAGGGTTTTCGTTCGGGCGATAGCTGCGGTTGTACGCGATGGTTTGGTCGCCCCGAATGCCGACGGCGCTGCACGAAATTCGAATGCCGCTCAGCGTAACTTCGTCGTCGCCCACGAGCACCGGCTGGTAGTAGCCGCCCGTCGTGTCTGGATCGACCGGTCGCCCCGACGACTGGCCCGACTCCCCCACCGGGGCCACGGGGCCGAACTGAGAGCAGGCGTTGCCGCCGACCTCGGCATCCACCTCGCTGCCGCTCCCGAGTGGCTCGAGCGCTGCGGACTCCGTGCCGAAGTCCGTCACGCACTCTTGGAGCACGGGGCCGAGCTCCGTGAGCGGCTTACGCGCCACGCACAGGGCCCAGGAGAGCTCCTCTGCGCCGCTGTCTTCGCCCACGGGCGCTGCCACGAGCACGCTGAGTCGAGTTTGCCCGCCGGGCGGAACCTCCGCGGGCTCGGCGCGTACCGCGAGCACCTTTCGCTCCGTCACGAGCGAGAGATCGTCCTCGAACTCCGGAACGCAGCCGGGAGCCAACGTGAGCGTCGCCACGAGCCCAGTACCGAAGAAGAAAGCTGTGCCGCGCATGATTCAGAAGCTCCACTTGGCGCCGAGCACCGGAAGGAGAGGCAGACCCGTGATGTAGCGTTTTTCCGAGTAGTCCGGCGAGTACGCCACCTCTTCGGGGTTCTCGCGGTTCGTCACGTTTTGCACGTCCAAATACGCTTCGATTTCGTTGTCCTCGCCGAGCTTGAAGCGCTTCGCGACGCGCGCGTCGAGCTGGTAGAACGTGGGCAAGCGCTCCGTGTTGTAGTCGCCCAACACCGGCTCGTAGCGGTTCTTGCGCCCGTCGTAGTAGCTGCCGTGCACGGGCGTGCGCGGGTAGCCGGAGGCCACACGCGCGCGAACGCCCACCTCCACGCCCCAGCCCACGTCGTACGAAGCGAGCGCGGTCAAGACGTGCGTTTGGTCGTAGTCGAACAGGCGCCACTTGGTGCTGTCCGCGTCCCGACGCTCGCTGCGCAAGATGGTGTAGGCAACCCAGCCGAAGAAGCGACCTTCACCCTTGTCGCGGCGCAGCAAGAACTGCGCGCCGAGCGAGCGCCCCTCGCCTTCTTGCACGAGCGCCTCGCCCACCTTGGGAGCCTCCGAGGCGCTGCGCACGGCGAGCTCCTTGGAGCGCGTGTAAAAGCCCGTGGTTTCGACGGTGAAGCTGTCCAGGAGCCGGTACGAGGCGCCCGCCAAGTAGTGAGTGCCGCGTGAGAGACCGAGGAGCGGGTTGCCGAACACCGCCGACAAATCGTCCGGTAGCGGCGGCTGGCTATAGATGCCGTACGCGCCCTTGAAGGTGACGCCCTCACCCGGGCTGTATCGCAAAGAAACGCGCGGCTGCACCGAAATGTCCGAGCGGTGCGCGCCCGTGTCCGGCAGATTCGCGTCCGCCGGACGACGACGGTTCACCGACAAGTAGTACGGCTCCACGCGCAAGCCAGGCGTCACGTGCAGCGTTTCGCCGAACGGCGCGTAGTCCACCTCGGCGTACGGCGCCGCGCTCGCCACGCTGGTCTTCCAGTCGTCGTAGTTCACCTGGTCGGACGGCGGACGTCCGAACACGTAGGCGTCGCCTTCTCGCGGTGGCGAGGTGATGGAGCCGCTGCGCTCCACGCGGCTGGAAACGAACTCCACGTCGAAGCCGACGCGCGCCGTCAGCTGCTCTTCCAAACGACCGCGCCACTCGCTGCGCAGGCCCACGAGCGTCGAGCTGGTCTCGATGCTCGTCGGCGTGCTGCCGAACCTACCCACGCGCGACGCGCTGTCGAAGCCGAGCCACGGCGCGACGCGCACCTCTGCGCCGTCTCCGAGCTCCTTGCGATAGGCGAGATCCACGCGCTGAAAGTGGAGCTCGCGTGTTTCGCTCACGCGCTGCGCCGGGTCGCTGCTCGGCTGGGTGCGTGTTTGCACGTCTCCCGAGAGCATGCCGCCGACCTCCACGGACTCGCGATCCGTGAACGCGTGACGGAAGCGCGCTTGGGCGTCGTGGTAGTTCGGGATGGTGAAGAACGACTGAAAGCTCTGGTCGTTCAGCTGATCCGCCAGATCTTTGAGGTGGCTACGCCGGCCCGCCACCTGCACGCTCGTCCGCTCACCCAGCGGCAAGTTCAAGGCGGCGGAAGCGTCCAGCAAATCCGCCTGCACACTGCCGCGTGTTCGATCGAAGCTGGGGCTCTTTTGCTCCACGAACACGAGACCACCGAGCCCGCGGCCGTACGGCGCCCCGTAGCCGCCCGGAATGAGCTCCACGGAGCGCACCAAGTCCGTGTGCACCACCGAGCGCAGACCACCGAAGTGATACAGCATCGGGATGCGCACCGCGCCCACGTAGGTGCGCGTGTCCTGCGGCGCAGCGCCCCACACCACGACCTCGCCGGAGCCGGCGCTCGCGCGAGCCACGCCCGGTAGATTCTCCACCACCTTGAGCACGTCGCCTTGCGTGCCCGGTACGCGACGCGCCTCGTCGGCGCCGACCTCGGTGCTCACCACCTGCTTCAACAGGCGCGGCGCCTGAATCACGATCTCGAAGTCGTCCTTTTCTTCTTCGGGGACTTCTTCGGGAGGCAGCTCCACGTCGTACTGAGCCTCCACCTTCTGCCCGGCTTCGAAGGTTTCCTCCGTGCCGAGCGGCGTGAGGTCCTCGCGCGAAAGCGACACCTTGTGGACGCCGGGCTCGATGTCCGAGAAGGAAAACTCGCCGTTTTCGTCCGTCTGAGTCGCGCCCACGCCCTCGAGCGTGACGGTGACTCCAGCGAGCGGCGCGCGCGTGCCCTTGGCGCGCACCACACCGCGAAACGCCGACGTGGTGGGCAACTCGACCTTCAGCGTGAACTGATAACGGTAGGTGATTTTCACCGGCGCCGGCTGATCATCGAACTCGGCGGGAGAAAACTTGAATTGCCGCACCGCTTCCAGAGCCGCAGCGTCGAAGTGCGGACCCGCCGACTGGACGACCGCCGCGTCTTCCACGGTACCCGTGGCAGAAATGGCGATCTGAAGAACGACCTCTGCGGCACGTCCTGCCGCCTTTTCTTCTTCGGGGTAGGGCGCCTCGACGAACTCGAGCAGCACGGGCGCCTTGGTCAGCTTGGGACGCGCGGCGGCGACGGGAGGCCGCGCTTGCTGGGCGAACGCCGTTGCGTTGCAGAGGCCGCAGGCCGCGAGCGAGAGCGCGAAAGCCAACCCGTTCTTGCGAAGTGCGCGGCGCGGAAAGGAGGGAGCCAAGAGCATGAGAGTTTCGATGACCGAAGAAGCAAAGAACCAAGCGAGCCCGTGGCTCAGGAAGCCGTGAAGCGCATGGCCACCGTGAAGGTGGCGCGCGACGGGCGGCCGCAGCGCACGGCTGGCTGGAACGTCCAAGACTTTGCGGCGGAGAGCGCCGCTTCATCCAAGCCGTGTCCGAGACCCGCGAGCACGCGCGCCTCGACCACCGCGCCGTTCTCGTCCACGACGAGCTGCACGCGCACTTTGCCTTCCACGCCCGCAGCGCGCGCCGCTTCCGAGTAGCTGGGTTGCGGCGTAGTGAGCGGCTTGGGTTTGCCTGCCTCTTCCGTGCACGGGTCGACCTGGGGCTTGGCCGTGGTTTCGGGTCCCAGGCTGCGTGCCACGCTCTTGGTGGGCGCCGGCGTGCTTCCGCGTGGCGCTTGCGCGACGGCGAAGCCGCCCCCACCCGGACCACCGTTGCCGAGCTCGAGTCCGAGGTCCGGCAGGTCCGAAAGGGCCGCGCTTTGCGGAGGGGCCGCTTCCGGCGGGGCCTCGGCGGGCGCGGGCGCCGGCTTTTGGTTCTTGGTGGCGCGAGGCTCCGGCCGTTCTTGTGGCGGCGGCGGTTCGACCTTGGCAGGCGGCGGCGGCTTGGGCTTTTCTTTCGAGGTCTCGAAGACCTCGATCGCCGTCGCCGCGTGGAGTACCGGCACCTCGATTTCGCCGAGTCCCACGAGCAGGCCTACGTGGCCGAGCACGCTCGAGACCACGAGCACCCAGCGCGCGGCCTTCTTGCGCTCCGTCTTGAACTCACCCGTGCTCTTCGGCGCAGCCATGATTACTTCGAACGTTCGACGTTGATGGCGAACTTGGTGACGCCCGCGATCTTCGCGGTGTCGATGATTTCCACGACGCGACCGTGGAGAGCGCCTTGGTCGGCGGTGACGACGAGGCTGATGTCCTCGCCGGCCCGCGCCGCCTTGAGCTTGTTACCGAGCTCCGCGATGGACACCGCGGAGTCGTTGAAGAGCAGGTTGCCCTCCTTCGTGATGGTCACCACGTACGTGCGCGCCACGCTCTCGTCCGAGCTCGCCGTCTTGGGCAGCTCCACCTTGAGCGACTGCGATACGATGTACGTGGACGAGACCATCATGATGATGAGCAAGACCAACGTGATGTCGACGAACGGCGTAACGTTGATGCCGACGATGCCGCCGCGTGAGCCTCGTCCGCCGAGTTGAGTGCCAGCCATGGTCTTCTCTCCTTCAGCTGGCCGCGACGGCGCGCCGCTCGCTCGAGGTTTCGTCGGAGGCGCCCGCCTCGTCGTCCTTCGACTCTTCCGTGTCGGCGGAGGGGCGTGAGCCGCTCACGCGCTCGGCCTCGAGCTCGCGGGCCTTGTCCAAGATTTCCGGATCGGCCTTGGCGTACGCGCTGATGAGCTTCACGAGCGACGCCGAGTCCGCCTCGATGTCGCCGATGCGCTTTTGGATGAGGTTGTAAGCAACGACGGCGGGGAGCGCCACGAAGAGACCGACGCCGGTGGCGACGAGCGCCTCGGCGATGGCAGCCATCACGCCGCCCATGGCGCTCGCGTTCTGTCCCGCATCTCCCAAAGCGTCGAACGCGATGATGACGCCCAGCACCGTTCCGAAGAGACCGACGAACGGGGCGTTGTTACCAAGCGTGCCGAGCAGGTTGGTGCCCTTCTCCAGCTCGGCGCGTACGCGCGCCACCTCGGAGTCGACCGCGTCGGCCATGGCCTCCGGGCCGCCCACGAGCCAACGCAGCGCCTCACGCGCGATGCGCGCCTGAATGCTGCGGCTGTCGGACAGCACCTTGCGCGCGCCCGCGACGTCCGCGACGTCCAAGCGGGCGCTCAGCGCGGCGCGAAGGCGATCGACGTCGTCCCGGCGACGCGCGAAGTACACCCAGCGCTCGATCATCGTCGCGAACGAAATGACCGAGAGCACGACGAGCAGGTAGAGAACCCACTCGCTACCCAGGAGCGCAACCTTCAACAGACGTTCGATCAACATGACTTTCTTTCCCTTCGGACGATCCGGGACGAGCCTCCCGGACTCGCCTGACTCGAGCTCAGCCTGGACTCACTGCACCTCGAACTCCGCGACGAAGGTGCCGATTTTCGTATCCGCGTTGGCCTCGCTGCGGAGCGCCACGCCCGAGGCGTAGTGCGATTTGCGCACCCGGAACGTGTCCGGCTCGTCGCCAGCCTCGCTGGAGTACACGTCCACCCCATAGCGAGTAGACAGCTCACCGCACGCGCTGAACAGGCTCGCGTACACGTAGTACTTGCCCACCTCCGGCACCTGAAACACCACGTTCTCACGCTGGCGACCGTCGATGACGCAGTCGCGGTTGGAGTCGTAGTCGAGCACGCCGATGCCCGGCGCGTTCTTGTCCACGGGGGCTCCCGGGCGCGGCGTCGCGTTGGCGGGGCTCTTCGACTGAATCGTGAGCCCGTTCGGCGCGATCACGCGTAAGTCCAGGTCCACCGCGTTGTCCCACCACAAGCTCACCACCACACCAGGCGGCTCCCGCGTCGGGTCGCAAGCGTTGCCGTTGTCCGGAACCTCGGAGCCAATGCAAACGGTGGCGGCTTGCTGTGTTCCGGAGTTGCCGTCCTTGTCGACCGCAGCAAAGAGCAGACGCTGCCGCCCGACGGGCGCCGAGCGGTGGAAGTCCACCAAGTAGCGGAACGTGAGCAAACCATCCTGCGCGATGTCGGGCGGCCCCGCGGGCAGGAGCCAGTAGCCACTGCCATAGCCCTCGAGTTTGAGCCCGATCGCCACCGTGTCCTTGCTGGCCAGTCCGGAGTACGGAACCCCCGCAATTCCGGGACGGATCCCGCTAACTTCCGTAGCCACGGAGAACGCATTGGGCGCGGTCGGGCGAGCGCCCTCCTCTTGCTCCTCTCGCGTGAGC
>JAEYVE010000087.1 GCA_023432025.1 Pseudomonadota bacterium
GACGAGCTGGGCACCGTACTCCGCGACCTGCTGCCGCGCGAAGACCGCGTACTCGCTGTCGCTACAAGCGACGAGATGGACGATTTTCGGACTCATGAAACGAAAAGACTCATGGCTCGCGCGGAGAGCGGCCCCCGTGAGGTCCCTCTCCGCGTAAGCCTGAGCGTCGCTAAAGGGGCCTCGCGAGGCCCCCGGGGTCCAAGCTTACAGCACCGAAACGATGGCGTCCGTGAGCGGCCCCATGTTCGCTTCGGTCATGCCTGCCACGCTGATGCGGCCCGAGCCCACGATGTAAATCGCGAACTCGTCCTTGAGACGCTCCACCTGCGCCTTGTTCAAGCCGGAAAAGCTGAACATGCCCTTTTGGCCGGCGATGAAGGCAAAGTCGCCGCGAGCGCCCTTTTGCTTCAGCGTGTCCACGAAGAGGTGGCGCATGCCGTTGATGCGGTCACGCATCATGGCGACCTCTGCCTCCCACTTCGCGCGGAGATCGGCGTCGCTCAGGATGGTCGTGATGATGGCGCCGCCGTGTGCGGGCGGGTTCGAGTAGTTGGTGCGAGCGGCGCTCTTCAGCTGGCTCAGCACGGCGGCAATCTGGCCCTTGTCCGTGCCCTTCACCGTGAGGGCGCCCGTGCGCTCGTTGTAGAGGCCGAAGTTCTTCGAGAAGCTCGAGCAAACGAGCACTTCGGGCACGACCGACGTGAGAGCGCGCAGACCCTCCGCGTCCTCGTCCAACCCGGCTCCGAAGCCCTGGTAGGCGAAGTCGACGAGCGGGATGAGACCGTTCTTTTGGCAGAGCTCGGCGACCTCTTTCCACTGCTCGAGCGTGGGGTCCACGCCGGTGGGGTTGTGACAGCAGGCGTGCAGGAGCACCACGTCGCCGCGGGTGGCTTTTTCGAGCGAAGAGATCATGGCCGCGAAGTCGAGGCCGTTCGTCTTCGCGTCGAAGTAGCCGTACTTCACGCAGGTGAGGCCAGCGGCCTCGAAGACCTGCGGGTGGTTGGCCCACGTTGGATCGCTGATCCAAACCTTTCCGGCCTTGTTCTGCTTGGCGAGAAAGTCCGCGGCGAGGCGCAGCGCGCCCGTTCCGCCGGGGGTGTGGCACGTCGCGGCGAGGCCGCCGTCGATCAAATCCGAACCCTTGCCGAACAAGAGCTCGCGCACCAGCTTGCCGTACGCCGGGTCGCCCTCGATGGGCTTGTAGCTCTTGCTCTTCTGAGACTCGAGCAGTCGCCGTTCCGCCTCGCGCACGGTGGGCAGAATGGGCGTCGCGCCCGCAGCGTCCTTGTAGACGCCGACGGAGAGGTTGATCTTGTGCGCGCGCGGGTCTTTGTTGAAGGCCTCGCTGAGGCCCAGAATCGGGTCGGGCGGTGCGGACTGGACGTTCTCGAACATGGTGCCGCTGCCGCTATCGCGGCGGGCCCCGCCGCGCAAGCCGCTCGCTGGCGAGGCGCTTCCGGAAGGCGCTCCCGCGGCATGGTCGGACCGCGGCCGGGCGGGGCCGTCTCGGTCCGCTTCCGGGTGAACGCGCGCGAGCCGTGTCTTCACGCGTCGGGGATTCGGCGCCGGGCTTCGCTCGGGGCTGCGTGAAGACGGTGGCCGCGCCCCCCCCGATTCGGTTGGCCGAGGGCGCGGCGCCTCGTCAAGCCCGTGACTCTCGACGTGAGACCACACGCGCGTGGCGTCCCGATTCGTCTCGAGAGTGACCGAGGAGTGACCCGCCTGCCTCCCGAATGACTCACAAAACTACGAGCGCCCGGCGGAGGTGGAACCCAACCTGGAGATGGACATCGGGGCGCTCGTCGGGGGACGGGCGAGGTGGGGTGTTGAATGGGAGCGCGGAGAGCAAACACGCGAAGGCGGTCGCGCCGCGAGCCGACGGAAGCTCGAGCTCGCTCGCAGAGCGCGCGTGGCGTGAGCGTCCTCGGGGGCGTTTGCACCTGGGCGGCGGTCGCATTTTGTACCGGCTGCTTCATCACCGAAGCCGATCCGGATCCGATTGAAGTCACGAATACGGGAGGCGCCGACCCCGCGGGGGGAAGCGGCGGAGGTGCGCCCGAGGCGTGGTGCGACGAAGGAGTGTCCTTCGGAAGACGTCCGGCGCGCGGCATCGACCTCACGCAGATTTACGCCTACCAAGGCGTCGAAATCCCGCTGGCTATCTCCGGAAGCCGCGTCAAAACGCAGAATGTGGACGTGGTGCAGGGGCGTGACATGCTCGTGCGCGCCTTCGTTCAACCGACCGTGGGCTACGCGCCGAAGCGCCTCGGCGCGCGTCTCTCGTTGGTGCGGGCCGATCGGACCGTCGAGTACGAAGACGTGCGCACGGTGACGACGGCGAGTGAGCGCTCCGAGCTCGGGAGCACCTTCGACTTTTACGTTCCGGGCAGCGACGTGCTCCGCGAGCAAGGCTTCTCCGTCGAGATCTTCGAAGAGGGCACGTGCAACGCCTCGGGCGTCGTCGCAACGCCGCGTTTTCCGAGTAAAGGCGCCGCGCCGCTCGTCGCGCGCGCTACCGGCTCGGTGCGCGTCGTGCTCGTGCCTATCCGTTACGAGCGTGACGGGTCGGGGCGCATGCCGGACATGAGCCCGGAGCACCGCGCCGATCTCGAGGGGCTCCTGCGCGCCATCTTCCCCGTGAGCGGGGTGGAAATGAGGGTGCGCGCGCCGGTGGCGACGCGGGAGACCGACCTGGGTGACGTGCTCAACCAGCTCTTGCAGCTGCGTGAGCTGGACGACCCGCCGAGCGACGTCACGTACTTCGGCTTGGTGAACATGGCCGACACGATGGCTCAGTACTGCCGCACGGGGTGCGTCGCGGGTGTGGCTACGTTCGGCACTCCGGCGGGGAGCGCTGCGGCGGGCGTCGGGGTCGGCTTTCGTGGCCCGGCCCAAGAGACCTTCGTGCACGAGATGGGGCACGTGCACCGCCTCCTGCACGCTCCTTGTGGCGGCGCGAGCGGCGCCGATCCGACGTATCCCTACGCGGATGGGCTCTTGGGCAGCTGGGGCTTCGACGCACGTCTCGGGCTGTTGATCGATCCGGGCTCCGAGCGTCGCGACTTCATGAGCTACTGCGACCCGAGCTGGATCAGTGACTACAACTATCAGGCGCTGGTCGAGCGCCTCGCAGTCGTCAACGGCCGACGCTACTCGGACGTGAGCTCCGAGCTGGCCGATGTCGTCGGCGTGCGCACGACGGCGCTGGGCGGAGCGGACACCGCCGCTCACGCCATTTTTCAGACGCTCCGTCTGCGGCAGGGTCAGCCGCCGCGCTGGGGGACGCCGCTCGCCACGCGCGGGCAGCTCGGAGAGGCCGAAAATGCTTTGGTACGAGATTCGGGAGGTGAGCTCGTCGCCACCATCACCGTGTATCGCCAAGCTCTGAGCGACGAGCAGGGAGCGCTCGTGTTCGTGCCGCAGCCCGATCCGGGGTGGCATTCGATCGAGGTGCGCGGCGAGCCGCCGGCGCTCTTCGCCTCGCCGGCGACGGTCGGCGCGTTCGAGCCGGTGAATTGACAGCCTGGCCCAGAGCCGTCAGAACCGCGCCTGTTGCTCGAGGCCGCCTGTGGCGCTGCAGAGCCCTGGGAGGTTTGCCGTGACCGCGCTCTTCGACCACCCCTACGCTGGCTTCCTCGAAAACGTCGAGAAGCCCAACCGCTATACGGGCGCCGAGTTCGGCGCGAAGCGCAAGGATTGGGGCGCGGTGCGCGCCCGGGTCTGCCTGGCTTTCCCGGACATTTACGACATCGGGATGAGCCACCTCGGCTACCGCATCCTCTACAAGCTGTTCAACGACCACCCGGATCTCTTGGCGGAGCGCTGCTACACGCCGTGGGTCGACATGCAGGCGGAGCTGCGCTCGCACGGGCTCCTTCTGGGCTCTTTGGAGAGCGTGCGGCCGCTCGTGGATTTCGACGTGGTCGGCTTCAGCCTGCAGTACGAGCTCACGTACACCAACATTCTGTGCATGCTCGAGCTCGGCGGCATTCCGCTGCGGAGCGCGGCGCGCAGCGACGACGATCCGCTCGTCATCGCTGGTGGCCCCGTGGCGACGCACGCCGAGCCGATGGCGCCGTTCTTCGACGCCATTTTGGTGGGGGACGGCGAAGAGGCGGCTTTGGAGATCGCGCTGTCGTGGGCCGAGTCCAAGCGCCTCGGGCTGCCCCGCCGCGAGCGCCTCCTGCGCTTGTCGCGCATCGTCGGGGTGTACGTGCCGTCGCTCTACGACACCGCGCTCGACCCGGAGTGTGGCTTCGTCGTGGTCACCGGGCCGAAGGAGCCGGGCGTGCCCTTCCCCATCGAGCGCCGCTTGGTGCGGGATCTGTCCAAGTTTCCGTTCCCCGACGACGTCCCGGTGGGCGGTCCGGAGGCCATTTTCGACCGCATGAGCATCGAGGTGGCGCGCGGCTGCACCGAGGGCTGCCGCTTCTGCCAAGCGGGCATGATTTACCGCCCGGTGCGTGAGCGCGACCCCGACGAGGTGGTGGACACCGTACTTCGCGCGCTCGAAAAGAGCGGCCAAGACGAGGTGAGCCTCACGGCGCTCTCGACGGCGGACGTCTCCTGCATTTCCCCGCTCGTCAAAAAGCTGGTGGAAAAAACCGCGCCCGAGCGCGTCAGCCTCAGCGTGGCCTCACTTCGCGCTTACGGCCTCTCCGAGGACCTCCTGGACGACATCCGCAAGGTGCGCGTCAGTGGGCTGACCTTCGCGCCGGAGGCGGGCACGCAGCGCATGCGTGACGTCATCAATAAAAACGTCACGGAAGAGCAGCTCATGGAGACGGCGGAGCGCGTGTTTTCGCGCGGCTTCGACAAGATGAAGCTCTACTTCATCTGCGGCCTCCCTACCGAAACGGACGAAGACGTGCTCGGCATCGCCGAGGTCGGCAAAAATGCGCTGGCCGTCGGCAAGCGCGTCGGCAAGCGGCCGCAAGTCACGGTGAGTGTTTCGGTCCACGTTCCCAAGCCGCATACGCCGTTCCAGTGGTGCGCCATGGACGCGCTGCCCGAGGTTCGCCGCAAGCAGGCGCTCCTCAAGGACGCCGTGCGGCGCGAAAAGAGCATCACGCTGCGCATGCACGACTCCGAAACGAGCGTGCTCGAGGGCATCTTGGCGCGGGGAGATCGGCGCCTGGCGGACGTCATCGAACGGGCGTTTCGGAGCGGTGCGCTCTTCGACTCGTGGGACGAGCACGCACGGATCGATCTCTGGGCGGAGGCGCTCGAGCATTTCGGCGTAAATACGGCGCACTTTTTGGCCACCATTCCCGTGAACGCGCGGCTGCCTTGGGATCACATCGACGTGGGCCTCGAGGACGGCTTTCTGGCGCGCGAGTACAGAAAGGCGCTGCAGAGTCGCTTGAGCCCGCCGTGCGGCAAGGCCAAGGGCATGTTCATTCACCACACCAACGTGGCCGAGGCGACCGCCGACGAGCGAAAGCTCGTCTGTTACGACTGCGGCATCGCGTGCGACTTGGGCCAAATGCGGGACGGACGCATCGAGCAGCTCACCCGCATGGGCGCCTTTTCGCCGGAGGTGCGCCGCCTGCCCATCGTTTCGGCGCAGCCGGACTCCGAGGAGCAAGCAGGAGACGGCGGCGGGAGCCGCCCGAGTGACGCAGCCGCGCCGGGTCCAACCGTCGCCGGGCCCCGCCGCGCGGCGCGTGCCCCCGAGGCGCGACCCGAAGACTTGCGTCCTGCGCGTGGGGGCGGGCCCCCGGAGCGCTTCCGCCTGGCGTTCACCAAGACGGGCCCCGCTGCGCTGCTCGGTCACCTGGATTTTTCGCGTGAGTTGCCGCGGGTCGTACGGCGCGCTGGGGTGCGCACGGCCTACAGCGAGGGTTTCCATCCCAAACCGGACATGAGCTTCGCGCCGGCGCTGGGGCTCGGCATCGTCAGCGTCGGCGAGCTCGTCGACATCAAGCTCCTCGACGCCCCGGCGAGCACGGACGAGCTACTGGAGCGTCTCAATCGCGCCTGTGCGGGTGGCGTTTCGTTCGTGGGCGCGGCGCGCCTCGGTCCCCAAGACCCCGCGCTCAGTAAAATTCTGGACGCGGCGCGCTACGTGCTCGCACTCTCGGTCGGAGCGCTGCACGGCTTCGGCGGTGAGCACGGCGTGCGGGAGCGCGTCCAAGCGTTCCTCGAAAAGAGCGAGGTCACCGTTCTTCGGCCGCTGAAGGGCGATGCGCGCGGCGGAGCTTCGCTCGGCAAAAAGGTGGACGTGCGCCGTGCCGTGCTCGCGCTCGAGGTGGGCCGCGCCGGGGCGGCCGAGGAGCTCGAGCGCGCCGGCATCGTCGGCCGCGTGCTGCCCCTCGAGGTCACGTGCGCGCTCGGAAATGATGGCTCGGTGCGCCTGGGCGAGGTGGTCCAGGCGCTCTTCGGAGAAAACGTGCCATTCGTGGGCCTCCGCGCGGAGCTGCTCGCGGGCGGAGGCAGCCCGCTCGATCTCGCTCGATACAAGAAGGTGAGCGCCGCCGCTCCGGCGGTCGCGCTCCCCGTCGCCCCGTAAAGAACGCACATGCAGAAGGTCGTCATTCGTCGCCCCGGGGGCTTCGACAAGCTGGAGCTCGTCGAGGAGACCGAACCCCAGCCGGGTCCCGGCCAGGTGCTCGTCGAGAGCCACGCCATCGGCGTGAACTTCGCCGACTGCGTCGTGCGGATGGGCCTCTACAAGTCCGCCAAGGAGTTCGTGGGTTGGCCCATCACGCCAGGCTTCGAGCTGAGCGGTGTCGTGCGCGCCGTGGGCGACGGCGTCACGCGCTTCGCGCCGGGCGCTCGCGTCGTCGGCGTGGTGCGCTTCGGCGCGTACGCGAGCTCCGTGGTGGTGCCGGAAGAACAGCTGTTCTCGGTCCCGACGGGGCTCTCGATGGAGGAAGCCGGCGCGTTGCCCGTCGCTTCACTCACGGCCTGGTACGCGCTCTGCGAGCTGGCCAAGCTGCGCTCGGGCATGAACGTACTGGTGCACTCCGCAGCGGGCGGCGTGGGCAGCGCGCTCGTGCAAATCGCCAAAATCCACGGCTGCCGGGTGCTCGGCGTGGTCGGTGCTCCGCACAAAGTAGAGCTCGTCTCGTCGCTCGGCGCCGATCGCGTCGTCGACAAGAGCCAAGAAGACGTCTGGGCGGCGGCCCGCGCCTTCGCCCCCCAAGGCTTCGACGTGGTGCTCGACGCCAACGGCGTAGAAACCCTCCGGAAGAGCTACCGCGCGCTCGCTCCCGCCGGCAGGCTCGTCGTGTACGGGTTCCACACCATGCTGAGCCGCGGCTCCGGTCGCCGAAACTGGCTGAAGCTGGCGTGGACGTATTTGCGGACGCCGCGCTTCGATCCGCTCGACATGACGGACCAAAACCGGGCGGTCCTCGCCTTCAATTTGTCGTACCTCTTCACGCGCACGGACGAGCTGCCCGCCATCTTGGAGCAGCTTCGAACGTGGGTAGAAAGTGGCCAGCTGCGCGTGCCGCGGGTCCAGGCCTATCCGCTCGACCGCGTCGCGGACGCCCAACGTGATCTCCAGTCGGGCTCGACCACGGGCAAGCTGGTGCTCGTGCCGGCCCGTGGCTAGTCTAAAACGTAGTCGTCATGGCCGAAGACAGTCTGTTCCCCGAGCGCGAGGCCAGCACCCTCGAGTCGAGCCCGCGCGGCTCCGCCGCCCCTGAGGTGGGCGGCCGCATCGAGCCCGATCGGCTCCGTGAGCTGGAACAGTCCGTCGCCCGCTGTGAGGCGCAACTTCGGGCGCTCACTCAGCGCATTCAAGAGGCGGACGTGCGCGCCGCTGCCGCGCGTCAGCGCGCCGTGTGGCTCCGCCTGGGACTCTTGTTCGTGCTCCTGGCGGGGTACGTTTTCCTGCGTTCGCGCGTGAGTTGAGCGCCCCCGGGTCGGCTTCGGCTTTTCTTTTCCTCGGCAGCGGGGCACGTCACGCGGTCGCTCCCGCGGGCCAGCGCCATCGCCCCTAGAGCGCCCGCCAAGCGCGTCGCGCGCAAGAAAGTCGAGCGTCGAAATGCAACCGCGCTCCTTCGGAGCCGGCGCGCCCTTCGGGCGCGCAGCCGCGGGCTCCGTTTTCGCCCCCGACCGTCCCTGGAAGCTAGTTGGCCTCCGTCAGGCGCGCTGCGACGGGAATGCTAGGATGAAGGGTCGCGTCGCTTGCGCCCCTTTTGGCGCGCCGCGCAGCACGTCGAGCGGTTGGCGCGCGCCTTCCGGCGCATGCCGCGAGCTCGAAAACATGGAGGGGCCATGTCGTCGACGATTCGAGTTCGAGGAGCATTGGTGTTGGCGGCGGCTTTCGCCTTCGGCGCCGGCTGCGGCACATCCAGTATGATGCGCGCCGAGCAGGGCACGGCGTCGGGCCGAGCCGCGGCGCGTTCGAGCAGCGCAGTGAGCAGGGCGGAGCAAGAGCGCCTGCAGGCCAGCGCGGTCGAGTCGGCGTCCGCGGGCATCGGCGCCGAGCGCGGGGAGAGCGACGAAAAGGACTCGAGCCCGGGCTCGACCTGGTTCCTCGAATGTGGGGACGAAGGCCCGAGCTTCGTCGTCCGCATCGAGGGCGACAGCGCGCGACTCTACCTTCGCGAGGGTGAAGTCGTCTTGAAGCAGGTCCCGTCGCCGTCCGGCACGCGCTACACGGACGGGAAGACGGTTTTGTGGACTCGAGGCGACGCGGCCGTGTTCGAGGCCGAAGACGGCTCGCGCTTCGCCTGCTCGAACGATCCGCATTTCGCGACGAACCAAACGACGTCCGGAGGCGGCGCGCCTTCACATCAATGACCACGAAGCCAACGCCGACGTCTCGGAGCCATCAGGCACGCCCATACACGGGCAGGGCGGCCCCGCTCACGTCGCGCGCCGCGTCCGACAACAAGAACGAAATGACGTCGCAGAGCGAGGCGGGCGCGACCCAGCGAGAGTGATCCGCGTTCGGCATCGAAGCGCGATTGTCCGGCGTATCGATGACGCTCGGCAGCAGTGTGTTCACCCGCACACCGTGATCGAGCACCTCCGCGGCCACGGCGGCACCCAGCGCAACCAGGCCCGCTTTGGCGGCGGCGTAAGCGGCCGCGCCAGCGCTTTCCCACGGTCGCGCGGCAGCGCGCGAACCCAAGAGCACGATGCTTCCGCCGCGCTGTGCCACCAAAAGCGGCAAGAGCGCGACGAGCCCGACACGGGCGGTCTCCAGGTTCATGTCCACCATCGCCGACCACGTGGCGTCCTCCGACTCATGGAACGGACGCCCGCCGCGCCAACCGCCGGCTGCGAAAACGGCTCCACGTAGCGGCGTCCAGGGTTGACCCGCCGTGTCGTCCGCCGCGCGCGCCGCTTGCCACGCTGCCGGGTCCGTCACGTTGAACCCGAGCGCGCGGCACGACCCACCCGTCGCGGGGTCCTGGGTGTCGAGCGGTGCTTCCACGTCGAGGAGCGCGTCGCGTACGGCGTCGATGCGTCTCCCCACGGCCAGCACGCGCTCGCCACGGGCGGCCAGCTCGCGGCAAATGTGTCGTCCAAGGGCCCCATTCGCTCCGGTCACCAAGACGGCAGGCTTCTCCATGCTCCCGATCTACCACCCCTGGGCCGACGAAAGTGGGCCGCGTGCGGCGTCCGCCTGCCGCGCCTGCGCCCGCGCACCGGTCGGGGGGCCCCGCTCCTTCCCGAGCGACGCGCGTCGCTCTAGGGTGAAGGAGACATGAGGCAGCCTGTCGAGCCCGAGTCGGGAGAAGTCACCGCCTACCTCAAGCGGCTCGTGGTCACCATCGTCGTCGGTGTCTCGCTGATGACGGCAACGGCGTTCTGGGCTTGGCACCGCTACGGCAAACCGCTCGAAACGCGCCCGCCGCTGCCCGAGAATCACCCGCTGCCCCCGCCCATTAGCCGCTAACGTCAGGCGACCATGGTCACCGACCCCGCACCTCTGTCGGGCTCCGCCCTTCCGCGCCGGGGCGACCCGCCGCTGCTCGGTCGCTCGCTCGGTGCCATCCTTTCCACCCCCTCGTTCCCTTCTCTGTACGCGTGGGCAATCACGGTTGCGGCGCCGGCGCTGCGCGCCGGCACCGCGTGGAGCGCTCGGGCTGCGGCCTTGCTCGCTCTGGGGTGCTTGGTCGCTGCGTTGGCGCTCTTGCGCGTGCAGCCACGTGCGGCGCGCTGGATCGGCATCTATGCATTCATCGCGTGCTGTGTTGCGTGTTGGGTGTTTCTCGGCGTCGAGCGCTTGTCGTTTGCGCGAGATCCGGCGCTTGGCCTGATTGGCGCGCTGGGTTGGGGCGGTTTTGCGTTCGGGTGGGGAGCGGTGCGGAACCTGGGAACGGTCCCCGAGGAGCACCCCGCGGCCTTGCGTGGGCAGCCGCTGCCGGCTCGAGCGCACCTCTCGTCGCTTTCGTTCGTCGCTTCGGGCATAGGCGCGCTGGGCGCGGGCGCCTGCTTGTTCTTGGCTTGGCGTATCGAGCGCCCCACCCACGCGCTCTTCGGGCACGTGGTCGCGCTGGCGGCCGCTGCGGGCCTTTTGGAGCAGGCAGGGCGCATCGCGGTGCGTCGTCCGGCGGAGATACAGCCCGCTCGGGCGGGTCTGCGTTTCGACAAGGCAGGCTTCTCGCTCGCCCTGCTCGGCTTCATGCTCGCCCTGGGCGTCGTGACGTGGCTGCTTTTCGGGGCGGGTTGAGGTTCGCATCCTCCGGGCGCTACCCTCCGTGCGAATGACGCGTCTGCTCGACGCCCTCAGTCTCACTTTGCTGGCGGGTGCTGCCGCGTCGTTCGTGTATGGCCTCCACGCGCTCGGCGCTCGCCGCGATCTCGAGGCGCTCTACGCCCTCGTCGTCGGGGGGCTCGCGCTCAAGGCCTCCGTCGATCTCTTGCGACCGCACGCGGGAGCCAGATGAAGGCTTCATCCTTGGCGCGTCTCGTCTTCGTCGCTTTGTTTTCGTCGTTCGCCTGCGCTCGGGAAGCGAGCGAAAACGAGCGGCCCACGAGCGCTCGCCTCGCGGCGGACGTGGTCGCGCGTGTGGACAGGGAAGACGTCACCGCCGCCCAAGCGAGTCGTGTACTCGCCGAGCAAGGCGGCTCATCGCGAGGCGTCGTCGACGGACTCGTCCGCGACGCGCTCTTGGCGCGCGCGGCTCGCGAGAGGGAAGACGTGGCGCGTGTCGGCGAGCGGGCCGTGCTCGGCCGCGCGCTGCGTGAGGCGCTGCTCGCAGAAGCGCGCGCCAGCGGACCCATCACGGACGAAGAGCTCGCTCGTGTCGCCGAAGAACGCTGGCTCGAGGTGGATCGACCGCGCGCTGTCCGCGTCGTCCACGCGGTGGCCCTCGGCAAAACTCCCGAGGCGCGCGTCCGTGCAGCTGAGGTCGCGAAAGAAATCGAACGCTCCGTCGTCGGCCACACCGAGGCGCGCGCGTTTGCGGAGGCCGCGCACGCCGTGGCCCAAAAGCACGCGGACGTGCAGGTGCGCATCGAGCCGCTGCCGCCGGTGGCGGAGGACGGCCGGGTCGTCCCCGTCGACGAGCTGGACCGCGGCGGGGCCGAGCGCTTCGAGTCAGCCTTCGCAAAGGGCGCAGCAAAGCTCGAGCGCGCAGGCGACATCTCGGGCGTCGTAGAAACCTCCTACGGCTTCCACGTCATCTTGGCGCTGGAGATCGTCCCCGAGCTGCGCCTCGACGCGGACCTCCGCCGAGAGGTGCTGGAACCCCGCGCGCTTGCTCTGCGCGCGGAGCCAGGGCACGTCGAGCTCGTGGCCCAGCTGCAGCAGTCCACGCCGGTCGAGATCGTACGGAATTTCGATCAGCTGACCTTGCAGGCGTGGACACCTCGATGAGCCGACGACGCCGCGTCGTCCCAGCACGTGACCAAGAGCCCAGCGCGTTCAGCGCCATCTTGGAGCGCCTGTGCCGGACCACTGCGGCTCACGGCGTGGCGTTCGTGGACGTCGAAGGAGAAACCGTCGACTACGCGGGGGAAGTCGACCCGTTCTCGATCAAGGTGGCAGCCGCGGAGTGGCGCCTCATCTTGCAGTACCTGGGTGAGTCCAAGGTCTCGGCGTGGGTCCAAACTCACGAGCTCGTCGTGCGCGCTCGCGGCAAGTCGTACGTGCTGGTGGCCCTCGGGGACGGCTACGCCCTGGTCATGGAGCTGCCGCGCCGCTGCTTTTCGGTCTCGCAGCGCGCCGTCGTCGAAGCCGTGGATGCGCTTTCCGCGGAAGCGGGCCTCGATTTGCCGGCCTGGTCCAGAACGCTGGACCGCTTTCGTTCCGTGCGCGTCCGCACCAACGCCCAGGCTCGGCCGGACGCGGTGCTGCTCGACGAAAGCTGGAGGGACCTTTCCGTTCTCGGTCGCTATACGGAACCAGCATTCCGCTCTGGCGAGCGCGGCTACCGGGTCCGGCTGTCGGATGGAAACGAGCTCAGCCTGATTCGTGAGCCCCTCGGCCATTGGTACGTGGACGACGGGCGCTGAGTGCTAGGGAGGGGCTGGAGCAGACCCTCCCCCGAAGAACCTGGGCGGTTTTTTGGGGCCCCCACCACCTCTGGCACCTCGACGGGGTCGTCGCTTGGCGCCCGCGAGGCCCCGACTCGGAGGCGTCCTGCGGCCGATCGGGGCATCCGAGACGGCCGAAGGGGGGGGCGAGCTGGGGTCCCTTCCGGTGCTCATGTGGGGAGCGCTCGCACAGTTCAGCCAAAAATCCCTAGCTTTGGAAAAACGTCATCCGGCCGATCAAAAATCTCTTGCCTAGTCCGAGGACCCAAGCCATATACGCGGCCCCTTCGCGACGGGGCCTCACCGCCCCGGCGCCCCGTCTCTAGGTCCCCCATGCGCGGCTTGCTGCGCCTGCCCCTAGAGCTCGCGCTTCGAGAAGCTTCGGCGACAGGCTGTTGCTTCTCTGGATGCTCCCGGGAATCTCCCGAACGAGCTGTCCGGCGCACCTCGGGAACCAGCGTTCAGCTGTCCCTTCGGCCCCGCGAAGATCTCGTCTTTATCCACAGGTCGTCCCAGTGGCGACGCTGCATTGCCTGGCCTCTGCGAAATGCAGAGCCTGGCAGGTTTGCTCCTTTTAGCTAAGTTATCTACTGGCTCTCCCTGAGCCAACGGCGCTTCGGTGTCGTTGCTGCGTCCCAGCCTTCGGGCGAACGTAGCAGAGTCGCAGCTTCGCCATCTCGAGGTTGTCGCCAGTCAAAAAAACTTTTTGACTTCGGTGCTTTTAGGTGGTTGCTTTCGAAGGCCGGGTTCACTAAACCCGCCGCCCCTTCAAGAGGGAGTCCTGCTCGCACCCAAGAGGTTGCTGGGCGGCTCTCTTGGGAGGGCTCGAAGTCAGAGTGCTGCGAGGTTCTCTTCTCGAGTTGCTGTCTCCCTCCTGAATGCAGGTTGCGAGACACGGTCGAAAAGAAAACGAAAAAAAGAGTTTGACAGGCCGGACGATAGCAGCTAGCTTCACCGGCCCCTGAGAGAGCGAGCCGCCGCAAACGGCGGGTCGCAAGCTCCTCGGTCCTTGAAAACTGAGTCCTATGAACGCGAGAAATCGCGTGGGTTTTCGCCTCACCCAACACCCTTGTCAACGGCGAGCTTCGGCTCGACCGGGGTGAGAGCGAAACATGATGAGCAATTCGGCGGTGTCAGCCGACCCCGGCGCCCTGCAAAACAGGGAGCCGGGGGCAAATGACACTAGCCTGAGGATTTAAACTGGAGAGTTTGATCCTGGCTCAGAACGAACGTTAGCGGCGCGCCTAACACATGCAAGTCGAGCGAGAAAGGGCTTCGGCCCCGGTAAAGCGGCGCACGGGTGAGTAACACGTAGGTAATCTGCCCTCGAGTGGTGGATAACTCTCCGAAAGGGGAGCTAATACAGCATAAGACCACGAGTCTCCGGATTCGCGGTCAAAGCGGGCCTCTCCATGGAAGCTCGTGCTTGAGGATGAGCCTGCGGCCCATCAGCTAGTTGGCGGTGTAATAGACCACCAAGGCTAAGACGGGTAGCTGGTCTGAGAGGATGAACAGCCACACTGGAACTGAGACACGGTCCAGACTCCTACGGGAGGCAGCAGTGGGGAATCTTGCGCAATGGGGGAAACCCTGACGCAGCGACGCCGCGTGAGTGATGAAGGCCCTCGGGTTGTAAAGCTCTGTGGAGAGGGACGAATAAGTGCAAGTTAACACCTTGCATGATGACGGTACCTCTTTAGCAAGCACCGGCTAACTCTGTGCCAGCAGCCGCGGTAAGACAGAGGGTGCAAACGTTGTTCGGAATTACTGGGCGTAAAGCGCGTGTAGGCGGCAATACAAGTCGGATGTGAAATCCCGCGGCTCAACCGTGGAAGTGCACCCGAAACTGTATCGCTAGAGTCCCGGAGAGGATGGTGGAATACTTGGTGTAGAGGTGAAATTCGTAGATATCAAGTGGAACACCGGTGGCGAAGGCGGCCATCTGGACGGTGACTGACGCTGAGACGCGAAAGCGTGGGTAGCAAACAGGATTAGATACCCTGGTAGTCCACGCCGTAAACGATGAGTGCTAGGTGTCAGAGGCTTTGACCCTTCTGGTGCCGAAGCTAACGCGTTAA
>JAEYVE010000114.1 GCA_023432025.1 Pseudomonadota bacterium
ATCTTCGGCTCGGGTTCGGGTTCGGGTTCGGGCTCGAACGTTTCGACCTCGAACGAAGGGCGTTCCTCGAGTGCGCGGTGAGCCGGAAGGCCCGCGACGCTCCGGCTCACCGCGACGTGGACGAGCAAACTCGCCCCCAGGGCGCTCACGGTGCGCGGCCAGCCCTGGCGTACGAAGGCGGAGAAACGTGAAGGAACGAGGCTCACGGCGTGCGCTCCGGAGAAGTCTGGACGGCGAGGCGCGTCACGCCTCCCTTGCGTAGCGCGTCCATCACCTCAATTACGCGTTGGTGCCGCGCGTTGCCGTCGGCGGCGATGGCGGCGCGCGCGCCGTCGTCGTTTTTTCTGGCTCGTGCCGCGGCTGCGCGCACCGCGTCGAGGGTGACGGGCTCTTCTCCGCCGTCGAGCGACAGACGCCCATCGGCTGCGACGCCGACGCGGAGCAGCGTCGCTTCGTGGTTTCCGGCGCTCGTGCTTGCCTTGGGCAAGTCGAGCGGCAAAGCCTCGGACACGGCCGTGCTGGCCGTCACCATGAGCACGACGAGCAGCACCAAAACGACGTCGACGAGCGGCGTGATGTTGATGGATGCGGTTTCGTTGGATCCCGTCGTATCGAAGGCCATGACTCAACCTCCCTCTGCGTTTTGGGCGTCGGGGGTGGAGGCTTCCCAGCCGAGCGTCGCCAGTGTTTCGCGCGCCAGCGCTTCACCGCGCGTCAGGCGGACCACGATGATGCGTTGAAACGCGTTGAAGGCGGCCAGCGCAGGCAGCGCGACGAGTAGTCCGACAGCCGTTGCCACGAGGGCCTCACCAATTTCTGACATGAGCGCGCCGGTGAGCCGTCCTTGCGACTGCGCCAGCTGATGAAAGGCCGCTACGATGCCGATGACGGTGCCCAAGAGACCGACGAACGGCGCCGCAGTCGCCAAGGTGCCGAGGAAGGACACGCCGCGTTCGAGGCGGAGGCGCTCCAGCGCCCGTTCGGCGTCGACGCGCGCCAGGGCACCGGTCGAGCTCCCTCCTCGCAGAGCGGCGGCGGTGAGGCGCGCCTCGGTGCTCGGAGACTCACTCAGGCGCCGGAGGGCGAGCCCGAGCGCGCTCGGGCGCGTGCTGCTCGCTTCGATGTGGGAGGCGAGCTCGGCGCGCAGCTCGCTCACTTTTTCCCGGGTCCCGACGAGAAACAGCGCGCGTTCGACGATGACGGCGAGCCCGGCGACGCTGAGCGCGATGAGTAGCCAGAGCACCCAGCGTGCCCCGAGCTCGACGAATGCAGACAAGGTAGTAACGACGTCCATGTGAAATGACTCCTGGTTTTGGTGGGCGCAGCGCGCTCATTCGTTCACGCAAATGTGGCGCTCGAGCCACGAAACCCCGCCGCGCATGTCGCGCACGACGAAGTAGACGTACGCGGCGCCGCCGTGGTGCGGGGCTCGCCAAGTGACGTTCGCCACGAGCTCCGTGTCGTCCGGGCCGAGCACGGTGAACGCGCGTGAAAGCGACCCAGCGGACGACACGTGCGAGATTTGGAGCACCTCGCGCGCGCCGAATCCTTCGTCCTCGCCGCGCTGCTCGCGCGCTTCTTCGGGCAAGCGCAACGTCAAAGAGACGGTTTGACCGCGTTCCACGCGCGGGCCCTCGTCCGAGCTGCAGGGGTCACTTGCGCCGGTGCTGCCCGCCGCGCCCGCCGCACCTGCGCTTCCAGCGTCGCCTGCGCTCGGAGAAGCGGCGTCCCAAGGCGCGCCGTCGAGCTCCAGCACTGCATCGGTGAGATCCGGGTGGTGATTGACTGCGCTCCCGGAGTCGGCGGAGCCGATAGGCACCTCGTAGCTGGCGAGCTCGAAGTCTGCGGCAGGATCGCTGCACGACGAGCTCTCCAGCGAGTCGCGCAGGCGCGCGCCGCCGCTCGTGCAAAAGACGCCCGACGAGAGCAGACGAGGACCCGTCGGAACCGTGAGCTCGAGTGAAGGCGCGTGGCTCGGCGCTTCGGATTCCAGGCGCGCGACCGGTTCGTCGACGCACGTCGGGACGCCACGGCTCGACGCCGCGCTCGCGCACGAGGTGAGGCCGTAGGCGACTCGAATCGGGCCGTCGGGACCGGCGACGAGCCAGCGCACGCTCGCGCGTTCACCGGGATACGGCGTGGCGCGCGAAGGATCGTCGTGCGGCTCGATGCGCGCGCCGAGAACGCGCAGGTCGGCGATGTCTTGTCGCTCGACGAGCGGATCGGAGCAGCCGAGGGCGGAAGGGAGGAGCCCTGAAAGAAGCAGAACGGAGGCCGGTGCGTGCACGCGGCTCGAAGGGGCAGAGTTTCGGACGATCACAGCTCACCTCGCAGACCCAGGTTGGGGAAGATGGGCATGCCGCTCACCGGCTCCGACTTCGAGAAGTCGTAGCTGTAGCTCGTCGCCTCTTCGTTCTGGGCGTTGTAAACGTTGAACACTTCGAGATACGCCGTCAGCGCGGCGGGGCCGAGCTGCCAGCGCTTGTCGACGCGCACGTCGAGTTGGTGAAAAGCCTGGCGCCTGGAGCTCGAGATGGGTCCGTAGACCGCGCGGTATTGGTCGAGCTCCGCGGCGTACACCGCGCCAACCACCGGGGTTTCCGGGTTGCCCGTCACGTAGCGGAAGCGCGCTCCCAACGTGACGCCGCCGCCCAAGTCGTAGGACGCGACGAGCGACAGGTTGTGCGTCTGATCTCGGGTGAAGGGGCGAAACGCCTCGCCGTGGTCGCTGCGTTCGCTCCGCGAAAGAGTGTACGAGAGCAAGCCGTCGAGGCCGGCGACGGGCGTCGCGCGCACCAGGGTCTCGATGCCGTAGGCACGCGCTTCTCCGCCGTTCTCGAAGTGCGGCGGCGCGCCGCCCTCGGTCGCGATGATGCGGCGGAGCCAGCGCTTGTAGAAGGCGTCGACGTCCAGGTGAATGCGGCGATGGGGGTCGAGCTCGAAGCCGAGGCTGGTCTGAAGCACACGCTCCGGATCGACCTCGGGGTTACCGAGCGCGGGGAGGAGCATGTAGTAGACGACGGGTTGCGTGTAGACGCCGACGCCGCCCTTCAAGGTCAACTCGTCCGTGACTTCTTGGCGAGCACCGAGCCTCGGATCCACGCTCCACGCGAGCGCCTCCTTCTGGTAGTCGGCGCGCACGCCCGGCAAGAGCAAGAGCGAAGGAATGGGGCGATACGAGAGCTCGACGAAGCCGCCGGGCCGCACCAAGGTCATGCTGTCGGCGAGGCTCACCGTGCGGTGTGTCGTCGAGGAGTCGCCGGAGCTCGGATCGGACTCCGAGTCGTTGGGGAGGGGGCCCGAGTAGGAGCCTTCGAAGAACTGAGCCTCGAGATCGAGCCCCGTTTCGACGCGCAAGACGTCGCTCGCCAAAATGGACCAACGCGCGCCGCCATACAGGTCGGTGGCCTCGAAGTGCGCGTCCCAGTCACCCAGCTTCTGCTCGAGCGTCTGGGGGCCGGCGGACAGCACCAAGTGCTGCTCCACGCG
>JAEYVE010000144.1 GCA_023432025.1 Pseudomonadota bacterium
CGCGCCCCAGGCGCCCACGACCGCCCCCACGCTGGCGCCGCCAGCAGCCGCGCCTACGGCGCCGGCAGGCGCTCCCGGAGCGCCTGCCGCCCCTGAGGCCGTTGCTCCGCCTGCGACGCCAGCAGCCGCGCCAGCCGCGCCTGGCGCCCCCGGAGCCGCCCCCGTCGCTCCGCCCCACCCGCCGCTCCCGGCCCCGCAAGCCCGCGTGCCTCACGGAGTGGAGCTGGTGCCGGACAGCTCGGAGCCCTCGGCGGCGCTACCGCCGGGCACCATCGAGGTGCTCTTGGCGGACGAAAACGACGCGCCGCTCGCGGGACGCCCGGTGGAGCTCATCATCGACTTCGAGAGCGTCGCGCAGGGGCCCCAACAGGACCGCAAAACCGTCACGACGAACGCGGAAGGCATCGCGCGTTTCTCCGGCCTCTCACGCGAGCTGAACTACATTTACACCGTGGCGGCCGAGCGAGACGGCGGCCGCTACGGCGTGCCCGGCATTCGCCTCAAGGGTGAGATGGGGCACGCGGTCCGGCTGCACGCTTACCCCACCACGAGTGATCCCCAACGTACGTTCGTGGGGCTGCGCGGCTTCGTTTTCGTGCAACCGCGGGACGATCTGTTCCAAGTCGAGGTGCTCTTTCGTGTCTTCAACATGAGCCGCACCAGCTGGCTCCCGGACAACGTGGTGATGCGCCTCCCCAGCGGCTTCACCGCGCTGGACGGCCCGAAAGAGGGCGACACGGGCTTCGTCGAGGTCCCCGGGCAAGGCGCGCGCCTTCAAGGCACCTTTGCGCCCGGACAACGCGACGTACGGTTCAGCTTTCAGTTGCCCAGCCGCGGCAGTGAATCCCAAGGCTTCGAAATGAGCCTGCCGCCCCACCTGGCGGAGCTGCGTGTGCTCACGGAGGCAGCCGCGGGTATGACGCTGGACGTGGACGGCTTCGAGCGCGCGCAGGTGGCGCGTGGCCCCTCCGGAGACCGTGTGCTCATCACGCGCCGCGTGATGCGGCCCGGGGAGGAGCCGCTCGAGCACGTCAGCCTCCGCATTGGCGGTCTCCCGGTGCCCGGCCCCACGCGCTGGGGTGTGGTCGCCGCGGCCGCTGCCATCGCGTTGGCGGGCCTGCTGTGGGCCTTCCAGCACCGAGGCAAGAGCAAGGGACGGCACGCCGTGGCCGGTGAGGACATCGACCGCGCGCGAGCGCTGCTCTTGGACGAGCTGGTGGCGTTGGAGCAGGCGTTCGAGAGCGGGGCCATCGGACCGCGCACCCATGAGCAAACCAAACGTCAGCTCTTGGACGCGCTGGCCCGTTTGGAGCTCGTGCCGCGCCTCGCCGAGCCTAGGGCGGCTAGCTAAGTGGGCTCGCTGAGCCCCCGGCGGCTAACTAAATCGGCTGGGTGCCGCTTGTGGACAAAACCCGCCCACGGGTGTGGACGAACCCGGGATGGAGTGGGGGCCGAGAGACGAAGCCCGGTTTGCCCTCAGTCCGTCCCGCTGCCGCCCCCGAGTGACCCCCAGGGTCAGCACCACAAAAACCAAACGAACTCAATCACTTGTAAGGTTATCCCCACCGTCCACACCCCCTACTAAGACCACTAGATCTATTTAAATTTAAGATCTCTTCTCTTATCGGGCCTGGGGATGTGGACGTAAGCGCGGAGCCCGCTTCACGAGGTGCTTACCTAGGCGTCCCACAGCCCTGGCGGCGACGTCTCCGAGCGACTACGAGAGAGGCACGATGCACGTCGTCGTCAGCAAAAAAGACCTCCTCCGAGTCTTGGCCCGTTGCCAAGGCGTGGCCGATCGCAAGAGCACCATGCCCGTCTTGGGTAACGTGCTGCTCGAAACCGTGGACGGCGGTCTGCGTCTCGCGGCGACGGACCTGTATCTGGCCGTGAGCGGCCGCATCGAAGCCACCGTGCAGCGCAAGGGCTCGGTCGCGCTCGGCGCACGGGATCTGTTCGAGCGCGTCAAAATGATGCCCGACGGCGAGGTCGCGCTCGACGTGACGGACGGCGCCGCCACCACGATTCGCGCCACGGGTTCGGCGCGTCGCTACACCGTGCACGGCGTGCCGGGCGCAGAGTTCCCCAGTCTGCCGGAGCCCGAGGCCAGCGCCGAGTGGCTGGACCTGGACGTGTCCATCGTGTCGCGTCTCATCGCCGCCACGCAGTTCTCGATCTCCACGGACGAAACGCGCCTGCACCTCTCGAGCGCGCTGTTCGAGTGGGACGGAGACCGCGTGCGCATGGTGTCCACGGACGGTCACCGTCTTTCGAAAATGGAGCTCGGCGTGCGCGGCTCACGCGCCACGACCAGCATGCTCATTCCGAACAAGGGCGTGCAGGAGCTGCGTCGTCTGTGCGACGAGGCGCTGTCGGACGCAGGTGAGGACACGCCCAAGCTCCGGCTCGTGCAGAGCGGCCCCAGCGTGTTCTTCGAGCTGGCGGGCTTCCGCTTCAGCGTCAAGCTCGTGGACGCGCAGTTTCCGCCCTACCAGCAGGTCATTCCGGCCCAGAGCGAGCGCGCCGTGCGTGCCCCGCGCATCCTGCTCTCCGAGGCGCTCAAGGCCGTGCGTCTGGCCGCCAGCGACCGCACCGGCGGCGTGAAGCTCACGCTCTCCTCGGGCAAAATTCGCGTCGAGAGCGAGAGCCCCGAAGCGGGTGAAGGCTTCGACGAAGTGCCCGTGGACTACGAGGGCGCCGAGGTCACCATCGGCTTCAACGCCAGCTACTTCCTCGACGTGCTCTCGGCCATTCCGGACGACGAAGTCATCCTCGGCATCAGCGGCGAGCTCGATCCCGCCGTGCTCCAGCCCGGCAACGAATCGGTGGAGCGCAGCTACCTCGCCGTCGTCATGCCGATGCGCATTTGAGCGGAGAAGGGTGAGGCTCGAACGTCCGCGCTCGAGTCCACTAAGGGTCGGGGCAGGCCGACGCGCGTAGCTCGGAGCCCGACCACTTCGAGAACAGCGCCCTACGCTTGGAAGAGTGGTCCAAACTCGACTTTGTCGAGAGCCGCACGACGCAAAGTTGGCCGCATGCGATCGGCGCGGAGCATTCCAACGCGGGACTCAAGAAGTTCGGACGCGCGAGGGGGATACTTCTTGACGGAACAATTCGGGGCGCCGCATAGTGCCTCGGATCTGAGGGGAGGGTCCATGCAGCATTGTCGAGTTGGCTGCTGTGCTGAAGCTCCTTCTTCTCTGTCCACTCGTGGGAGAGAGTTTGGAATGTCGCTTCGTTTTGCCTCGTGCGCCCGTTTGTCGATCTTTGCATGGCTGTCGTTGAACGCTTGTTCTTCAGCCGAAAGCCCTCTTGAAGGCTCTCTGTCCGTCACCAAACAAGCCGTCGCGCCCGTCACGAGCTGTGAGCTTTCGGCGGACGTGGTGAGTCACCTCGTGCTCCCAGCAGGGATGGATGTCGAAGACGCTGGCACAGTTGCATACGGCAAGTTGAAGATCGGCGATCGTGCAAGAGTCGTCAGTGCCTCCGGGGCAGCACTATCCGTTTTCAATGTGGGCGCCAATGGCCGTCCTGGAGCGTGGAGTTCCGAGATTGGCGTTAGCGGTCGTGTAGGGGCCATTCAGAGCGTGCCGAGCGTTTTTCTCAGGAACAACGCCATCGTTCAGGGCGGCATCGAGACGGAGGGCGGCATCACCACGCAAGGTGGAGAGCAAGTGTCCGGTCCGCGCATCGAAGACGTACGGAGGAGGCGCGAAGCCTGCGCCGGGGAAGCGTCATGCCGGACGCACGATCCATCTCTTGGCTTCCAGACTTCGTCACGGGGCCAGGCACGAGCGTCATCCTCCAAAACCAAACTTCCGCCACTCGACATCCTGGCACGTACGAGGATGTTCAGGTCCATGCGGGCTCCACGCTCACCCTGTCGCCGGGCGTGTATCGCATGCGCACACTTCAGCTCGAGCCTCAATCAACCCTTCGGTTGAACGATAGCGGTGGACCAGTCGTCATCTACGTGTCGACCGGAATCATTTGGCGAGGAACCATCGTTGGCAGCTCGCCGAATTCTCCGGCCCAAAAATTCCTGGTGGTCTACGGCGGCACCAGTTTCTCGGCTCTCGAGAAACCGTTCAAGGGCACTTTAGTCGCGTCGCAAGCATCCGTGCGCTTGGGCGTTGGCGGAACACCGCACTCCGGTGCATTCTTCGCCCAACAGCTGGAGGTTGATCCAGACGTTCAGGTCACGCACGTATCGTTCGCCCACTGGGATGAGGTACTTCATCGTCGAGAGCTAACGCGCCTGACGAGTGATGACCCGGTTTGCGACGGTGGGGTGTGTTGTCCGGGAGGAATGGATCACGCGTTTCTCGACGACAACGCGAATGTGCTCGGAATTGACGCGGCCGACCTGTGTATCGTTGCGAAAGCGGGCGACGACAAGCTTTCACCCATCGATGTTACCGGACAAGGACGCGTTGTTGTTCTTGCTGGAAGTGGCAACGACCTCGTCCAGGGAGGCGAAGCCAACGATCTTCTCAGTGGTTCGGAAGGGGATGATACCCTTTTGGGTGGCGGTGGCGTAGACGAGCTCTTTGGGGGTCCTGGCGACGACTACATTTGTGGTGGTGGTGGCGACGATACCATCGTGGGCGGTCCAGGGAACGATACGCTCGTGACGGGGTGCGGTCATGACATCGTCTACGGTGGCCCCGGTAGTGACCTAATCATCAATGGACCGTGCGCAACAGAATCGGGCTTTGAATTCATGCCTTTCGCGAATCCACTTCCGCAAGGCAAGATTGTCCCTGGACCCGGGGTAGACACAGTGAAGCTCGGGCCCGAAGACGACACCGTTTATATCTATGATCTCTGCGAAATTGGGGAAGGTGAGAGCCTCGACGGGGGCGATGGTGAAGACACGTTAATCGCCCCGGTGTCGAAGGCAGAGCTCGAAGCGATGGGTCTAGTTATCGACAACTTCGAGAACGTCATAATCGAGCAAAACTCTTGCAGCTCAGAATGCGTGACGAGACCGGATTGCTCTGGTCACGGGGAGTGTGCAGAAGGCTCCTCGACAGGAGCGGTTGTCTGCCAATGTGATACTGATTGGGACGGTACCAATTGCTCAATCTTTCTCGACGACGATGGGGACGACGTCGGAAACAGTGTCGACAACTGTCCGAGCCACGAGAATTCTGATCAGGAGGACACCGACGGCGACGGCATCGGAGACGTTTGTGACGTCTGTCCCGAAAGATCCAACCCGCGACAAGAGGACCGGGACGGTGATGATGTCGGAGACGTCTGCGACAACTGCGTCTGGACACCCAATTCCGATCAGGACTTTTCCAGCACGGATCCCTTGGAGAATCGGGGAGACGCTTGTCGTGGCTCGAGTGAGCTCGTGGTCAATACCATCAGAAATGGGCTAGTAACGTCTAGCATGGAGCGCCGCAACGATATATACGACGACAAAACTCTCTGCTTCTCGAATAACCCTCTCGATCTTCAGGACCTCCTAACCAACGAACCTCAAGGTCAGGCGTCGCTTCTCGCACGGACTCAGGTTGGGCAGGAGCTTGCAGTATTCGATCGATCCTACAGAATGACGTTAGGTGAAGGGGCTCTGGACTGGTTGTACGTTCCCCCATCGATGTACTCCTCGGTTGTAGTGGCACCCGGTGAGCAAGCCACGATCGAGTACGACCACGCGACGCGTCACGTCGTGCGTTACGTTCATGGCAGCTGCAGCAAACGCATCGCGCTCTCGGAGTTCTTCCAGACTCTTGCCGATACGCTGTTTTCATCGATCATCTGCAAGGCACGGGAAGCAACAGACATCGTCGACGTCGGCGCAAGTCGAAGAAGCCTAGCGATGCAACCTCACTTCCGGGGTGAGGTGGCTTGGTCGCTCCTGAACGAGGCTCCGGTAGAGATGGGCTTCAGCTTCGAAGCGGCCTACGACGTACGCTTCTTGGGCGCAGGTGTCTCGGTTTCGATGAGTCCCGGGTACCTAATGAAGCCCACTCCGGAGGGTGGGCTCGACGTTGCTCTCATCGAGGGACAATCGAACGTGATCGTGGTCAACGACACTGATGGAATCAGGGCGGGGATTCAGGAGGCATTGGAAAACACACTGCCTGAAAAACTGGAGATGATCGTTCGGGATCAACTTGTCGTCGAGTTGCCGAATAGCTTAGGTACCAGCTGTACGGCAACTCAGAGCGGTGCGGACAGACGCTGCTATGATCAAGCTATGACTAGAATGGAGGCGCTTTGTGCCCTTCAGGGTGATCCAGTTGCTTGTGCTGGTGCCGAGTCGCTCGTACCACAGAATTTCCTCTGTGCATCGAATGACAAGTGCGCCTTCCGGCCGCGAATCGTAGGTGTGAACGTCATGCCGACGGAGCTGGAGCTCGTCTTGGCGCCAGACCCACATGACCCCAGTAACTTACTCAGTCAGTTCTATCGAGAGCTTCCGAGTATTCTCGGTAGCAACGAGCCTGTCTGCGATCCACCGCACTCTGGCAAAGTGGCGAACGCGGTGGTGACGGAGCTACTTCAGGGGGAGACGGGAGTGACCACTTCACCACCGATCGCCTGCTCGGAGCTCGGACTATGAAGAATATCCACGGCGCGGTCATTTTCGGCCTCCTTCTGTGGCCCGGCTGTTCGTACGAAACCGAGTACGAACCTTGGGAAGGTCCCGTGGTGACGTGCAAGGACGTCCTCAACGTCATCAACAGTGAGGCTTGCTTCCAGTGCGCCATGGTTTGCGAGGAAGAGCTGGCGGCGGCCTACGGCGACTCGTGGAGCAAGGACGAGTTCGATGGCACCGGCGTTTGCGTCGGATTCCACAGCTGCAAATGCGACTGCAGAAGGGAGGGATCAGGCGTCTGCTTGGGTTGTGACCGACATAAGACGGACGAATGCTCGGATAGGTTCGATGCTTCTCGGAAGTGTCTGCGTCTCAACTGCCGGGAGAGCTGCTATTAGTCCAACCATTGCACCGCCTCATACAAGCTCATTGTGGTTCGGTGATTCCCATGCTTGTCCAATTCTGAAGTGAACATTCCGATCGCGAGGAGCTTCAACAAGAGGAATGGGCGAACCTCAGCCAGTAGATGGATTGGCTGGTTGGTTCTCGCCTTGGTGCCCGGGCTCCTCGCCGCGCATTGTGGACCGGAGTGTGAAGATTCGAAGTTCAAGCACCGTCACTACATGGTAGTTGCGGAGGTAACAAAGCAGCGTGCGGGGCATGAGTCTTGCGGAACGGCTGATTTGTCTAAGGGAGCAGTTGTCAGTTGGGAAGGCAGCTTTCGTCAGGATCCCTACGATTGCACTGAGGCCAAGGGTATCTCCAGTACGCCTCCAGCATTTGCCGGTTCGGTCGTATCATCATGCCTGCCATTCAGAACTCAGTTTGGTATGAGGTGCACAGGCACGTGCACTATGGATCTTACTTACGCACCATCGTTTGCTGACGACACGCCCATCGAAAACGCTGATCTCGACATTACCTGGACGTGCGGGGACACGCCGCCCTGTGTGGATCGATACACCGCGCGCATGGAGCTCGTGCCCCGTCAGTAGGAGAGAATCAACTATGAACGACAAGAGCTTTTGCTACGTGGTCGCGCTTGGCCTGGGTGCGGCATTTTTGGGGGCATGCGGCGATACGGACGGCGGGGGCACGCCCTCTTCATCGAACGCTCCGGAGCAATGCCCTGCCGTGCCATCGCCTTGCGGAGGAGATTTGGTGGGTGAATGGGATGTCGTCGACATTTGCTCGACCGCTGCCCCGACCCATCCGGATGGGGATTGCCCTGCCGCGAAGCTGACCGTTCTCTCGATCGACCTGGAGGGGAGCCAGAGTTTTCTGGCGGATGGAACCACCACGTCGAGTGAAGGCACGGCCGAGTACGAAATGCGTTACGACACGCCGACAAGCTGTTTGGCTCGCCCATGCAGCGAGCTAGCAAACGCCTTGAGGCGAAACCTCGAAGCCGGTTACGAAGTGTTGGACGTGGAGTGCAAGGAGCAAGGCAAGTCGTGCGTTTGCCCGCTCCAGCTGCGGGAAACAGTGCCTGCCACTCAGCAAACCTACGAAGTGAACGGCTCACGAGTCACGACCGTCGACGCAGACGGCGAGAGGGTCGAGGACTACTGCGTCGAGGGAAATCGCGCCACGTTCGTGTCGGGCGAGCTCACCGTGGTTCTCGAGCGGCGATAACAACGCCTCACAGGGCGACGACGCTGAAGCGTTGGTTTCGCGCTGGGCTCGCCGGGGTGTTTGATGCGGCGCGCCTTTTCTCGGCGAGCGCGACGCTGAGCGATTTCGCTGCCAAAATGACGCGGCGCAGAACTGCGGTCGCAGAGCGGCTCGCTGATCGACCGGTCGAGGCGATTGCTCGAACCTCGATCGAGTGTGCGTGAGCGCGGCGCGCGGTTCGTGCCTTCTCCGCCGAGCCGGACGAGCGCCGTGTGGAGCTCGGATCGGGGTGCTGCTGCTCGAGGGCGTTCCCGTGGCTGGTGTGCGTGAGCTGCTGGTGTGCGTGAGCTGCGGGTGTGCGTGAGCCGTGGGCCCCTCGCAAATCGATCTTCTACGGGGTACGAGGTTCGCATGAAGAACAGAACGAGAGTGCGTTTGTTCTATCCACATTAGAAACATACAGCCTCCTGCGAACGCAGGGGCTTTTTTGCTGGGCTCGCAGTCTGCCCGGCGGGAGAACCTCAATGACTTTCTTGGAAGCTACGGACCGCTATTTTCAACAGGCGGCGACCTCGCTCGGTATGGAGCAGCGGCTGATTCGGCGGCTCCTCATCCCCAAGCGCGAGGTGAAGATCGAAATCACTCTGCCCTTGGATAAAGAGGGTGAGTACATCACTTACATTGGGTATCGCGTTCAACACAACGACTCGCGCGGTCCAATGAAAGGTGGCCTTCGCTACGACGCCGCCGTCAATCCGGACGAGGTGGGCGCTCTGGCGGCGCTCATGACGTGGAAAACGGCCGTGGTGGGGCTGCCGTACGGCGGCGCCAAGGGCGGCGTAAACGTGAACCCGAGGCAACACAGCCGCGCCGAGCTGCAGCGCCTCACGCGGCTTTTCACGGCCGAGCTACGGGACTTCATCGGCCCACGCCTGGACATTCCCGCGCCCGACATGGGCACCAACGCCCAAACCATGGCGTGGATCGCGGACGAGTACGCCAAGTACAAAGGGTGGCAGCCGGCCGTCATCACGGGCAAGCCCATCGAGCTGGGCGGCAGCTACGGACGCGAATCCGCGACGGGGCGCGGCGTCATGTTTGCGCTTCAGGAGTACCTCGCGGATCGCGGGGAGTCCGTGCAGGGAAAGCGCATCGTGATTCAGGGCTTCGGCAACGTGGGCTCGTGGGCGGCGGAGCTCCTGCACCAGGAAGGAGCGCTCATCATTGCGGTGGCGGACGTGACGGGCGGCGTCAGAAACCCCGCGGGCCTGGACATCCCCGCCCTCCGGCAGCACGTGGCGCAGACGGGCGCCGTTCAAGACTTTGCCGGCGGAGAGAACTTTCCGGGCGAGGACGTGCTCACGACCGAGTGTGACGTGCTCATCCCCGCCGCTTTGGAAGGCGTCATCACCGCTGCCAACGCCGGTCACGTGGCGGCGCGGCTCATCGTGGAGGCCGCCAACGGCCCCATCACGCCCGAGGCCGACGAGGTTTTGGTTCAGCGCGGCATCCCCATCATTCCCGATGTGTACGCCAACGCCGGCGGCGTCACCGTCAGCTACTTCGAGTGGACCCAAAACATTCAGGGGTATCGCTGGAGCGAGGAAGAGGTCAATCAAAAGCTCGCTCGCGTCATGAAGGAAAGCTACGCGGCGCTCAAGCAGGACCAAGGAGCCACTTCTCTGCGCCACTCCGCCTTCCGTTTGGCGCTACGCCGCGTGGCGGAGGCAACACTCTTGCGTAGCTGACGTCGATTTGGATGGAGAGCTCATCGGGAGTCGCGTTCAATACTCCCGATGAGCTCGAGGGGGAGTATCGTGATTGAAGTATTTTCACTGGTCGCTCGTGGACTCGGTCTTGCGAGAGCGATTGCGGAATCGAGCCGTAGCACCGCAACTTGCGCCGTCTTCGCGTGTGCGCTGGCGACGAGTCTGAATGCGTGCAGTAGCGACGCCGGGGACAGCGCCGGCGAAGCATCCAGCGGGGCAATCTACGAGTGCGGCGCAGAGCTCGATTTACGAGACAGCGTCGAGCTCGAGTACCGCAGCGAACAAGCTCCGAGCCCCACCGGTGGAGAGCTCGAAACGGGCACTTACTCCCTGACGCGCTGGGTTTTGTACGGCGCGACGGAGTCGGGCCCGTCTCGTCGGCTCAAGGGAGCCTTCAAGTTGGAGGCGGATCAGACGGGAGTCGCGCTGGGCGCCGAGGGCGCCAATGAACCCACGCCGAACTCCTTCACGTGGGAAGTGGTCGATCGAAACGTGGTTCTGGGGTTTACGTGTCCAGCCGTCCTCGAAGGAAAAAGAGAGGGACGCCCCTATTCGGCGTCGCCCACGACGGTTTCGTTCTTCACGGATGACGGGACGGTTTTGACATACACGAAGCAGTAGCGCATCGCTCGACGCCACAGAAGGCTCAGCCCAGCGCGTCTGGCCTTCCGACGGGAGGCGTGGTCAGGTTCGAGCGTGTCCCGCCGGGTGGCCTTCGAGAGCGTGTCGGTGCGAGCGTTTCGCAACCTTTCGCACGTGGACTTCAAGCCGTCGCCGCGTTTGAACGTGATTTCGGGCGACAACGGGCAAGGCAAGACGAGCTTGGTCGAGGCGCTCTACGTCGCCTCCACGTCGCGTAGCTTTCGCTCGGAGCGCTTGGCCGAGGTGATTCAAGAGGGCCAAGAGCGCGCGTTGGTGCGCACGCAGGTGGTGAGCGAGGCGCCGGGGCTCCCGCCGCTGCGTCACGAGCAACGCGCCTTGGTGGCGCCGCGCGGGCGGTCGTTTCTCATCGACGGAAAAAAGCCGAAGCTCCTCGCGGATTACGCGACCAAGACGCCCATGGTCGTCTTTCATCCGGGCGATTTGACGCTGGCGTCGGGGCCCGCGTCGGGGCGGCGCACGCTGCTCGATCGCATCGTGCTGTATCTGGATCCGGCGGGCGCGGACGCGCGGCTCCGCTACCAAAAAGCCTTACGCGAACGGCACCATTTGCTCGAAACGCGCGGCGTCGTGGGCGCAGACTTGGACGCTTACGAAGAGGTCCTCGCCGAGCACGGCGCGCGCTTCGCGCTGGCTCGCCAGCGCGCCGCGCTGGCTCTCGTCGGCGCGCTCTTGCCCGCGTGGAAGCGCATGGCGCGCTCGGGCTTGCCTCTCTCCGCGCGTCACGCGCCGGGCGGCACCACGGATCGCGAGGATTTTTCGCGGGAGCTCCGCGCGCGCCGCGAAAAGGATCTGCGCCGCGGCGCCGCCACCTTTGGGCCACAACGCGACGAGCTCGTACTCGAGGTGGACGGCCGCCCCGCGCGCAGTCACGCGTCGCAAGGTCAGCAGCGCATTCTCACGCTGTCGCTCAAGGTGGCGGAGCTGGACTGCGTGCGCGAGGCGTGCCGCGCAGAGCCCGTGCTTCTCTTGGACGACGTGTCGAGCGAGCTGGATCCAGAGCGCACCGGCGCCGTGTACGCGTTCTTGCGCGACACCGCGAGCCAAGTGTTCGTCACGACGACGCGCCCCGAGCTCTTCGTCACGAAAGAGCTCGCGGGACGCGAGCGCGCGGACTTCACCGTGCGAGACGGCGCGTTGGTTGAAGTGGCGCACGAGGCATGAGGGCGCGCCGAAGGCGCGCGCGGCTCGTTTCGCGCGGCGGCGCCGCGCGAAACGAGCGAGACGTGAGACGTGCGTTTTCGTAGTGCGGGAGCACCGCGCTGGGACGTGCGGGGCTCCCCAGAAGGCGGCTACGAGCGACGTTTTGCGCGCTGGATTTCGCCGTAAAGTCGGCTGTTTTGTCTGGGTCGGCGACTTCACGTGAAGCGCGGTGCTCCCGCACTACGCCGCGCGCCCAGAAGCGGCGCAGCGGGCGCTTTGACCCCGTGAGTGAAGGTAGTTGCGTGCGCGCGGGCGTGCGACGTTGTCCGCCTGAATCCATCGGATGCGGACGTTGTCGGTTCATGCTGGCGCGCTACTCGGTGTAACCTTGCAGTTCGGCGTTTCTTCCCGCGCCGACGCTTGGAATCATGAAACGGCTCGTCATCCCTACCCTCGCACTTCTTCTCGGTTCTGGTCTCTCCGCTGCGGCGTGTGGCGGCTCGCCCGACGCAGCGGATAACGGCGGCGCCTCCAGCGGCAGCGGCAAAGGGACCGGCGGCAAGGGCAATGGTACTGGCGGTGGCGTGCTGGGCACGGGCGGCTCAGGCGGTCCGGGTAGCGGCAGCGGTTCTGGCCAAGGTGGCGAAGGCGCCTCTGGTTCGTGGGAAGGCGAAGGGTGCGCGGACGGCAGCGCGGGCGGCGACTTGGCGCCCGTGTACCTCGTGTTCCTGCTCGATCAGTCGGGCAGCATGGGCGACTGCATTTGGGACAATCGAGAAGCGCGCTGGGAGCCGGTGGAGTCTGCGCTCACCACGTTCTTTGCGGACGAGGAGTCGGCTGGGCTGTTTGCGTCGCTCACCTTGTTCCCCACCGAGCGGTCCGCGGACAACACCTGTCCCAGCAACTCGAACCTGCTCGAGTGTTCGGCGAGCGCGTACGCCACGCCGGTGGTGCCGCCCACGGAGCTACCGAACGCGGCTGCCTTCGCGGCCGCCATGCCCAGCGAGCCCAACGAGTACGGCACGCCCACGGCGCCGGCTTTGGCCGGCACCGTGGACTACGCGCTGACGCTCAAGGAGCAAGGCCACAAGGTGGCCATCGTGATGGTGACGGACGGCGAGCCGCAGTTCTGCGGCAACGGCAACAACGTTTCCAACACGGTCACCGAGGCGGAGCGCGGCGCAGAAGAGGGCATTCCCACTTATGTCATTGGCGTGGGGTCGGGGTTGAACGCTCTTCGCAACATCGCCACCGGTGGCGGAACGGAAGCGCTCATCATCGATCCGGACACCGGCAGCCCAGAGCAAACCCGGCAAGATCTGCTCCAAGAAATCAACGCCATTCGCGGGCAGCAGGTGACGTGTGAAATGCCGATGCCCGAGCCTCCGGCTGGCCTGACGCTCGATCCGAACAAGGTCAACATCGAGTACACGGCGGGCGGACAAACGGTGCGTCTCGCCATGAACCCCGACTGCGACGGCAGTGAACAGGGTTGGCGTTACGACGACCCGACTGATCCGAGTCGCGTGGAGCTTTGCCCCGCCACGTGCGCGGAAGTGAAGTCGTATCCGGACGCCGCGCTCAACGTCGTCTTTGGTTGCGAGAGCAACGTCATCCTGAAGTGACGGGCGCGCGGGCGTCAGTCTTCGCCCGCGCCCCTCTCTCCAGCGCTTCCGCCCTGCCCCGGCGCTCCTCCCGCCGCGAGGCAGGCACCGTCCGCGCAGCCGTGGGCGCAGGTCTCGATGACGAAGCCGAGGCAGCAGCCCTCGAAGGAGTGGGAGTCGACGAGCCTGTATTCGGGGGTGGCTGAGTCGCCGACGAACCGCACTTCGCAGTAGACGCCTCGGCAGACTTGGTCGGGCGTGCAACCGGGATTGCCCGTGGGGCCGCCACCCGAGCTCGGAGCGCCGCCCGTAGCTTGAACGGCCCCCCCGGTTGCTCCGCCGGCAGCGGGTGCTCGTTCCTCACCGTCGGTGGACGAATTGCAGCCGGCGGGGCTGGCGAGCAGGACCAAGACGAGGAGAGAAAAGCTCAAGCGCATCGAACCAACCCTACACGCTTTCGCAAAGCCGGCCTTTTGCGCGGCGAATCCAGCAGAATTTCCGCTGGTTTCGCATCTTGGGCTCGCTTGCCGCGGGGGGGCCGAATGGCTATACCGAAGCGCCCTTTTTGGAGGATTTCGACGCTTGAGCGACCCATCCAGCACGCCCGGTGAAGGCGCGCCCGCTTCGGGCGTGTCCGAAGAAGAGTACGGCTCCAAGAACATCACCGTGCTCGAGGGGCTCGAGGCCGTTCGCAAGCGGCCCGGCATGTACATTGGAGACGTGCACGACGGCTCGGCGCTGCACCACCTGGTGTGGGAGGTGGTGGACAACTCCGTGGACGAGCACCTGGCCGGCCACTGCAGCACGATTCGCATCGTCGTGAACCACGACGGCTCGGTGTCCGTGACGGACGACGGGCGCGGCATTCCCGTCGGCATCATGCCGGACCGCGGCGTGAGCGCGGCGGAGGTCGTCATGACGGTGCTCCACGCCGGCGGCAAGTTCGATCACTCGAGCTACAAGGTCAGCGCGGGCCTCCACGGCGTCGGCGTGAGCGCGGTGAACGCCGTCTCCGAGTGGCTGGAGCTCGAAATTCGGCGCGAGGGCAAGGTGTGGAAGCAGCGCTACGAGCGCGGCGTGCCGCAGGGGCCCATCACGCCGTCCGGCGACACGGACAAGACGGGCACGAAAATCACGTTCAAGCCCGACCACCAGATTTTTTCGAGCACCGAGTACGTCTACGAAACGCTGGGCACGCGTCTGCGCGAGCTCGCGTTCTTGAACTCGGGGCTCAGCATCAAGCTGACGGACGAGCGGGAAGCGGGCCGCAGCGAGAGCTACCTGTTCGAGGGCGGCATTCGCGAGTTCGTGGCGCACTTGGCCAGCACCAAGGAGCCCATTCACGAAGAGGTCATCGCCTTTCAGGTGGCGGGCCCCACGGCGGACGGCAAGGGCGAAATCTTGGTGGACCTCGCCATTCAGTGGTGCAGCGCCTACGCCGAGCAAATCTTTTGCTACACGAACACCATCCACAACCGGGATGGTGGCACGCACCTCACGGGCCTGCGCTCCGCGCTCACGCGCTGTCTGAACTCGTACGGACAGGAGAACAACCTGTTCAAGGACGTGAAGAACGGCCTGTCGGGGGACGACACGCGGGAAGGCGTGGTGTGCGTGATTCACGTCAAGCACCCGGACGCCAGCTTCGACTCGCAGACGAAGAGCAAGCTCGTCTCGAGCGAGGTGAAGGGCCTCGTCGAAAACGCCGTGAACGAGCAGCTGGGGCGCTACTTCGAGGAGCACCCGCAAACGGCGAAGAAAATCATCGAGAAGGCCGTCATCGCCGCCAAGGCGCGCGAGGCCGCGCGCAAGGCGCGCGAGGTGGTGCGCAAAGGCGTGCTCGACACCACGTCGCTCAGCGGCAAGCTGGCCGACTGCCAGAGCAAAGATCCGAGCATCAGCGAGCTCTACATCGTCGAGGGTGACTCGGCCGGTGGCAGCGCCAAGCAGGGTCGAGATCGTCACTTTCAAGCCATTTTGCCGCTGCGCGGCAAGATCCTGAACGTGGAGCGCGCGCGGCTCGATCGCATGCTCGCGTCGGAGGCGGTGGCCACGCTCATTTCGGCGCTCGGCTGTGGCATCGACGAAGGCGGCAACTTCGAAATTTCGAAGCTGCGTTATCACAAAGTCATCCTGATGACGGATGCGGACGTGGACGGTAGCCACATTCGCACGCTGCTGCTCACGTTCTTCTACCGGCAAATGCCGGAGCTCATCGAAAAGGGCTACTTGTACATTGCGCAGCCGCCGCTCTTCGGCGTGCGCAAGGGCAAGAAAATGCTCTACATGAAGGATCAGGGGTTCCTCAATCAGTTCCTGATCGAGAGCGGCATCGACGGCCTGATCGTGCAAAGCACCAAGGGCCCCGCCTTGAGCGGCACGCCGCTCTACAACTTGGCCACGCGCCTGCGCTCGGTGTCGGAGCACTTGAGCAAGCTCGACCGGCGCTGCGACAGCCGAGTCATCAGCGCGGCCTTGCGCGCTGCGAGCGTCACGGCGAGCACCTTCGACGACCGAAAGCTCCTCGAAGCCGCGGCGAAGGCCATGGAAACGTACCTGTCGGAGCGCAGCCCGGAGCTGCTCCCGCTCACGGTTTCCGTGGAGCGAGACGAAACGGAGGGCGACGTCCTGCGCGCCAAGTTCCGGCCGGGCGCGTCGTCCAAGCCGTGCACTTTGACGCGAGAAATCGCCGACACGGGCGAGTACCACGAGCTCTTGTCCATCGAGGCGGACATCGCCTCCGTGGGGCCGGCGCCGTACACCGCGACCGCCGGCAAGGCTCAGCCCGTCACCCTGGCGGACGCCGACGCGCTGGACGAGTTCATCGCCGAGCGGGGCCGCAAGGGCCTCATGATCACGCGCTACAAGGGTCTCGGCGAAATGAACGCTGACCAGCTCTGGGAAACCACGATGAACCCGGACGCGCGCACGCTGCTCAAGGTGGAAGTGCGGGACCCCGTACGAGCCGAGGAGCTCTTCAGCGTGCTCATGGGCGACCAAGTCGAGCCCCGGCGCAAGTTCATCGAAGACAACGCGCTGAACGTCCGCAACTTGGACATCTGAGCGCGGCGCGCCCTTGGTGCCTCCCCACGACCGAAGGCCGGGGGAGCAGATCTCGACGCCCGGAGGGGGAAGGGAGCACCCTCCCAGGAGGGGCCACCCCCCGAGGACGGCGCGACCTGCTCGCCTCGGCCGTGCAGTCGTGCAGTCGGCAGTCGGCACTCGCCGGCGAGACCAAGACGACGAGACCCGTGGTGCCGTCGACACTACTAGGGCCTGCCCCGGAAGGACGGCGAGCTCCGCCATCCTCAGCGATGGGCAGTCGGGGAAGGGCGCGTACCTCCGCGCCAGTCTGACCACCCATTTGCAGTCCTTCAGAAACAAAGGAGATCCGTCCGGAGTTTTCTGCACTTAGCCTTGGGCTATGCCCCAAACTGACCAGCCGGCCGCCTCCCGGATCGTGCGGCCCCCGCCTTCGTCCACTCCCTCCACACGGGAAGCGAACGCCGTCGATGTTAGTAATTTGATAAGGACGAGTGGCGCTGGCGCGCTCTTGGGCATTGGCGCGCTTTTGCTAGCGACACTGAGCGGCTGTGGAAGCACCGCCGAGGTTTCCGACGGTGGCAGCAGCGTCTCCACGGGGGGCGGGGACATGGGCCTTGGCGGTCGGGGCAGCTCGACGGGCGGTAGCGGCGGTCGCATCGATTTGGGTGGCACGGGCTCGTCCAAGGGGACCGGCGGCGACAGCACGCCCGACGATCCGTGCGAGAGCGACCACCCGCCGGCGAGCTGCATGCTCGATTACGAGCCGACGGGACCCGGCTGCGGTGACGGCGAGGTCAACGCGCCGGGCGAAGAGTGTGACGACGGCAACGGTCTGCCTGGCGACGGCTGTTCAGGCGTGTGCACGATCGAGCCGAATTGGACGTGCGACGACGACGGCTGCCGCTCGAACATTCGCTGCGGCGACGGTCAAACCTCGGGCGGAGAAGTGTGCGACGACGGCAACACCCGCGACGGTGACGGCTGTTCGAGCGACTGCTTCACCATCGAGCCGGGCTACGACTGTCCGTTTTCGGGCGGCGAGTGCGAGGTGCACGATCCGTGCACGGATCCGAACCCGCCGCTGAGCTGTCAACCGCCGCCGGGCAGCAACCCGTACTGCGGCGATGGTGTCGTGAACAACGTTTGGGAGGCGTGCGACGACGGCAACACGCGCCCCGGCGATGGCTGTTCGGGCACGTGCAAGGTGGAGCCCAACTGGAGCTGCAGCTCCGGCACTTGCGTGCCGACCATCGTGTGCGGCGACGGCGAGGTCGAAGGCGGTGAGGTGTGCGACGACGGCAACACCGGCGATGGCGACGGCTGCTCGAGCGACTGCTTCTCCATCACCCCGGGCTACGAGTGTCCGTCGACCGGCGGCGCGTGCGCGGAGATTGATCCGTGCACGCGACCGAATCCACCGGCTTCGTGTTACCCGCCTCCGACCGGCCCCACCCCGACGTGTGGTGACGGCGTGCGTAACCAGCCGACCGAGCAATGCGACGACGGTAACACGCGTCCCGGCGACGGCTGCTCCGGCGCGTGCCGGGTGGAGCCCAACTGGAACTGTAGCTCCGGCACCTGCGTGTCCACCATCGTGTGCGGCGACGGAAGGCGCCAGGGCACGGAGGTGTGTGACGACGGCAATCACGTGAGCGGTGATGGCTGCAGCGACGAATGCCGCACCGTCGATCCGAACTACACGTGCCCGCCCGCGGGCGGCAACTGCGTGTCGACGGTCGTGTGTGGCGACGGTCGCATCGCCGGAAACGAGCAGTGCGAAGACGGCAACACCACGCCCAACGACGGCTGCACGAACTGCGTACGCGACCCCGGCTTCTACTGCCCCACGGTGGGCCAGAGCTGCCAGCGCGTGCCCACGTGCGGCGACGGCGTGCAGACCGCCAACGAAGAGTGCGACGACCACAACTTGGACGACGACGACGGCTGCAACTCCGTCTGCCGCATCGAGCCGGGCTATTCGTGCCCCTTTCCTGGTCAGCTATGCACGCAAATCGTCGTGTCGTGTGGTGACGGCATCATCAGCGGCGACGAGACGTGCGACGACGGCAACACCGACAGCGACGACGGCTGCAGCTCGCTGTGCCGCGTGGAGACGGGTTGGGTGTGCTCCGTGGGCGGCGCGGCGTGCACGCCGCGCTGCGGCGACGGGCTGCTCGTGGGCAACGAGGTGTGTGACGACGGCGCCACCGAAGACGGCGACGGCTGCTCGGGCAGCTGCAAGTGGGAGCCCGGCTTCCATTGCCAAACCACGCCTCCGCACGACTGCGTGACGGACACGTGCGGCAACGGACTCAAGGGCAACGACGAAGACTGCGACGACGGTAATCGCCGGCCCGGCGACGGCTGCGGCGTGGACTGCCAAGCAGAGCCCACGTGCGACTACGACGCAGGCGGCTGCACGTCGTTCTGTGGTGACGGTCTCGTCATCGACGAGGAGTGCGACGACGGCAACACCGTCGACGGCGACGGCTGCTCCAGCACGTGCGAAATGGAGACGGGCTTCATCTGCGAACAGGTCAGCGGCTGCGCCGAGCTCGCCGGCTGGAACCACGACAACATCGACGGCACCCCGACGGTTCCCACGTGCATCATGCGCGTGCCGGTGACGTACCGCGACTTCGACGAGAGCCACCCCGACTTCGAGCCCGCAGAGAACAGCGTCGTCATTACGGGGCTCGTGGCGGCGCGCCTCGACGCACAAGGCAAGCCGGTGTTCGTGGGCACGCCGAACCAGTGCGGCCAGAACCAGTCTTGCATCCAGAGCCCGAGCAGCTTCGCCAGTTGGTTCCGCGACGATCCCAGCGTGAACACGCCGGTCATCGGCGAAATTTTGCTCTGGGACAACGGCTCGGGCGGCTTCGTGAATCGGTGGGGCCAAAACGGCGAGCGCTACATGCGCGCGGGCAATCCGGGCACGCTCGCCAGTGAAACCTGCGGCAACCGCTGGTCGTGCAGCGAAGGCCAAACCCCGACGGACGCCTGCACTTGCAACGGCGGCCATCCCTGGAACGCCGCGTGCAACCCGGCGAACGGCGCGCACCTGCGCTGCTTCGCCAAGATCAACGACGGCGCGAATCAGCCCGAGGTGCCCTTCGGAACCCCCGGCATTCAGTACTGGTACGCCGAGTTCTTGCAGGGCTACGTGCCCGAGCAGGCGTGGGACGGCGATCCGGCGTTCTTCCCGCTCGACGGGCTGGGGCGCACGCCGACGAACCAGTACCACGCGGCCGATTTCCCCTCGTTGTACGGCGGCGGACCCGAAGGCGGCGGCGCGCACAACTTCCACTTCACGAGCGAAATCCGTCGCTGGTTCCAGTACGAAGCGGGGCGCAGTTACGCGCTCGAGTTCACCGGCGACGACGACGTGTGGGTGTTCATCAACGGCCGCCTGGCGGTCGATTTGGGCAGCTACCACGAGGCCGCGAACGGCAGCATTCGCATCGAGCCGAACGGCGCGGTCACGGTCGTGAACCACGGCGTCACGGCGCCGGCCACGACGGTGAGCAGCCTGGGCCTCACGAGCGGCAACATCTACGAAATTGCCGTCTTCCAAGCGGAGCGCAAGTTCGTGGCGTCGAGCTACCGGCTCACGCTGAGCGGCTTCAACGAAAACCCGAGCGTGTGCCACTCCGTGTGCGGCGACGGCGTGGTCGCGAGCGACGAGGAGTGCGACGACGGCGAAAACGACGGCGGCTACGGCGAGTGCCAGCCCGGCTGCGTGCTCGGCGCGCGCTGCGGCGACGGTCAGCAGAACGACGCCAGCGAGGAGTGCGACAACGGCTCGAACATCGACGGCTACAACGCCAGCGCGGAGACCGCTTGCGGACCGGGTTGCGTCAAGCCGGCGCGCTGCGGCGACGGCATCGTGGACTTCGTGCACGGCGAGGTGTGCGACCGCGGCGCCGAAAACTCCGACACGGCGTACGGCGGCTGCAACACCTCGTGCCAGCTCGGCGCGCGCTGCGGCGACGGCGAGGTGAACGGCGACGAAGAGTGCGACGACGGCGTGAACGACGGCACGCAAGGCTGCGGCCCCACCTGCGAGGTGACGGCCGGCTGCGGCGACGGCATCCAGCAGGGTGACGAGCTGTGCGACGACGGCGAAAACGACGGTGGCTACGGCGAATGCGCGCCGGGCTGCGTGCCTGCGCCGTACTGCGGAGACGGTGCGGTCGACGCTCTGTTCGGTGAAACGTGCGACGACGGCGTGAACGACGGCAGCTACGGCGGCTGCACCCCGAGCTGCCAAATGGCGGCGCACTGCGGCGACGGCGTCGTCAGCGGTGACGAGCTGTGCGACGACGGGGAGAACGACGGCGGCTACGGCGAATGCGCGCCGGGCTGCGTGCCTGCGCCGTACTGCGGAGACGGCCGACCCGACACCGAGTTCGGTGAAGCGTGTGACGACGGCGTGAACGACGGCGGGTACGGCGAGTGCCAACCGGGCTGCGTGTACGGACCCATGTGCGGCGACGGCGTGGTCGATCCGGGCGAGGAGTGCGACGACGGCGTGAACGACGGCGGCTACGGCGAATGCGCGCCGGGCTGCATGTGGGGCGCGCGCTGCGGCGACGGCCAAACGCAGCCGAACGAAGAGTGCGACGACGGGGTGAACGCGGGCGGTTACGGCGAGTGCGCGCCCAACTGCAAGAGCGGCCCCTTCTGCGGCGACGGGCAGCGCCAAGGAAACGAAGTCTGCGACGACGGCGTGAACGACGGCCGCTACGGCTCCTGCGCGCCGGGCTGCCAGCAAGGCGCGTTCTGCGGCGACGGCATCGTGCAGCCGGAGGAGCAGTGCGACGACGGAGTGAACGACGGCACACGCAGCGCGTGTCAGCCCGGCTGCGTGCTCGGGCCAGGTTGCGGCGACGGCATCCTGCAGCGTGACCTGGGCGAGGCGTGCGACGACGGAGTGAACGACGGCGGGTACGGCGAGTGCGCGCCCGAGTGCAAGCTGGGCGCGCGCTGCGGCGACGGCCAAGTGCAGTCACAGTACGAGCAGTGCGACGACGGCGTGAACGCGGGCGGCTACGGCAAGTGCGCGCCGAACTGCCGCATCGGGCCGCACTGCGGTGACGGTCAGGTCAACGGCAACGAAATCTGCGACGACGGCGTGAACGCTGGCGGGTACGGCAAGTGCGCGCCCGGTTGCAAGCTGGGTCCGTACTGCGGCGACGGCGTCGTCCAGGGCCCCGAGGAGGCGTGCGACGACGGCAATCGGAGAAACGGCGACGGCTGCAGCGCCACCTGCAGGAAAGAGATCATCAAGTAAGCGCGGGACTCGCTGGCGCAGGAGCACGCGTGCTCCTGCGCCGGCTGATTCTCGAGACGCGGGGCGCTCAGTACTCCGAGAAGACGCCCCAGCTCATGTTCGCGGCGAAGGCGGGCCAGCCGTGGTTGGTGCCGCCGTAATTCGGATCGGAGTGCAGGCACCAGTACACGGGGTAGCCTTCGTCGCAGCCGGTGTACTTCACGCAGTTCGAGAGCGAGTCGGTGTAGCCCTGCACGGGCTCGGTCGCGGTGCCGCAGTTGTTCTCCGTGGCGTAGAAGTCACGCGTCAGAGGGCCGTTCGCCGTGCCGACGACGCTGTCGTTTTTGCCGTGGATGATGATGGCCGTGACTTGGCCGGTGCACTGACGCGAGTTGTTGTTGAGCGGGTACTGCCCGACGTTCTTCGTGGCGCAGGGGGCGATGGCGCGCACCTTGTCCGCGTGCTCGCAGCCGAGAATGCTGGAGAAGTCTCCGCCCGAGCTCTCGCCGGCGGCGAACACGCGCGCGCGATCGACGCAGTAGTCCGCGGTGACCTTGTTGTAGAGCGGCCCGAAGAACGAGACGTCTCCAGCGCCCCAGCCCGAGCTGCTGTTGGCCGGGTGCGGGTAAACGCGAATGGCCGCGTCCTTGGCGCCGTTCTTCTCGTAGCCCGCATTCTGCTCTGCCCAGCTGATCGGGTTGCCGGTGGGGTTGAACACGAAGAGCATCGGGTACGGCTTGCTCGGGTCGTAGTTGGTCGGCAGTTTCACGTAGTACTGGTGTCCCGAGACGTTGAGCGGCGAGCCGGAGCTTCCCACGCTCGGATTTGCATTTCCGCAGCCGGTGCTGGGATCCGCCGGTGCTTTGCCGCCCGAGCCTCCGCCGGTGCCGCCGGTGCCGCCGGTGCCGTCGCCTCCGCCGGTGCCGTCGCTGCCGCCGCTGGCGCCACCCGAGCCCATGGCGCCGGTTCCGTCGGAACCTCCGCTCGAGACTTGTCCGCCGACTCCCGGATCACCGCCACCGCCGGGTACGCCGCCGGTCGCGCCGCCGGTGCCGGTGAAGCCGCCGGTTGCGCCGCCGGTGCCGGTCAGGCCACCGCTGCCGCCCGTGGCGCTGCCGGTCGCGCCGGTGCCGGTGAAGCCGCCGGTCTCGCTGTCGTTATCGGTATTTCCGTCCGCTGTGTCGGAACAGGCGGCCGTGGCGATGGTCAGGGAAAGAAGAACGAGCGGGAGAGCGCTTTGGTAGCTGAGCTTCATGGCGAAGGGTCCTCGATCGGATGGGGGCTGGCGAGATGCCGCGGTAGGAAAACTCCGCGAGTTTGATTGTGTTTGCTTGGTGTGGGTTCGCGGCGAGCTCGTGCGGCGAATTCTCGCGGCGAGCGCGTGCGACGCGAAGCGCCGTCCAACATATCAGAACGCTGTGCGCGTCCTTCGACAGAAAAACACGGAAACCACGACGAAGAGCGCGTCATTCTCGTGGCTTTACAAAGTTATTCCTACGTCGTGGATCGAACGAAGCCGCGCGGGCGCGCCTGGGGCCGCGCCGTTGCGCGTCGTGGCTGCGTGCTCGCGCGTCGTGGCAGCGCGCGTGTTCGCACGTCGTGGCAGCGCGCGTGTACGCACGGTTTGGTGTTCGCGCGTCGTGTACGCACGGCTTGGTGTACGCACGGCTTGGTGTACGCACGTCGTGGCAGCGCGCGTGTTCGCACGTCGTGCTGCAGGGCGTGCTGCGCGGCGCGGTCGCGCTTGGAACCAGTGCGGGAGCACCGCGCGTCGCGGGCTCGTAGCCGTCCCCCACGAAAGAGCGTTCAGCGTGTTTCGAGGACGAGCAGGCGGCGGACGGCGTCTGCCATGGCTTTTGCAAAGCGCCGCGTGTCTTCGCTCGGCGCCGCGCGGCCGAAGAGCACGCGTTCTTGCAGGAGCGTGAGCTCGAGCGCGTTCGTCAACATGCGCAAGCTGGAGACGATGCGTAGCGCGTCGCCCCTGCCGCCGAAGGCCTGGAGGAGCGCCTCCGAAGAGGGTCCGTAGATGCGCTCTCGAAAGACGCTCTCGATGGCAGCACGTCGCGCGGGGCTCTCGATGGCGACCACGAAGAGGAAGCGCGTGAAGCGCACGTGACGTTCTGTTTGCCAAAGCTCGAAGGTGCGCTCGACGACGAACGCTGGCAGGCGCTCGAGCGGTAGCTCCGGCAGCTCCTTTACCTGCACGGATTCGACCATTTTCTCGGCGCAGTACAGGACGACGCGGTCGACGAGCTCTTCTTTGCTCCGAAAATAGTGATAGAGGCTCGGCTGCTGCATGCCGAGCTTCTGCGCGAGGGCGCGCAAAGACGCGCCGGCAATGCCGCGCTCGGACATGAGCTCGAGGGCGGCTTCGAGCACCTCGGCGCGGCGCTCTACTTCGAGCTCGAGCGGCGCGGGGCGTCTTCGGGGCCTCCCGGTTTCAGGTGCGTGGCCCGCCGCGAAGGCGCGGCGGGCCCTGGGGTGGACGCCTCGTCCGGACATGGATGCCCGCCCAGGCTAGTCCAGATCCTCAGTGCGCGTGCGCGTGTCCGTGGCCGAGCGGCGGTCTGCGCGAGGCTCGGCGCTTTTCCTCCGTGGGCTCGACGCGCGTCCGATCTGCGTAGGCGTACGACTGCGTGATGAGGCCTACGCAGCCGACGAGCGCCGGAACGGCGAAGAGCGAGAGGATGGGCACAATCGAGTACGCGACCGACAGAAGGGCAAAGAACAGCCAGGCGGCGGTCATGCGAACCCAGGCACCCCAGGTGTAAGTGCCACTCTCGACGAAAGAGACGGACGACGAACCCTCTTTGGCGACCATGTCGGAGACCCTCCTGCCCGACATCATACCACCTATCGATTGATAGGGGACTATCGGTCGATAGTCTCGCTGGCTCAGAAGCGGCCGCAGGGCCGGATGGTGGGCCCGCTGGTCACGAGCGAGTTTCGCCGGATATCCTCAGTCCTGCGCCGCTTGGGGAGCGCCTAGATGACGTTTCACAGTCACGATCCGCCGTTTCCCCGCAGTCGGGGCGAAGCGCGCCTTCCGGGCGTGGGCGAGCTCGTGCTCGGCAAGTACCGGGTGGAAGCGTGCTTGGGTGTGGGCGGAATGGGGGCCGTGTTCGCCGCGCGCCACGAGCAGCTGGGCCAGGTGGTCGCTCTCAAGGTGTTGAACCCCGCCGCATCCGAGGATCCGGACGCGGTGCTCCGCTTCATGCGCGAAGCAGAAGCCGTAGGCTCGCTCGAGAGCGATCACGTGGTGCGAGTCTTCGACGTGGGCACGCTCGAGGACGGCGCGCCGTGCATGGTCATGGAGCGTTTGGTGGGTCGCGACTTGGGGGACGTCTTGTCCATGCGCGGGCCGCTCGACGTGAGCCTGGCCATCGAGTGCGCTTACCAAGCCGTGGTCGGTGTGACGGACGCGCACGAGGCGGGGATCATTCACCGCGACCTCAAGCCGTCCAATTTGTTCTTGATGCGCCGCCGCGATGGCTCGCCTTGGGTCAAAGTGCTGGATTTCGGCATTTCCAAGGCTCAAAACCAGTCCGCCGAGAGCGTGCGTCTGACCCAAACGCGCACCATCGTGGGTTCGCCGCTGTACATGTCGCCCGAGCAGGTGCGCGACGCGCGCAGCGTCGACGCGCGGAGCGACCTTTGGTCCGTCGGCATCATCTTGCAGGAGCTGCTCACGGGGCGACCGGCCTTCGAGGGGGACACGCTGCCGAGCGTTTGTGCGCGCATCGTGGCGGATCCTCCGGAGCCCATCGTACGTCCGGACGTGCCCCCGGAGCTGCTCGAGGTGGTCGCGCGCTGCCTGCAAAAAGTGCCCGCGCGCCGCTACCAAACGGCTCAGGCCCTCGGGGACGCGTTGCGCGCGCTGCGCGCGCCGGTCACCACGGACTTGGCTGAGCTCGGTGTGAGCTCGTCGGGGCGCTCCTCGCTGTCCAGTCACGCCTTCGTGGCGACCCAAATCGGTGGCGCAGCCGAGGACGGCAGCCTCGTGAGCGATGTCCGACCGCGTCGCCCGGCCGCCTCCGCACAAGCGAGCCCCTGGAGCGGTAGCACCACGCGCGTTTCGGGCAACGACGCCGAAACCACGGCGGGTGGCGTCGACGGAGCCGGAGTGTCTTCGAGCGGCACGCGCCCTGCCCTGCCCCTCTCGCAGACCGTGCGCGAGGAAGCGGGCCGTCCAGGTGCGCTGCGCCGCGCTGGGCTTCCGCTGCTCGGCGTGGCCGTGGTTGCGGCGGCGCTCGCTCTCTTCGTGCGCGGTTTGGGCCAGGAGCCGCCTTCTTCCGAGGTCGCGACGAGCGTCACGCCTCCCTCCGAGCCTTCGCCGCCGGCCAGCTTCGTCCTGCGCGTGGTTTCGACGCCGCCGGGCGCGCTCGTCGTCGACGGCGACACCGTGCTCGGCACCACGCCGCTCGCGGTGCCGATGTTGGCGGAAGGGTCGCGCACGTTGGAGGTGCGGTTGGTTGGCTACCGCTCGCACCGCCTCCATCAGGAGCCGCTCGAGCGCGATACGGAGGTGCGGCTCGAGTTGGTGCCCGAGGAGCCGCCCGCGCAGCCGAGCCCGGTGTCACCTCCAGAGAGCGCGCCGGCGGCTCCGCCCCGAGCGACGGGCGCAAAAAACCCGTCGCGCGCGCCTCAAAAACCCGCGCAAACTCCCCGGCCCGTCCCCAGCGACGACATCCGCACGCAGCGCTGAAACGCGCCTTTCGTCGCGTGTGTCTCTTGGTGCGCTCCCTCTCTCTCCCCGCACGTCTTCGTGAATCCTCTGAATCCGTTCCGCCGAGCGACGCGCTCGTGTGTCCCGCTCGTTCTTGCCCTGGCCTTCTTCGCGCCTTCGCGCGCGCTCGGTCAGGGTCGCCCAGCGGACACCGCAGACGAGTCGGATCTCTTGTTCGAGCTCGGCGCGGAGGCGTACCAGCGCGGCGACTACCGTGACGCTTTGACGCACTTCCTTGCGTCGAACCGCTTGGTGCCCAACAAGAACGTCGTTTTCAACATCGCGCGCAGCTACGAAAAGCTCGGCCGCTACGCCGAGGCGCACCGCTACTACGTCAAGGCGCTGGACGCGGAGGGCGACGAGTCGCTCCGCGCGCGCATTCAGACGGCGCTCGACGAGCTGTCGCCGCACGTGGCCGTGCTCGACGTGAAGACCACCCCGCCGGGCGCCACGATTTACATCGACCGCAAAGATCTGGGCCCCCGCGGCGCGACGCCGCGCGTGCTCGGCCTGCACGAAGGTTCGTACACGGTCATCGTGGAGCTCGCCGGCTATCACCCGCGCGAGGTGCGGGTCGAAGGGGCAGAGCTCGGCGAGCGGCGCAGCGTGGAGCTCACGCTGGCGCCCATTTTGGGCACGGTCGTCGTCGAAGGAGAGGGCGCGCGCGGCGCGACCGTTCAGCTCGTCGGCGGCGCCGCGTCGTGCGCGGCGCCGTGTGAGCTCGCGAGCCCACCCGGCCGCCAAAAGCTGCGCCTTTCGCGGCCCGGTTACCGCTCCCTGGACGTTCACGTCGACGTGCGCGCAGAAGAAGCGGTCCGCGTGCGTCCCACGCTCGAGGTGGTGACGGGCACGCTGCTCGTGGAGACGGACGAGAGCGGCGCGTTGGTCGAGCTCGACGGCCAGCCAGTAGGCTTTACGCCTTTGCTCGTGCGCGCGCCGGTGGGAGAGCACGATTTACGCGTGAGCTTGGCCGGCTACGACACGGTCTTGCGTCGCATCTCCGTGACGGAGTCCGAGCAGAAGCGTTTGGCGCTGCACGTTTCGCGCTTGGAGGAGGTGACGGCCGCTTCGCGTCGCAGGGAGCACGTGTGGGACGCGCCCGGCTCCGTGAGCGTGATCAGCGGCGAGGAGCTGCGCTTGTTCGCGTACCCCACCATCGCCGAGGCGCTGCGCGGGGTGCCGGGCGTGTACGGTTGGGACGATCGCTCTTACCCGTCGCTCGGCTTTCGCGGCATCAGTCGCTTGGGCAGCTACGGCAACCGCGTGCTCGTGCTCTTCGACGATCACCCCACGAACGACAACTGGGTGGGCTCGAGCTACGTGAGCTACGACGCGCGCACGGATTTGTCCGACGTGGAGCGCATCGAGGTGGTGCGCGGTCCAGGCTCCGTGCTCTACGGCACGAACGCCTTCGCGGGCGCGGTGAACGTGGTGACGCGCGCGCCGCGCGGCGGCGCGCGCACGGAGGCGGGCGTTTCCGCGGCGGACGACGGCGTGGGCCGCGTGCGCGTGCGACAAGAGGTCCAGTTGGGCAAGGACGCCACGCTGTGGGCCAGCGCGTCGCTCGGTCGCGGTGAAGGACGCGAGTTTCGCTTGGAAGATCCCGCCAGCGGAGAACTCGTCACCACGCCGACGGCTGCGGACGGCTATCGCTCGGGGACGCTGCAGGGACGCTTCCGCTGGGAGTGGCTCACCGCGCAGTGGTTCGGCCACACGCACGAAAAACACCAGCCGACGGGGTGGTTCGAAACGTTGGTGGGCGACGAGCGCGCGCGTCAGAAGGACAGCCGCGCCTTCGTGGAGCTGCGCGCCGAACCGAAGCTCACGGAGCGCATCACGAGCCTCACGCGCGCTCACGTGAACTACTACCACTACGAGGGCATGTTCCCGCGGGAGCCCGCAGAAGGTGGCGTGGAGGAGGACGACTTCACGGGCTCTTGGGCGGGTCTCGAGCAGCGTTTCGTGTTTACGCCGACGGACGCGGTGCACGTGACGGTGGGCGCCGAAGGACAGCTTCATTTTCTGGCCGAGCAACGCGCCGAAGACGAGCGCGGCGTCTTTTTGCGGCCCGATCAGCCGGAAGACGACATCCGCGTGGGGGCCGCCTACGCCATGCTCGACGCGCGCACGAAGCGCTTGCACGTGTCGGCGGGGGCGCGCTTGGACGCGTACTCCACCTTCGGAACGTCGCTCAATCCACGCCTCGCCTTCATCGGCAAGCCGTACGACGGCGGCAACACCAAGCTGCTCGGCGGCAAGGCCTTCCGCGCGCCCAGCGTGTACGAGCTCTACTACAACGACGGCGGCACCACGCAGGTCGCGAGCCCCGATTTGTCGCCAGAAAACGTGCTCTCCTTCGAAGTCGAGCACAGCCACCGCTTGTCGCCCACGCTGATCGGCAGCGTGGGCGCCTTCACCACGCGCACGACGGACCTCATCGTTACGGCGGGAGAAGGCACCGCGGAAGATCCCATCGTGTACCAAAACTCCGTCTCGCCGCTCGCGACCGCCGGCGTGGAGGCCACGCTCCGCCGCGAGTGGCGGCAGGGTTGGATGCTGGAGGCCGGCTACACGCGCCAGGTCGCGCGTTTTTTGGAGTCCGACGAGCTGTCGGCGTGGCTGACCTTCGACAAAAACCCTGAGACGCGGCGCGTGGCCAACGTGCCGGAGCACATGTTTTCCGTGAAGGGTGCGGTGCCGGTGCTGGGTCGCGCGCTTACGCTCGGCTCACGCCTCACCGTCGAGAGCGGCCGCTACGATCGCTTCGAGCAGCAAGGCGAACCGGCGCAAGGCAAGACGGACGCGTTCGCCATCTGGGACGTCGTTCTCTCCGGCTACGAGTCGCGCACCGGCCTGCGTTGGAATGCCGGCGTCTACAACGCCTTCGGCTTTCGCTACGACTTGCCCGTGTCGAGCGAGCTGTCGCAGCGCACCCTGGCGCAGCGCGGCCGCACGCTCTTGCTCTCGGCGGAGCTCGACTTCTGAGGCGCCCGGCGCCGAAGCGCCGGGCGCCGTGACCGTCTCCTTCCGGCCCGTTTCGTGGGGCCAACAACAGGGCCACGAAGCGCGAAGAGTGGTGCAGTGCGGGAGCACCGGGCCCTTCCGCACGGCGCTTCCCCAAAAGAATGCTTCCCCCGAGAGGGCGAGAGTGGGGTGGGTCTTGGGAGACCCAGGAGGTTGCGCAGCCGCCAATTCGACGTTGGTCGCCCTTCGATGAGGGACCTCCGGATGCTGGCTCCGGATGCTGGCCGCACCGTCAGCCGGAGTGAGCCTGCTCCCAGGCGCGCACTTTGGCGCATGCAGCATCGAAGAGACGTTCGTAGTTTTCTTTGAGGACCTTGTCGCGCGTCTCGGGCGTCAGGGCTCGCCAGAGGGGCGCGTACTCTTCGTACGCCGCGAAGTACTTTTCTGGATTGGTGGGGGAGACTTCGTCCGAGCCGAACAGAAAGCGATCGGGGAAGCGATTGATGATGGAGGCCGCGACGTCGACGGTGTCCTGGCTGTACGTGAGATACTTGGCGACTTCGTTCCACGAAAGGTCGAAGTGAACGTGCGATAGAGCAGGATCGGACAGAATTTCTCGCACGATGGCGCCATGGTCTTTCACGGGGCGGATCACACGCCCCATACCGATGTGTGCCCAAATGATGGTGGTCTTCGGGTGGCGGCGCAGGAGCTCCTTCATCGGGGCGAGGTAGATGGGCGCGCCGCCGCCTTGCGAAAACGGCACGTCCATGTCGTTGTGGATGAGCGTCAAGAGGCCCACCTCGCCGGCGAAGGCGAGCACGCGGTCGAGCGCCGGGTCCCGTAAACTCGCGGTTTCTCCTGCCACCTTGGAGGAGACGAACTCCTTGTGAACGGTGAACTCGCCGATGCCGCAGAACACGCCGGGAAACGTCTCGAGCACGCGGCGAATGTGATCCGCCGCGTACATGTCCGCCGGGTTGAACCCGGTAATCATGGGGTCGAAACGCGCCTTTTGCTCGGGAGCGAGCGAGAGATACGTCTGCGCGATGAAGGCGTCCGTGAACGAATAGTAATAGAGGGGCGAGTCCGCGCTGAGGTAGTAGGTGGGCGCGTAGTCGCCCGACACTCGGGTGGACCAGAGCTGCTGCAGCGGAATGCCGAAGAGCGCCGCGCGCCCCACTCGCGGGCCCATCACCTCGAGAAACACGTGCACGTCGGGTCCCTCTTGCACGTAGTTCGTCAGGTGCACGTGCGAGTCGTTGTAGAGGTAGCCGGTCTGCGCGCCTTGGGCGCGCTTTCGCGCGCCGCCCGAGTCCTTTTGCGTCGAAGCGGCCGCCACCTCGCCGCTTCCGGACGCGACGCGTGGCGCGCTTTCGGTCGTGACTTCACGAGGCTCTTGGGCGTCCTTGCGCGTGGGCTGACACGACGAGCTCGCGACCGCGGCAAGCAAAGCCCAGAGACGCCACGGAGAGCGCATTAGAACGCGAGCCCGAGCTGCAAGGTGACGAGTTGGTTGTCACCCGTCGGGGCGGGCAACGACACGCGACCGGCGTCGGCTTCGGGGGGGGTATCTTGGTGGCCGTAGGCGTAGCGCAGCTTCACGACCAGGTTCTGGTTGTGAAACGGGTAGTAGCCGAGCTGTCCTTCGACTGCGAAGAAGCGATCGTCGTCGACCTTGCTGCTCGGATCGATGAAGCTGAGCCGAACGCCCGCGTCGACGGTGCGGTCGATCAACATGACGCCGGCTTGTCCCCACACGCCGACCTCATTTCGAGAGTTCGCGGCCCCTTCCGGATCGGTGTTGCGCAGATAGCCCTCCGCGAGAAAAGTGAAGCGCTCGCCCTGCAGCCAAACGTCCACGGAGCCTGCGTTTTGGCGCTTCGTTTCCCCCGACGGCTCGACGTCGAAGCGAAAGCTGGACGGGTTGAAGTTTTCCGTCGCGCTCTGCAGCTTGGCCAGGTAGCCCTGCACCGTGAAGGACACGCGAAACGGCACCGGGTCTTTGGACGTGATGTAGAGCGCCTCGTTGGCCGCTGCTGGGCCTAGAGGACTGGCGGTGACGCGCCCAATCAGAACGTAGTTGCCGTCGATGGCGGTGAACTGCCGGAGCGGCGTACCCGAGTACACGCCCGCCCAGTATTCGATGGGCGTGGTTTCGCCGAGAAACGTTCCCATCACGGTGACGCCCTTGTCGCGACCCGGCCAAAAGTAGTCCGCGACGATGGCCCACTCCGGAAACAGGATCTGCTGAGGGCCGTAGTATTCGTGGCGCGAAATCGGCGACCACTGTTGACCGATGCGAAGCCCGATTTCCGGCTCCGGCTGGATCTCGACGAACGAATCCAGCAAATACGGCGGATTTCCCGCGAACTCGAACGACGTCCAGTAGCGTATCCACTTGCGAAAGACGTGGCCCTCCAAGAAGGGCCGCAGCACGAAGAAGGTGCGCCGGTTCTGGGAGTCACCGTCTCGCCAGTAGGGCTCGAAACGGTACGCGGCCTGAAGGCCCACGCGCAGCTTGAACTCGTCGTCGAGCGACTTGATGGCGAAGCCTTCTCCGGGAAAGTACCCAGCGACGCCTGCGGGAGCGCTCGTGTCGCCCGCTTCGCCCGTCTGAGCGGCTTCGGCGCTTTGATCGTCTGCGTCGTCCTCGGACGTCGTCGTCTCGCTCGTGGTCGTTCGGGAAGCCGACGCGCTGAGCGCTGGCAGCTCGATGGGGGGCGGCTCACTGCCAGGTGCGGGTGCCGGCGTTACGGTGACTTCTCCCAGCGGCCGGGCGGGAGGCAGCGCCGGCGACGGCGACTGCGACTGCAGGGCGGCGGGAGCGGCGTCCGGCGGACGTACACCATCCGTGGGCTCGTCGGGCGAAGGAGGAGCGGGCTGTGCTGCCGCGTTTCGTGCGCTGACGAAGAGCGCCGTCACCACGATGACGAGCCGAAACGACCTCACGGCGTCGCCGCTTTCTCTCCCGTTCCTTGGGGCTGTGACGCGAGCGGATTGGCGTGGAGCTCGGAGACGACCTTCGCGATGGCCAGTTGACCACGAACGCTGTTGCCAGCGTCGTCGAGCGGCGGAGAAAACGTGCCAATCGCGAACTTGCCGGGCACCACCGCCACGATGCCGCCGCCTACGCCGCTCTTCGCCGGCGCGCCGACCTCGTACATCCACGCGCCCGTGGTTTCATAGAGCCCCGCGGTGGTCATTACCGCCAAGACGTGCGCGGCCGTCGTGGGCTCGACGACCTTTTGCTCGGTCACCGGGTTCGTGCCGCCGTTGGCGAGTGTCGCGCCCATGACGGCCAAGTCCCGCGCGGTGACGTTCACCGAGCACTGGCGCGTATAGATGTCGACCACGTCGTCCGGGTTGCTCTCGATCACCGTGTACGCGTGGAGCAAGAGGCCGATCGCGCGATTGCGCGTGTTGGTCTCGCTCTCGGACTTGTACACTTCTTGATTGACGGAGAGCGGTCTGCCGGCGAACGCGCTCAGGTTCGCCAGGATTTGACTCCACCGTTCGTCGGGAGTGGTGGCGGGCAAGAGCGCGACCGTCGCGATTGCGCCGGGGTTGACCAACGGATTGCCCGGAATGGCCCGTTCGTCGGCCTTGTTTTCCTCGATCGCGATGATCGAGTTGAACGCTTTTCCGGTTGCGTTGACGCCGATGGCTCGTTCCACCTGCTTTGCGCCGAGCAGCTCGATGGCTCGCGCCAGCGTGAACACTTTGCTCACCGACTGAATCGAGAATGCCTCGCGAGCGTTGCCAATTTCGTAGACGGCGCCGTCCACGGTGGCCAAGGCAATGCCGAAGAGCCGCGCATCGACCGCAGCGAGAGCGGGGATGTAGTCGGCGTTCTTTCCGCCGCTCTCTCGCTGGGTCGTTCTGTACGCGTTTTGAAGCGCGCGCTGGACGTCCTCGCTGGTCGCGGCTCGGGGCGGTGACGCAGGTCGAGCGGTTTTCGTCCGCTCTCCGAGCACCGCGCCGCGCTCACTTTCGACGGAGACGGGCGGCGGCGAAGCCGCTTTGCTGCAGCCCATCGCAAGCAAGCCCAGCACGAGCAGCCCCCTCGCCAGCTTCATCGTCCACCTCGCCCCGGGCAATACGGCGGATTCTCACTCCGGGATTAGGGCGGCGAGACGCGAGATGCTCAGAAGAATATCGAGAACGCAGCCGTGAGCGTCACGCCCTTTTGACCGCCAGTGTAGTAACCGAACGTGCTGTTCACGGGCGAGCGGTGCACGTAAATGCCTTGCAGATTCAGGCGGATGTTCCGCGTGTCGGCGAGATACACGTTGGCGCCGCCCAGGTACTCGTAGCTGCGCTTGAAGCCAGCATCCTTGTCGCCAAAAACCTGTGACGTGGCGCCGTACAGCTCGAGCAGCCGCGGCAAAGGGAAAAACGCGAGTTGAACGTAGAAGCCGCTATCGTGAATGCGGCTCACGGGCAGCGGCCCGTCGGCGTCGAAGTCGTCGAGCCAACGGTTGTAGTACTCGGCTTGCAGGAAGATCCCGCGGTACTTGAGCCCCGCGTCGAAGGCGACCATGCGGTAGGTCGCGAGCTGTACGGTGACGTCCTCGGCCAGAGAGCCCGAGTCGAACAAGTTCAAGCTGTCGGCGAGGCGGAGCGTGGTGTTGTCCGGGGCGCCCGTGGCCACGTCTTCGAAACGATCTTCGCGGCTGCGCGTCGCCGATACGCCGATGCGCGTCGCCACCTCGTCGTGCATTTCGAAGTCGCCGAAGGCTCCTTGCGGCCCGAACTCGTGGGTGGTGGGGGTCCACCAAATGGAGCCGGACGTCGAAAGCGCGCGTGTCAGCTGCTTTGCCGTGACGCCGAGCGCGCTCAAGTTGTTGCCGAGCATGAAGGTGTACCAGAGCCCGGGCAGCGGCTCGCCGTTGATCCAGGCGCCGTTGGTGAAATAGGGCCGGAAGAACTCGTCGGCCATCACGCGGTCGTGACCGAGCCAGTAGGGGTGCGAGCCTTGGAGCGTGCGTGTTCCGGGCAGGGCATTCAGCCCGGCGTAGAAGTTGAAGGACCTGTGAAACTGGTAGCCCAGGGTCGCAAAGATGTTCTTTTGGTCGGTCGTGTTCACCGTCCAAAAAATGATTTGGTAGCGAAGCTTGGGGAGGCCGAGCCAACCCTTGAGAAACATCATCACGCGGTGCGAATAAATGTCGTTGCGCGTGTCGACGGGTCGCTCTTGCCCCAAGTGATCGACGAAGGTTTGGTCGGCGGGGAGCTGGTTCATGTAACGAACGAGCGCGTACGCGCTGATCGAGAGCTCACCGAAGTCCGTTCTGCCGACCAAAAAGCCCTTGCCGGGCTCAATCGCGCCCCACATTTCGGTGGGCTCCTCGGCGGGCGGCGCGGAGCTGGGGGCGTTCTGGGGAGGCGTCGGCTGGGCGTCAGCCTCGGGCAGAATGGACTCGGGCGGCTCGGCGGAGTCCGGCGCAGGTGCCTCCGCGTGCGCGGCCGGCGGCGTGGCCTCGGGCGGAGAGGACCCGGGCGGCTCGGCGGAGTCCGGCGCAGGCACCTCCGCGTGCGCGGCAACGACGCACAGAATCGCCGCCAGGAACGCAAGAACCCGACTCCGTGCAGGACAACGGCCACTCGACCCAGAGACGCGCGTCAAGGCTCGAGAAACGGGTCGTTCGGTGCGCACCAATAGTCCAAGGCGACGTTGCGGGGCGCGGTGGGGCGCAGCGAGGGCGGACCTCGGAGCTAGGGGGGCAGCAAGCGGCGGCCGCTGTGGAGCGAAGGACCATGAGCGAGCTGGGGCTATTGCACCTGAGACATGGGGAGAACCCGCGAAGATGGCGCCGCGCCGGGTTCGTGGTCCTGATGGCTTGGCTGCCGCTCGTGCTTCTCAGCGCTCTCGAAGATCAGCTGCGTGGCGGTGAGCGTTTTTCGGCGTTGCTGTCGCACTTGGCCGTCCACACCCGCTTTCTGTTGGGCGCTCCGCTCCTGGTGTTGGCCGAGGTACGGTGTGTTCACGGCTTCGATCACATCGCGCGCCACTTCGAGCGCGCGGGGCTCGTGAGCTCGGAGTCCCTGCCCGCCTATCGAGCGGCGCTCACCTCGTCCTATCGCCTCAGCCGCTCTCGGATCGCTTGGGTCGGACTGTGGCTTTTGGGCCTCTGCGGCGCGCTCTGCTTTTGGTTCTTCGTGCCGCTCGCGGAGTTTCCTGCGTGGCATCTCGACCAGGAGGGGACGCGCTGGCGCCTCTCTTGGGCGGGCTACTGGCACGTATTGATCGGGCTGCCGCTCATCGTCGCGCTTCTGTGTGGTTGGCTGTGGACCTTGTGCTTGTGGACCCGCTTCCTCGCTCGCATGGGTCGCCTGCCGTTACGTCTCGTTCCCACGCATCCGGATCGGACCGGGGGGCTGCGCTTCGTCGCCTACTCTTTCAAGTCGCTGTGGATGTTCGGGCTGGCGATCGGAACCCTGGCGGCTGGTGCGCTCGGAGGGCGTGTCGCTTGGGGAGCGGCCGACCCACTCGCGCACTATTTGCACCCGCTGGGCGCAGCTTTGGCGTTGGTGGCCCTCTTGACGGCTGCGCCGCTGCTCGGGCTCAGCCCCCCCTTGGCTCAAGCCATGCGCCGTGGCTTGTTCGACTATGGCGCGCTAGCCGGGCAGCTGGGTACGACGTTCGAGCGAAAATGGGTGGAGGGCGAAAACGCGCCAGCCAATCCTCTCACGGCGCTCGACTTCTCGGCGATGAATGGAGCCAACCGCATCGTGGACGCGGGCTATCAGCTCCGACTGTTCCCCATGCACCTGCCGAGTTTCGTCACGCTGCTCTTGGCGACGGCCTTTCCTTTCCTTCCCATGGCGCTCTTGGGGCTGCCGCTGCGTTTGATCGTCGGCGCGCTCAAAAGGGTGCTCTTCTGAGCTGCGTTGGAAGGTGCATCCATCGCTCGGAAGCCCTTGCCAGCTCGTTTCGTGCTCCGCGCAACGCTCGGGGGTCCCCGAGGGCGCGCGGTGAGCTTACGCCACGTCGAGGCGGCCCAAGCCGACGGCCGTTGGGACGCGGCGTACAAAGGCTCGCGCACCATGACCATGCCGGAGGACTTGATGCGCGCGATCGAGGCAAACGCGGCTGCGCTCGCCACGTTTCGCACGCTAAACAAGCAGAACCGGTTCGCCCTCGCGTTTCGCGTCGGCAACCTGAGAACCGAAGCCGGCCGCAAGAAAAAGATCGCAGAGTTCACGGCCCTGCTCGCGCGTGGCGAAACGATTCATCCGCCCCGCTCGAAGTGAGCTCGAGCCGCGCGTTCACCCACGAGTCGCTCGCGCGCCGTAGTGCGGGAGCACCGCGCTTCGACGTGGTGCGCCGCCCCCGAGGCCAGGCGGTGGGCGGCCGAAGTCGGGGGGCGTGCCTGCGGCGCAGATGCGGCGCGCGGCTGGGGCACACGGGGCAGAAATCCCGACTTGGGCTAACTCGGCTGCCCTTGATTCGACTCGCCCAAGCCTTAGCTTGCCAAAGACCAAGCGGAGGAGCGCCATGCAGTTGGATCGACTAACCACCAAGAGCCAGGAAGCGTTGCAGGCCGCGTTGAGCCTCGCCTCGCGCGCTGGAAACCCGGAAATTCTGCCCGAGCATCTGCTCCTCGCCATCCTCGATCAAGAGGACGGAACGGGGCGCCCCCTCGTGGAGCTCGCCGGCGCCAACGCCGATCGATTGCGCACGGACTTGGAGCGCGAGGTCGCCAAGCTGCCGCAGGTTCAGGGTGGCGCCGAGCCGCGCTTCGGTCGCCGCACGCTGCCCTTCTACGAGGCCGCGGAGGACGCTGCGAAGCAGCTGAAGGACGACTTCGTCTCGGTCGAGCACTTCGTGCTCGCGGCCGCCAAAGACAAAGAAAAGCTCGCGCGCTTGTTCGCGGATCACGGTCTTTCGTACGACAAGCTGCTCGCGGCGCTCCGTAAGGTGCGCGGCAGTCAGCGCGTCACGGACAAGGACCCCGAGGGTAAATTCCGCTCGCTGGAGAAGTACACGCGCGACCTCACGGCGCTGGCTCAGCGCGGAAAAATCGATCCCGTCATCGGCCGAGACGAGGAAATTCGCCGCGTGATGCAGGTGCTCACGCGCCGCACCAAGAACAACCCCGTGCTCATCGGTGAGCCCGGCGTCGGCAAGACGGCGATCGCCGAGGGCCTCGCGCACCGCATTGCGCAAGGAGACGTGCCGGAGTCGCTCAAGGACAAGCGTTTGCTCGCGCTCGATCTGGCGGCGCTGGTCGCAGGCGCGAAGTTCCGGGGTGAGTTCGAGGACCGTCTGAAGGCGGTGCTTAAGGAGGTGGAGACGTCGAGCGGCGCCATCATCCTGTTCATCGACGAGCTGCACACGTTGGTTGGTGCGGGCGCCGCCGAGGGCGCCATGGACGCCGCCAACATGCTGAAGCCCGCGCTCGCGCGCGGCGAGGTGCGAGCCATCGGCGCCACCACGCTGGACGAGTACCGAAAGCACATCGAAAAGGACGCGGCGCTCGAGCGCCGCTTCCAGCCGGTCATCGTGGACCAGCCGAGCGTCGAGGACGCCATCGCCATCTTGCGCGGCCTGAAGGAGCGCTACGAGGTGCACCACGGCATTCGCATTCAAGATCAAGCGCTGGTGGCCGCCGTCACCTTGAGCAACCGCTACATCACCGAGCGCTTCTTGCCCGACAAGGCCATCGACCTCGTGGACGAGGCGGCCAGCAAAATCAAAATGGAGATCGACAGCATGCCGATCCCCATCGATCAGGCCGAGCGCACGCTGGTCAAGCTTCAGGTCGAGGAACAAGCGCTGAAGCGTGAAAAGGACCGCGCCAGCCAGGCGCGCTTGGAGGAAGTGCGCAAGGAAATCGTGGAGCTGACCGCCGAGCGGGATCGCATGAAGGCGCAGTGGCTCAAAGAAAAAGAAGTCATCGTGAGCATTCAGGAGGGCAAGCGTGAGCTCGAAGAGCTCCGGAGCGCCCAGGAGCTCGCGCAGCGCAAGGGTGACCTCGGCCGGGCCGCAGAAATTCGCTACGGCAAGCTGCCGGAACAAGAGCGCAAGCTCGCTGAAAGACGAGCGGACCTCGCGCGCCTGCAGGAGCACGGCGCCTTCCTCAAGGAGGAGGTCACGGACGAGGACATCGCCGCCATCGTGAGCAAGTGGACCGGCATCCCCGTGTCCAAAATGCTCGAGAGCGAAATGGCGAAGCTGCTCCACATGGAGCAGAACCTCGAAAAGCGCGTCATCGGTCAACACGACGCGCTCGTGGCCGTCGCGAACGCCGTGCGGCGCTCGCGCGCGGGGCTCGGAGACGAATCGCGCCCCATTGGGTCGTTCCTCTTCTTGGGTCCCACGGGCGTCGGCAAAACGGAAACCGCGCGCGCCTTGGCCGAGTTTTTGTTCGACGACGAGCGCGCCATGGTTCGCATCGACATGAGCGAGTACATGGAAAAGCACGCCGTTTCTCGCTTGATCGGCGCGCCGCCGGGCTACGTCGGCTACGAGGAGGGCGGTCAGCTCACCGAGCCGGTGCGGCGGCGCCCGTACAGCGTGGTGCTCTTCGACGAAATCGAAAAGGCGCATCCGGACGTGTTCAACACGCTGCTTCAAGTGCTGGACGATGGGCGCCTCACGGACGGTCAGGGGCGCACCGTGGACTTCAAGAACACCGTCGTGATTCTGACGAGCAACGTCGGCTCCGCCGAGCTCGCCGCCATCGAGGAACGGCGGGATCTCACCAGCGAGCAGATGGACGAAAAGCTGAACGAGGCGGCGATGAACGCGTTGCGCGTTCAGTTCCGTCCGGAGTTCATCAACCGCTTGGACGAAATCGTGGTGTTCCGTCGTCTGGGGCGCGAGCAGCTGCGGAGCATCATCGACATTCAGCTCGGCCGGCTCGAAAAGCGGCTCGCGCTGCGCGACCTCGGCTTCGAAATCACGACGGCCGCCAAGGACGTCGTGGCAGCGCAGGGCTTCGATCCGCAGTTCGGAGCTCGCCCGCTCAAGCGCGCCATTCAGCGCCTCGTCGAGAATCCGCTCGCAGAGCTGGTGCTCGCCGGAGACTTTCCGCCCGGCTCGGCCGTGCGCGTGGACGCCATCGGCGGGAAAATCGGCTTCGAGCGCGTGGACACGGACGGCGGCACGCGGCGCGTGAGCGACGTCGCGCCCAAAGCCGAAGCGGCTGAGGTGCCGCCCGGGCGACGCGGTCAGGCGTGAGGCTAGCGCTCGCCCGGGGCCTCGAGCTCGGTGCTCTTCCAGAGCGGCGCGTAGCTGCTGCCGTTCGGCGAAAGGAGTGACTCGTAGAGCACGACGGGGCCCATCGTGAACGCGCCGTGCAGCGGCTCGTCGCATAAGGCGCGCACGTTCGAGGGGACGCGGAGCCGAGCCAGGGTGACGTGAAGCGTGTAGGGGCGCGCTTCACGCGCCACGCCGTGCGCGCTGCACATTTCCTCGAACGCGGCGGCAAGCTCGGTGATTTCGCCAGAAGGGTCGGCGGCGCGCGCCACGAGCACGCGCGCGCGGTCCGGCGAGGGAAAGGCATCGAGCCCCGCCCACTCCGAAGGAAGCTCGAGCGCGGGAAGCGGTAGGCGTTTCGCGTCTGCGACGAGCGCGTTCACGGTTTCGGTGGGGACGTTACCGACGAACTTGAGCGTGTTGTGAAGGCTTTCGACGGCGGTGAAGTGCAGTCGGAGCCGCTCTGCTACCGGGTGCGCTGCGACGCGCAACATCGCTTCTTGCAGCGCTCGTCGCCCTGCCATCGAAACATCGAGCGCGAAAAAAATGCGTCGCATTGCTTTCGACCCCATGCGGGACCCCATGGCAAGTTTGCCGCGTCGTGGCGCTTCGAGCATCGCATGAACGTGCGGTCTCTCGAAAAAGGCCGTTTTGCGGCGAAAAGTCGCGTCCCCGCGGACCCCGGCGCCGAAGCGTCGTGCAGTTCGTCGAAGTCCTCGCTTCCGCAGCAAAATCAGGAAGCTGCGGGCTGCTGCCGGCGCGGCGCGCGACGCTGCTCGCGCAGAGCCGGGGTTTTACGCTCCGAGTGTCGCTCACCTTCCTCGTGGGCTGCGCTGCGTGTTCTCATCAAAGACTCTCGTGTGCGATTTGTTGAACTTTGGATGAAACGTTCGCGAATCGAAGTGTTGTAGGGAGGAAGCAAAGCTGCTAGGCGGTAACACTTGCCGCTCCCCCCTGATCAAAGAGCGGAAAAGAGGATGGTATTGTGATGCGACTTCGTCATGTCATTGCGGCGGTTGCCGCTGTTTCTTCGTTTGCTTCGATCGCGGCCGCCCAAGAGCCCGAAGCCGCAGAAGCGCCGGACGCCACCGCAGAGGCCGCCGCCGAGCCCGAAGAGCTGGAAGCGTCCGACTCTGCGGACGAGGCAGAGCTGAGCGCGGATTACGCGACGCCTGCGAGCGGCGGAGGCAAGGACTCTGGCTTCGAAATCGGCGCTCGCCTCGGTTGGGGGTTTCCGCTGGGGGAGTCGGCGGACGAAAATGACCTGAGCGACTCCATTTCCGGGCAAATCCCCCTCCAGCTGGACCTCGGCTACCGCCTGGACCCGCAGTTGTTCGTTGGCGGCTACTTCCAGTACGGCATCGGCTTCGTCGCGGACGACGCGTGCGGCGGAGGCGCCGACTGCTCCGCCAGTAACGTGCGCCTCGGTCTACAGGCCACCTACCACTTTACGCCCGTCAACCAGGGCAACGCCGGTTGGCTCGGCGCGGGCATCGGCTACGAGTGGGCAAGCCTGAGCGCGGAAGGTGGTGGCATGGAGGCCTCGACGACCCTCAGCGGCTTCGAGTTCTTCAACATTCAGGGCGGCTACGACTTCAAGGTCACCGACCAGTTCCGCGTGGGCCCGTACGGCATGTTCACGTTGGCGCAGTACTCGAACGCCTCGCTCGAATTCAACGGTCAGGAGCAGGACGGCGACATCGAGGAAAAGGGTCTGCATCAGTGGCTCTTCGTGGGTGTCAAAGGCACCTTCGGACCGCTCTGAGCACGATGGCGCGTTACACGGCTCGTGCCGTGTCACGCGCCGTGTGACGCGCGTTGCGGCGAATGCGAGCTTTCCGCTCGTGATTCCGTCGGTGAAAGGGCCCGCTTCGGCGGGCCCTTTCACTTTGTCTTCGTCAAACGTCTTCGAGAAGTGTTTGGCGCAGCGTGGCGAGCGCGGCGTAGGCGGCGCGTCGCTGAATTTGGCCGCGCGTTCCCCGAAAAACGTGGCTCTTGGTCACTGTGTGGCGCGAGGTGGCGACGGCCCAATGCACGAGCCCGACGGGTTTTTCTTCGGTGCCGCCCGTGGGTCCGGCGATGCCGGTGATGGACACGGCCACGTCCGCGCCGAGCGCGCGACGCGCCCCTTCGGCCATTTGACGCGCGACGGGCTCGCTCACCGCGCCGTGATCGCCCAGCGTGTCCGCTCCCACGCCGAGCACGCCACATTTGACGGCGTTGTCGTACGCCGTGACGCCGCCCACGAAGAAGCGGCTGGCGCCTGCCTCTTCCGTCAGGAGACTCGACACGAGGCCGCCCGTACACGACTCGGCGAGCGCGAGCTTGAGGCCCCGGGCGGCCAAGAGCTCGCCGATTGCGCCGGCGAAGGTCACGTTTCCTTCGCCGTAAACGATGCCTTCGCCGAGCCGTTCGCGCACTACACGCACCGCCGACGACAGACGCAAATCCACCTCGTGCGCGTCGTGTCCGCGCGCCTGAACTTTCACCTCGATGTCGGGCAACGACGCGCGGTAGCCGAGGAGGACGCGATGCTCGCTCTCGAGGCCGGCGAGGCGATCGTTTGCCTCGGACTCGGTGAGCCCATACGTCTTGAGGCGCGCCACCCGCACGACCTCGCGCGGCGGCGTGAGGCGCGGCAGCACGCCCTGCAGGAACATTTCTTTCATTTCCGCCGGTACGCCCGGCAGAAAAAAGCACAGCGCTTGGCCCACGCGCGCCGCAAAGCCCGGCGCGGTGCCTCGCGGGTTGGGCAGCACCGTGGCGCCCTCGGGGAAGTCCGCTTGCTTCTTGCCGAACTCGCTCAGCGTGCGTCCACGAGAGGCGTAGAGCGTTTCTATGTAGGCGAGCGACGCCGCGTCGCGCACGAGCGGCACCTGAAGCAGCTCTGCCACGACCGCGGTCGTCAGGTCGTCGGTGGTCGGCCCCAAGCCGCCCGTCATCACGACCGCCTCGTGACTCCGAGAGAGGCGTGACAGTGTGGCGACGAGACGCGCGCCGTCGTCGCCGACGGTCGCCATTTCCGTCACGTCGTAGCCGCGCTCGGAGAGCTCCGCGGCGAGCCAGGCGGAGTTGGTGTCCACGAGCTCGCCGCGCATGAGCTCGGTGCCTGTGCTGATCACGGCCAGGGTCATCGTTGCTTTCGTACGACGACGCGACGCAGGCGACCACTGG
>JAEYVE010000203.1 GCA_023432025.1 Pseudomonadota bacterium
GCGCAGCTCCTCGGCCAACACCGCCACCGAGCTCGCGGCTCGCACGCGACTCGAAGAGCTCTTGCGTTCACTGGACGACGAGCTCGAAAGCCCGGACGACGGGGCGCCTCGTTCGGCGTTCGCCGTCGGCAACAGCGTGAGCGTCGGGGGCATCTGCGTGATGGCCGCGTGTTACGTGGCGCGCGCTCACGGCATCGACCTGGAGCCGTACTCGCACGTGCAGCGCATCTTTTCTGCGCAACGCTCGCTGCCCGCCTACTCGCGCATCGAAATCTTGCGTGGCCGTCCTACGCGCCTCGTGGACGACATGAAGCCGGAGCTTCGGGACCGCGCGCTCGGCCTGGTGCTCGATCGCGTTCAGCCGCTTGCCAGGCAGCTGCGCCTGCTCGCAGCGATTGCCTGGCCCAGAGAGCTCGAAGAGCAATTCTTCGCCGACAAATGCGGCGCGCTACCGGCGCCCCGCTACGAGTTCGACCGGGCCCGCTGCGAAACCGCCTGCCGCGAGCTTTCCGACTTGCTTCCGAAGCTTCAAGGCGACCACGTGCTCTTGCAGTGGCTGCACCGCACCACCGAGAGCTTCATCGACGCGCACCGCCTCCTCTTGGCGGCAGGCACGCCGAGCTTCTATCGCATTTCCCTGCAGCTCTACGGCGGGGCGCGGACCACGGCGTTCGATCGCAGCAGCACCAACTACGACCTCGCGACGCACGTCATTTCTCGCATCGGCGACAGCACCGCGCTGGTCGACACTTGCGAGCTCGACACCGACGCCTTCGTGGCGTTCTTGGAAGAGCGACTGCGCCGACGCAAGCCCGAGCTCAAGATCGACATCGTGCGCGACCCCGACTTGAGCGCCAAGGTCATCTGCGGACGTACGCGGATCCGTGTCCGGGAAGGCGCCAAGTTCGGCCGCGTCGAGGCGCGCGGGCTCTTCTTGCACGAAATCGAGACGCACGCCCTCACGGCGCAGAACGGCGCGGCGCAGCGCCGCTTCCCGATGCTCTCGTCCGGCGGTCCGCGCACTACGCGCACGCAAGAAGGGCTCGCCGTGTTCAGCGAGCTGATGGGCCGTTCGCTCTCGAGCCCGCGCCTGATGCGCCTCGCACGGCGCGTGCAGCTGGTCGGCATGGCCGAGGACGGCGCCTCGTTTTTGGATTTGTTCCGCTTCTTGGTCGAGCGGGGGCTCCCCGAACGGGACGCTTACCTCGACGCGCAGCGCATTTGTCGAGGCGGCGTGGTCGCTGGAGGGGCGCCCTTCACCAAAGACGCGTGCTACTTGGCGGGACTCTTCGACGTCTACGACTTCATGGCGCGCGCGCTGCGCTTTCGCACTTCGCTTCTGGGAGACTTGCTCCTGTGCGGTCGCATCGCCCTCGACGACGCGCTCGCGCTCCTGTGGCTCCGCTCGCAGGGTGTCCTCGACGAGCCGCGTTTTCTTCCAGCGTGGGCCGCGGAGTGGGACGGCTTGCTCTCGTACTTCTCGTTCACGTCTTTTCTCGAAGGGATCGAGTCGGAGCGTGCGCCGCAGCTTCCCGACGACGTGGAGACGTTCATTCTTCGATCGATTCGCAACATCGAAGGCGACTCGAGGCCCGCGAAACGCGGCGTCGCCCAACACAACGAGCTCGCGCCTCCGTAATGCATCACTCCCGGGCAGCCGCCGCGCTGCCCCGCCGCGCTGTCCCGGCGATGGCGCGAGAAAGAACAGGGCGCAAGAAAGCAAGAAGCGAGAAAACCCCGGGACGAAGCCCGGGGTTTTCTCGCTTACGAACGGCGCGTCACTCGGACGCGCGCCGATCAGGCGGCCTCGTGGTGGTAACCACGCTCGCCGTGATCCGTCACGTCCAGACCGCTCTCCTCGTCCTCGGCCGACGGACGGAGGCCCATCGTCGCCTTGAGGGCGTAGCCGATGACGACGGTGGCGCCGATCGAGAGCACCAGCGTGACGCCGATGGCCTTGAGCTGCTCGAGCCACAGCGTGTAGCTCGCCAAGCCCTCGAGCGCCGGGTTGGCCTCCGCGCTCGCCAGGATGCCCGTCAAGAGCGCGCCGATGGTGCCGCCCACCGCGTGGACACCGAACGTGTCGAGCGCGTCGTCGTAGCCGAGCGCGTTCTTCAGCTTGGTGCAGGCGAAGAAGGGGATCACGCCGGCCAGGACGCCGATGATGACCGAGCCGTTGGCCGTCACGAAGCCGGCAGCCGGCGTGATGACGACGAGACCGCCGACGATACCCGAGCAGAAGCCGAGCACCGTGGGCTTGCCCCGGGTCAGCCACTCGATGGCGGCCCAGGAGAAGCCGGCGATTGCTGCCGCGAGCGTGGTGGTGGTGAACGCGAGGGACGCGATGCGGTCTGCGCCGCCGGCGCTGCCCGCGTTGAACCCGTACCAACCGACCCACAGCATGCCGGTGCCGATGACCGTGAGGACGAGGCTGTGAGGCGCGAAGTTCGCCGAGCCGAAGCCGACGCGCTTGCCGATGATGACCGCCAGAATGAGCGCAGACCAACCCGAGGACATGTGCACCACGGTGCCGCCCGCGAAGTCGATGGACTTGATGGCCGAGTCCGCGTTGCCGAGGCCGTTCATGAGGCCGTCGCCGCCCCACACCATGTGAGCGAGGGGGAAGTAAACGACGAGCATCCACGCCGTGACGAAGATGAGCAGCGAGCTGAACTTCACGCGCTCGGCGATGGCGCCGACGATGAGCGCGGGCGTGATGATGGCGAACATCATCTGGAACATGGAGAACACGTTGTGCGAGACCCAGGTCCCGGCCGGGGTCGAGTCCACGCCGCTCAGGAACATGTAGTCCAAGCCGCCGATGAACGCGTTACCTGGGGCGAAAGCGAAGCTGTACCCGACCGACCACCACAAAAGCGCCACCAGCCCGGCGATGCCCATGCATTGCGCCATGATGGAGAGCACGTTCTTGGAGCGAACCAGGCCGCCGTAGAACAGCGCCAGCCCGGGGAGGGTCATGAACAGCACCAGCGCTGCACAGATCATGATGAAGGCGTTGTGACCCGGTCCGGGGCCGCCCACCTTGGAGGTTTCCTGGTCCGCCCGGCCGCTGTTGTTCACGTAGGCTTCGAGGTCGGCGATCCGCGCCTCGAGCTGGGCCGTCGTCGGGGCGACTGCCGCCGCCGTGGCCTCATCGGCAAACGCCGGACGAGCGGCTCCGCCCAGCGTGAGGCAGGCCGCCATCATGGCAAAGAAGAGGATAATTAGCCTTTTTGTGATCATGCGGGGACTCCGTTGGGGGGAAAGCCCATTCCCCGGTGAGACCGGGAGACAGGGGTCGGTTTCCCTGGGATTGCGAACGCCCCGATTGTTGCCGGGCTATGTTTCGAAACTGCGTCGCGTTTCTTTCCTTTGAGGTCGACGCGACAAAGTCGTCGTTTCTTCGGAAACGTCGGGCAATCCCGTATGCTCGCCGCGTGCGCGAGCCTGAAAGTTCCCTGGGGGCGCCCGCTGGCGCGCGAGGCTTTCAGGTGGGTGAGCGCCTCGAGCCCCTGCGGGCGAGCGACGCGGAGCCGCCGCGCCTGCCTTGGGATTCGCGCGAGGCGGTGCGCGCCGCCGCCCACCGTGAGCTCCACGTCGACCTCCTGGAACAAGGTGTCGGACGTCTCTTCGGTATCGCAGGGCTGAGCGCAGCGACGTTCGCCGCTTACTTTCTCTATGTGCTCGCGCTGGTGCCGAAGAGCGAGCCGCATCGCGCTCACGACCTCGCCTTGCTCGGCGCAGCTGCCGTGGTCAGCGCGCTGACGCTCGTCGTGGTTCGCTCGCGGAAGCTGCGTCCTCAAGTGGCCCGCGACCTCGGCTACCTCTATCTCGTCGTCTGCTGCTTTCTATTGGGGCTTTTGCGCCATCAGCCGAGCTGGCCCAGCGCGACGCTCATCGCGCACGTGTCGCCGGTGGTCGTGCCCATTCTGGCGTTCGCTGCGCTGATCCCCGCGTCGCCGCGTATGGCGCTCGCAACTTCGTTCGGCGCCGCCGCCATGGATCCGCTCGCGATGTTCCTCGCGCGGGGCAACGGTCCATCGCCGCCCGCGCACGAAGTGGCGTTGCTCGTCGCGTCACCTGCCCTGGCTGCGTTCATTGCCTACCAAGTGTCACGAGTCGTGCATCGCCTGAGCGAAGGCATCGTCACCGCTCGCGAGGTCGGCAGCTACCGCTTGCTGATGCGTCTCGGAAAAGGGGGCATGGCCGAGGTCTGGCGAGCCGAGCACCGAATGATAGCGAGGCCCGCGGCCGTCAAATTGATTCGGCCCGAGGTGCTCATTGGACACGGGCCTCAAGGCTCGGAACGCCTGGTGCGGCTCTTTCTCCGTGAAGCGCGGACCACGGCACAGCTCAGCTCCCCCAACACCATTCAGCTCTACGATTTCGGCGTCACCCGCGAGGGCGCCTTCTACTACGTCATGGAGCTCTTGGACGGCATCGATCTGCAGCAGCTGGTCGATCGCTTCGGCCCGCAGTCGCCCGAGCGCACGGCTCACCTGCTGCGTCAGGTGTGTCGGTCACTCAGCGAGGCCCACGCAGCGAACTTCGTCCATCGCGACGTCAAGCCGGCCAACGTGTTCACCTGCCGCTATGGAGGCGAGGCGGATTTCGTCAAGGTGCTCGACTTCGGCTTGGTGCTCGACCGTCACCCGACGCCCGAGGAAATCGACGACGAGCAGCGCTTCGTCGGCACGCCGGCGGTGATGGCGCCGGAAATGGTGCGCTTCCAAGCGCCGGTGGACGCGCGCGCCGACATCTACGCCGTGGGCTGTATCGGCTACTGGCTGCTCACTGGACGGCACGTGTTCGAAGCGCAAACGAGGCACGACATGCTCGTGATGCACGCTCACCAAAAGCCGCTCTCCCCTTCCCGACGTGTCGGGACGACGCTTCACGAGGACCTGGAGGCGCTCATCATGCAGTGCCTCGAGAAAAACCCCGACAAGCGCCCGCAGACTGCCCGTGAGCTCGGTGAAAGCTTGGGCGCGCTCGACTTCTCCACGCCGTGGAGCGAGGAGCGGGCCGAGCTGTGGTGGAAGCGTTATGCGCCGACCCAAAAGGCAGAATCGTCGGCGCCGTCCGCGTCGACGACGGAACGCGCAGTCGACGCCGAGGCGGAGCCCGCTACCGCTCCTCAGAACGGCGCTTGAGGCTCGCTCGGCGGCTGCGCACGCTCGCTCGAACACGCTCGTACGACCGGGCGTACTCGTACGGCCGAGCACGCTCGTACGGCTCTGCCCGCTCTCTCACTGCACGCGGAGGCTGATGGGATAGCGAACGAGCTGCCCGTCCACACTCACGCTGACGAAAAGCACGTCCTCTGCCTGCGCCTCATCGGCAGCGAACGTCACGGCGATGGAGCTCGCCTGACCTGGCTCGAGCGTTTCGGGAGCGAACGCTTCCACCGCAAAGCCCGCGCTCCCCAAACGCAAGCTCACCGCCTCGATACGAAGCTCGCCCGTGCACTCGTTCGTGACGTCCAGTCGCTGCACCCCGAACGTAGGCACCTCCAGCCAAGGCGCCTCGAACGCGACGCAGTCCGGGCGCTCGACCGGCGCCACGCCCGAGAGATTCCGGAGAACTCGAACGTCCACCGGCGCCGTCGTGGCCTCCCCGGAGCGCGCCTCGAGGCGCAGCTCGTTTCCTTCTGCAGCCAAAATCCCGAGCGCGAACGTGCCGTCCGGACCCGAGGTGGTCGCCACCGCGGGGCGCGTATCGTCCAAGTTCAAGACGCGCACCGTCGCCCGAGCCGGCGTCGCGCCCACCTCACCTATCAATTGAACCGGGGCGGGCCCGGCGAGCGGCATGGCTTCGCCTCCGGTCGACACACGCGTCACGTCGATGCTGGGAGGCTCCGGCAGGGGCGTCGCCGCCCCCGGACCGCACGCAACGAGCGCTCCGGCGACCGAAATCGCTGTGAGCACGCGCCGGTGAGAACGGGTGACGACGACCATGTTCGGAGCCTAGCCAATCCGCGAGCAATTACCGAGTCACGCAGTCGGGATCCTGCGCACGACACGGATCCGTTTCCGAGCGTTTGCAGACCCCATCCGACTCCTCCACGTACAGCGCGCAAACCGTGCCGCCGTCGTTGCAGTCGGGATCCTGGGAAATACAAGGATCGTTCGGCTCACGGCTGCACACGCCATCCGAAACCTCGGAGTACGCCGCGCACACGGTGCCTCCGTCATCCCTCAGGCAGTCCGGATCCTGGGAAATGCAAGGGTCGTTCGGATCACGGCCGCACACACCGTCCGGCTCTTCCACGTATGCCAAGCAGGCAACCGGAGCGCACTCGCTCTTGTCGACGCACTCGCCGTAGCAGCCGTCTTCGACCGTGGGCACTTGCCCGTCCGGACAGGCCACCGGGATCAGGGTCTGACAAGTGATTTTGCGCGTGTCGCAGTCGCGGCCTTCGTTGTTCGTCGAACAATCCGGATCTTGGAAGCGGCATGGATCCGCGTCCGGGCGCTTGCACTCGCCGTCCTCGAGCTCGACGTAGAGCGCGCAGGCGACGCCGTCGTTCGGGTCCGACGGCATGCCCGAGTTGCAGTCGGGATCTTGAAAGCGACAAGGGTCGGTCGCAGCGCGTCCGCAGGTGCCGTCCTCGACCTCGATGAACTCCGCGCAGTACACGGGTGAGCCCGACGTCTGACAGTCCACGTCTGCGTCGAAGCAGAACGTGTCGCACACGGCGTCGCCGTACCAGTTGTTCTCGGCGCACGGATCGACCGAGGTTTCGCCGCTCGCGATGCGATTGGCGGCGGCCTTCTTCTGCGACGCGTCGCTCATCGATTCGTCGCTCGGCGTGGTGGAGCTGTGGCAGCCAACGGCGAGCAGCAAAGGAAGCAGGGACCAGTAATGTTTCATTGGGGACTCCTCCTGAAGCCCACGCTGCAAGGTAGCTGCCAAGGAACTCGACCCATACATTTCGTACATTTACGACACACAGATGTGTTCCATATTGTTCCATTCTGCTCTGTGCCACCCGAACTGGTGGTACAGTTGCCGCCATGCTCGAGCCGGGTAGCTGGGTGCAGCGGCGCTTCCGCGTCTCCAAGGCTCTTGGAGAAGGAGGCATGGGGCGCGTCTACCTGGTCGACGACAGGCTTCGCCAAGAACGCTGCGTCCTCAAACGGATCGATCACGCGCGGCCCGAGCTCGCCGTCGCCCTGGAGCAAGAGTTCGCGGTCTTGGCCGGCATCACCCATCCACACCTGCTTCGCGTTCGAGACTTCGGCGTCGACCGCACGGGGGGAGGAGCGGTGCCGTACTACACGGCGGACTTCATCGAAGGCGCCACCCTCGCCCAGTGGGCGACCCAAAATGACGACATCGAGGGCCCTTGGCTGGACGCGCTCGAGGGGCTCGCCGTCTTACACGGCCTGGGACTCCGCCACGGCGACTTCACGCCGTCGAACGTCCTCGTCCGAGCGGACGGTGGGGGCGTGCTCATCGATCTCGGATGCGTGACACCGTTCTCGGAGGCTCGCGCGACGGTGAGCGGAACACCTGGCTTTCTGGCGCCCGAGCTCGAGCAAGGACGCGCCGCCGATGGCCGAGCCGACCTGTACTCGGCAGGCCGTACGCTCGGCGTACTGTACCGCGGAGCGCGCCGTAGCCCGTCCCCCAAGCTCTCGAAGCTGCTGACGCGCCTCACGCACGACGACCCCGCGGAGCGTCCCACCGATTGCACCGAGGTGCTGGAGGCCTTCGGGAGAAAGCCGACGCGCCGCGCGAGCTCCTTGGGCTTCGCGCGGCGGCTCATTGGGCGAGACGCGGTTCTCTCGCGTTTCGACGGCTGGCTCACGGCTTTCGACGCCCGTCGAACGGAGCGTGCGGCCTTCGTCTTCTCGGGTCCCCCCGGCGTGGGCACGAGCCGCTTGCTGCAAGAGTGCGCGTGGCGCGCGGAGCGGCGAGTGGAGATCGTTTGGGGCTCGACGCGGCAGCCACGTGCAGTGACGGCACTGCTCGAACGCGCGCTGGGCACGGAGCTCCGCCGAGACTCGCTCACCGAGTTGGCCGAGGCGGTGCGTCGGTACTCGGGGGGAGCCTTGCTCTTGCTCTTGGACGAGGTGGATCAGCTACCGGAAGCCGAGCTGACCAAGCTTTCGGCGTTCGTTCGTCTGCTCGCCCCGGGCAGCGCGCTCGGGCTCGTCGTCACTTGCCACTCTCCCGACACCCTCGCCAGCGTTCCCTCGGAGCGGGCGCTCGTCGAGCCGCTCGATTTGGACGCGCTCCGGGTTTGGACGGGAGGTGCGTTCTCCGCGAGGCGGCTCGGGCTCGTCCACCGCTACACGGGCGGGCTTCCCGGCAGCATCGTCCCGACCCTGGCTGCGTTGTACGCGGGCCGACTCACGGACGCCGAGCTCGCGAGCGGCGACTACGAAGGCGGAACCCTGCGCCGGGAGACGCTGTCGAAACTCCTCGAAGGAACGCCCGCGCAGAACGCGCCGGCACGACGTGCGCTCGCGCTGCTCGCTGCGCTCGGCGGAGATCTCGACATCCGCGTTTGGCCGCTGGACGACGCAGAGCTCTCCGCGCTCGAACGGACGGGCCTCGTCGAACGGGTCCACGGCCACATCGCCTTGCGGAGAACCTCCGACCTCCGCCTCCTGCGCCGCGCGGTCGGCGCGCCTGCGCTCGCCGCCGCCCATCGCGCCGTCGCCGGCGCGCTGGAGCGAGACGCCCGCGACGTTTCGTCGTCGGCCCAGGCGATTCGCCACCTCACACTCGGCGGCGACCTGACGCGCGCCGAAGAAAAACTCCTCGCGCTCGCTCGCCAGGTCGAGCCACGTGTGCTTCTCGAAGTTTCGCGACCGCTCGTCGAGGCCACACGACGGCCCGAGGTTCTTTCGTCGTTGGGCTCGCTGGCGCTCGCGGCGGGCGACCCCGCGAGCGCGCTGCGCCTCGCCGCGCGGACTCTGGCAACTCGGGGCAACACCGAGCTCCGCACGGAAGCGCGCCTGATGGCCGCCGACGCGCTGCTCAAGCTCGGCCGAGCACCGCGCGCCGACCGCATCCTGGGACGCATCCTGGCTGGTTTCCCGAGCCCCGGCATCGTCGCTCGAACGTGCGAAGCGAGGGCTCGCGCCGCGATCCAACTCGGCGAGTACGTGGGCGCGCAAAGCTGGTCGGAGCGGGGCCTCTCGGCGCCGTCCCTGGAGCCGGCGGTTTTGGCCGCGCTCCTCGAAGCGCGCGCCGTTGCGCGCATTTACCTCGGAGATCGCCAGGGCGCCGAGGACGATTTGAACGTCTCGCTCGGCCATCTGGGAAGCGATGTCTCGCCTCGCACGTCGTGCCGCTTCGCCACCCACCGCGCCATCGCGCACTATCGCGCGGGTGACGTGAGCGCCGCCAGCGCGTGTTACCGCGACGCGCTGCGTCTCGCCGAGCAGCATCAGTTGGACGACCTGTGCGCGGTCGGCCTCCTGAACCTCGGCACCTCCGAGCACCAAGCCGGAAGCCTGGGCGAGGCGCTGTCCGCCTACGAACGGGGACTCGACCTTTCGCGCGCGCTCGGCCGAACCAGCACCGAGCTCACGCTCCGCTACAACCTCGCCAACCTCTACGCGGAGATCGGCGCCTCCGCGCGGGCCTCGGACGCCCTTCAGTCTCTCCTCGAAGCCTGTGACGAGCGGCAGCGAGTCCACTTCGAAGGACCGGTCGCGCTCTTGCGCGCCGAGTGCGCCCTCTTCGAGGGCAAGTACGAGGACTGCGAAGCGGAGCTCGATCGCGCGCAGGAAGCCTTTTCCTCTCGAGGTCGCACGCGCGAGCTCTTCGAAACCGAGATACGTCGCGCCGAGAGCCGCACCGCACAGGGGCGCCCCGGGGAAGCGCTGGAGCTCCTACGCAAACTCTCGGAGGCGAACGACAAGCCCGCCGAAAGCGATCTCGGGGCGGCACGGGTGCTGGCCCAGTCGCGCGCGAGAATCGCTCTGGGCGACGCAACGTGTGACAGCGAGCTGGAGGCGGCGCGGCGCGCGGCGCGCGCGGCCGGGCTGCGACTCCTCGAGGTGCAGCTGGAGTCCGAGCTCAGCGCGGCCCGTCTGCTCGCGGGAGCGACCGAACAAGCGGAGCACCACGAGGAGCGCGCTCGCCGTCTGTGGGACCGCATGGCAAGCGGCTTGCCGAGCGCGCTCCGCGACGTTTTCTGGCGCCACCCGCGGCGGCGGAGCGCGAGCCGCACGCACACCTTCGACGGCATCGCTCGTGAACCGAGCGCGGAGGTCGCCACCTTGCGGAAGCTCTTGTCCGTCACGCGCCGCTTGAACTCGGCGCTCAGCGTGGAGCGCGTGCTCGACGCCGCGATCGACGCCGCCGTGGAGCTGACCGGCGCCGAGCGCGGCTTCTTGCTGACGACGAGCGATGCGCCTGGAGACGGCGGCTCTCCGCGCATCGCCGTTGCGCGGAGCGAGGGCGGCGCTCTGTCGGCGAGCGAACGACCCAGTCGAAGCGTGGTCGAGCAAGTCCTCCGGAGCGAGTTGCCGCTGGTGACGACGGACGCGCAACGGGATCCTCGCCTCGCCGAGCAGCGCTCGGTGCACGCGCTGCGCTTGAAGTCGATCCTGTGTGTCCCCATTTCTTCACCGGCGCGCGTGCTGGGCGCGCTCTACGTGGACAACCGCCTGGAGCGGGGACGCTTTTCGTCTGCGGCGCGCGAAATTCTGCAGACCCTGGCGGACCAAGTCGCAATCGCGCTCTCGAACGCCCACCTCTACGACGAGCTGGCCCGCCGCACGGAAGAGCTGGAAGTGCGAAAGCGCGCCGTAGAGCGGCTCTCGCAGGGACAAGCGCGTTCCATCGCGCGCCTCGAGCGACGCCTCGAAACCCAGTCCAGCGCGCTCTCCACCCGCTACGACTACGCGCGCATCGCGGGACGCGGCCCAGCCATGCGCGCCGTGCTCGAGAAGCTCGACCGAATCACGGACGCGTCCGTGGACGTGCTCGTTCGTGGCGCGAGCGGAACGGGCAAGGAGCTCGTCGCGCGTGCTCTGCACCACAACGGACCGCGTAAGACCGGCCCGTTCGTGGCGGTGAACTGCGCGGCGCTTCCCGAAACGCTGCTCGAGTCCGAGCTGTTCGGCCACGTGCGTGGGGCCTTCACCGGCGCCGAGCGCGACCGAGAGGGCCTCTTGGTTGCCGCAAATGGCGGAACGCTGTTCTTGGACGAGCTCGGGGAAATGCCGCTAGCCACACAGGCCAAGCTCTTGCGCGTCTTGCAGGAGCGCGAGGTGCGCCCCGTGGGCGCCACCCGCTCGAGCAAGCTCGACGTGCGTCTGGTGTGCGCCACCAACCGATCGCTGCGCGAGGACGTCACCGACGGGCGCTTCCGAGAAGACCTCTACTACCGCGTAGCGGTCGTGGAGGTCGTGTTGCCTTCGCTCGCGGAACGCACCGAAGACGTTCCCGAAATCGCCGCCGCCATCCTCCGGCGGCTCGCCCAAGAAAAATCGACGTCTCGCGGCGGCGAGCCGCCCGAGCTAACGCGTAGCGCGCTCAGAATGCTGATGGCGCACCCCTGGCCGGGCAACGTTCGAGAGCTCGAGAACACATTGACTCGTGCCTTCGTGCTCTCGGACGGCGCGCGCATCACCGAGCGAGAGCTGGAGCTCGAGCCCACGCGAGAGCGGAGGCGCTCTCGCAACCGCGACGAGTTCGAGGCAGACGAACGCGAGCGCATCTTGGAAGCTCTACGTGCGTCGAGCTGGAACGTCAGCCAGGTATCGCGCGCGCTCGCAATTCCCAGAAACACTCTCTACCGCAAGATGCAGAAGTACGGCATGACGCTGGGCAGGGAATGACGTATCCCTTGCACCGAACGATGCTTGCGGCCATGTTCGCGAGCGTTCGAGGAGACCCTTTCGATGAAAACAACGACTCTCTCCGTATTCGCCGCCCTCTTGCTTTGCGCCGCTTGCAAGAGCCCCACGGACGGCCAGCCCAAAGCGACCACTTCCGCCCCCATTCAAGAGGTCTCGGCGCCCGTCGACGCGGCCACGAAGTATTCGTTCTCCGCGGCGGACTCGAAGCTCGAGTGGGTGGGCGCCAAGGTGACCGCTTCCCATGACGGCTCCTTCAAGGACTTCAAGGGCAGCATTGATCTCGTCGATGGAGACCCCACGAAGAGCCGCGTCTCGGTGACGATCTCCACCGCGTCTTTGGTCACCGAGCCCGAAAAGCTCATCGCGCACTTGAAGAACGCCGACTTCTTCGACGTCGAGAAGTTCCCCGAGGCCACGTTCACGTCGACCAGCATCACGAGCGGCGGAGCCGGCGGTAGCCACACGGTGACCGGAAACCTCGCGCTCCACGGGGTCACCAAGTCCGTCTCGTTCCCCGCCACGATCCAAGTCGCCGGAGACGAGGTGACGGTCCAGGCGTCGTTCGGAATCAATCGCAAGGACTTCGGTATCGTTTATCCCGGCGCCCCCGACGACCTGATCAAGGACGACGTCCTCGTGCGCTTGAACATCAAGGCAAAGAAGAGCTGAGTCTGCCCTGAGTGCCGTCCGGACCGCTCTGTCGAACGAGGTCCGGACGGCCCACGCCCCCGCGTTCAGAGCGCTCGCTCTGCTCCCGCCCGTCTTCTCCCCGGCACGATAGTGCGCGGGCGACGAGGCCTCGTGAACGGGAACCGGTGACTCGCGCGCGGCGAGCATCTATACGGAGGCTAGGAGGTCATCCGTGTTCAAGCGCACTTCGCTCCCGTTTTCGTTCGTCATGGCAGCTGCACTTCAGCTTTCTGCGTGTGGCTCGAGCAAGAGCCCTCCCGCGGAAAGCGCGGAGTCTTCCACGTCCGAGTCGGAGACCGCCGCTACGGCCCCCGCACCCGAGCCGGAGCCCGCAAAAGAGGAGCCCCAAGAGCCCGAGGGCCCCAATCTGCTGCGCTCCGTACAGGAAACCATCTCCGAGCCCGACAACGGGTGGGTGTTCAACTTCCAGAGCTCCGCCCCGTACGAAAAGGCGGAGCAGCGCTGCGACGAAAGCTCCAAGAACAACCCCAAGCAGCGCGCCAGCTGCATGAGCAAGGCCCGTTCGGCGTTCATTGCCGACGCGATGGAGTTCAAAAAGAACGACTCCGGCCAAGACGTTTGGGTCATCTATCGCGCCAAAGGCTCCCGGCTCACACAGATCTACTCGGTGCCCATCAGCTACGGTGAAGAGAAGGCGGGCGTGCTGAAGGTGAAGAAGACCGGAAAAGGCAAAGGCTCCGCCCCGCTCTTCGCGAACTCGAGTGAGATCGAAGTGAAGCTCCTCAGCAACTACACGATGGAGCTCGACGAACCGAACTACGGTCGACTCACGTACGACGCGCGCATCGGCTACATTTCGAAGTAACGAAGCGTCCCCGGAAGGCTCGAAGCGAAGCTTCGAGCCTTCGCCGCTTCCACTCCTCACGACCCCGCGCGTCGGCAGCCCCTTGTGCTAGCGACGAGGCGCCCCGCAGCGTGAGTCCTCCCCGCTCTCGAGCCGCAGACTCGCCCGAGAGCGTCTGTGTGGTTGGACCCGCTCCACGTGAGCCGCTCGGTTGCACTCGCGCGAAACGGGGTCGCAGAACCGAGCCGCGAGTTGGCGACCCGAACCAAGCGCGAGGCTGAGCTCACGGTCCGACTCGCGCTCGCTCCGTCTCGATGGGGGCCCCTCGAGCCAGTCTCACTGTTCCCACCGGAGCGCGATATAGTTGCAATTGAATTTCCCCATCAGCACACGTGCTGGACACCCGGGGCAGGGCACCGTGGCGAACTTTTGCCACAAATTCGCCACATCTATTGACGGCCTGCCGGCCTGAGAGTACACGCGGCGTTACTGAATATGATTTTCGTATTCAGTTTTCTCGATCGACCGGAGAAGCCACCGGGCGCTTCCGCGCCACGAGCGAGGCAACCCCGACGTCCCGCGGAAGCACATCCCTTGGCCCCCTTCACTTCCTTCGCTGGTGCTCGGCAAAAGAGCGTGCGTGCGGGTCTAGCTTGCCTCATCGCCAGCGCGGCAGCCTACGCGTCACCCGCCGCCCCGGAGGACACGACGGTTGCCCCCCCTGCCGCACCCACCCCTCGGGCCGAGCTGACCCCTCCAGCGCTGGTGGCACCAGCCGAGGCGCACTACCCAGAACAAGCACTCGCTGCCGGCATCGAGGCGACCGTGCGGCTCGCGCTCACGCTGGACGTCCACGGCGCGGTGACCCACGCGGAGATCGTTCAGGGCGCTGGGCATGGCTTCGACGAAGCTGCGCTCGATGCCGCCTTTCGTTTGGTGTTCACCCCAGCGCGACGCGCCGGTCAGCCGATCTCCGTTCGCGTCATCTACGAGCACGAGTTTCGTCTGCCGGAAGCGCACGACGGAAGCACGACGGAAGCAGGCACCGCGGCGTCGCCAGGGCCTTCACACGCCTCCGCCCCGCAAAAGGTGACCGAGCGCGCGTCCGCGCCCTCCCGAGTCACGCCGAACGCGCCGGCAGACGCCGAACCGCCCACCGACGTGGAAATCGTGGTGGAAGGGCTCACCGCCGCCGCGAAGCTCCGTGAGTCCGCGCGAGCCGTCAAAGTCGTGGAGACCACGAAGGCAAAGCGCGAAAGCGCCGACATGGGCCAGGTGCTCGCCCGCGTCGAAGGCGTCAGCGTACGGCGCGCAAGCGGCTTGGGCTCCGAGGTTCGCTTTTCGTTGAACGGATTGACCGGAGAGCAGGTGCGCTTCTTTCTGGACGGCGTTCCCCTCACGCTTGCAGGTTATCCCGCCGGGCTCACCAACGTGCCCGTCAACCTGATCGAGCGCGTCGACATCTATAGCGGCGTAGTCCCGATCCAGCTCGGCGCCGACGCGCTGGGCGGCGCCGTCAACTTCGTGACGGACCACGCTACGGCTGGCTCGCACCTCGCCGCCTCGTACCAGGTCGGCTCCTTCGGCACTCACCGTCTGACGCTGGCGGCTCGCCGGCTCCATGAGCCGTCGGGATTCTTTACGCGCGTCGAAGCGTTCCACGACCAATCTCAGAACAACTACGAAGTGGACGTGGAGGTCGCCGACGAGCTGGGACGCCCGCATAAGGCGCGAGTTCCGCGCTTCCACGACGCGTATCGTTCGACCGGCGGCAGCGTCGAGCTCGGCGTGGTCAACCGGTCGTACGCGAGACGCCTCCTCGCACGCGTGTTCTTCGCGCACTACGACAAGGAGGTTCAGAACAACATCATCATGGCCGTGCCGTACGGCGGCGTAGAGTTCGGTGAGACCAGCTACGGCGCTTCCGTGCGCTACGCACAGCCCCTCGGCGACGAAATCGAGCTCGACCTTTTGCTCGGCTCCACGCAGAGCGTCATCAGCTACCTGGACGTTAGCGAGTGTTTCTACGACTGGTTCGGCACGTGCCTCGACCCGCACAACTCCCCCGGTGAAATCGACGGCCAGCCCCACGACCAGCTCCACTACCAGAATGCGCTCCTCGGGCGCGCGAACCTGAGCTGGCAAGCGCTGCCGCTCCACGCGTTCCGGCTCTCGCTGTCGCCTTCCGTCACGACGCGCGCGGGCGACGAACGTCGGCAGGCCGACCCTCGAGCCCAGGATCCGCTCGAGAGGGAACGTAGCCTCACCACGCTCGTCGGGGGCGTCGAGTGGGAAGCCGACACCGCGCTGGACGTCTTCGAGAACATCGCGTTCGCCAAGGCGTACGGGCAATGGCTTCGCGGTGACCAGCTCGTCGGCGGAGGGCGTGACGTGCGACTCACGCGAGATAACTTTCATACCGGCTTTGGCAACTCGCTGCGCATCCGCGCCACCGATTGGCTCTACCTCAAGGCTTCTTACGAGTACGCCACTCGCCTCCCGTCCCCGTACGAGGTGTTCGGCGACGGACGCTTCGTCAAGCCGAGTCTCGATCTTTCGCCCGAGCGCAGTCACAACGGGAACCTCGGCGGCGTCCTCGAAAGCACGCACGACGTGCTCGGCGCCTACCGCGCCAGCGCGAACTTCTTCTGGCGCGATGCTCGCGATCAGATCGTGCTCATCGGCAATGATCGCACCCTGACCTACCAGAACGTGCTCTCGGCGCGGAGCCAAGGCATCGAAGGCTCCCTCGGCTGGACGTCCCCCCAGCGCACCATCGCCTTGGACGGCAACGCCACGTACCAGTCACTTCGCAACACGTCCGACGAAGGAACCTTCGCTCCTTACGAGGGGGATCGCCTCCCCAACCGCCCCTACTTCTTCGTCAACGGCTCGGCGACGTTCCTGCTGGAGCAGCTGCTCGCGCCCACGGATTCACTCTCTCTCACCTGGTACACGGCCTACATCCACCAGTTCTACCGGAGCTGGGAGAGCATCGGTCGGCGCGACTCGAAACAGGTCATCGAGGCCCAGCTCACGCACTCCGTGGCGCTGACCCACGTGCTGCCAACGCGCGCGGCCAAGGTCTCGTCCACGTTCGAGGTCCAGAACCTCACGAGCGCCCTCTCCTACGACTTCTTCGGCGTGCAGAAGCCCGGTCGTGCCTTCTACGTGAAGACCACGCTCGAGCTCTGATCTGCCCTTCTTCCACGGTTTCTCGTTTCCATTTCGAAAACTTCCACTGGAGTCACCATGAACCTTCGTCCCTCGTTCACGCTCGTCGCCCTTCTCCCTATCGTCGCTTCCCTGACCTTGGCCGCCTGTGGCAGCGACGACGAGAACGACGATGTTTCTCCGGGCAGCGCCGGCGCTGGCAATGCAGGCGCGGGTGGCGACGCCAAGTACATCCTCGGCTCGGTCGTCATCGGCGACAACGACACCCGCACGACGTACGTGCAGGTCATCGACGAGCTCTCCGGGCACGTCACCAACGACAAAGCCATCGAGGCTCCGGGCAACGGCGTGCTCATGGCTCGAGGACGAAGCTTCTACCTGGGGCTGGCGGAGGCTCCGAAGTGGGTCAAGTACACGGTCGACGCGAAAGGGCGCATCCGCGAGGACGGCTCCATCAACTTCAGCAAACACGGCATGACGTACATCGACTACGGCTACGTCATCGTCGACGACGAAACGGCCGTCAGCATCTCGACGGAGTCCTACAAGGCCATCGTGTGGAACCCCGAGACGATGACGATCAAGGGCACCATCGATCTCGAGCACCTCGAGCGTGACGGCTACTCGCTCGAGGTGTGGACGACGACGGCTCGCGACGGTCTCGTTTACGTGCCCGGCCGCTGGGGCAACTGGGAGACCGTGGACATCTACCCGGGCGTGAGCGTCACGGTGCTCGATCCGAAGAACCTCAGCGAGGTCGGCACGCTCACCGACGACCGCTGCACGAGCGGCGGCCGCGTGGTGTGGGGTGACGACGGCTACGGATACGTGATGGGCGACGGACGCAGCTACATCCTCCAGATGACCGCCAACGCGGCCGGCGAGCCCGCTCCGGAAAATTGCCTACTGCGCTTCAAGAAGGGCGAGCTCGAGTTCGACCCGGACTTCTTCCACACCCTGCCCTCGCTCACCGGTGGGCTCGAGGTCGCCACCGAGCTCGAGACGGGCGAGCAAGGCTCGGGCATCGCTTTCGCCAAGATGTTCTACCCCGACGAGCTGCCCGACGGCGTGGAGGCCATCAGCTACGACTTCTGGGACACGCGCGTGTTCAAGCTGTGGAGCATCCAGCTGGGCGACGAGCCCAAGGCCGTGCCCGTGAAGGGCATGCCCTTCTCGACCATGGGCTTCTCCGGCGGCGCCATCGACGGCAAGTACTACACCGGCGAGAGCCCTACGCAGGCCATCAGCGAAATCTACGAGGTGGATCCAGCCACCAATCGCGGCGTGAAGAAGTTCACGATGGACGGGAACTTCTACGGCTTGCATCGCCTCACGGACTGAGCCCGCTCGTGGCGCTCGGCTTTCGGGTCCACCACGTGGCTCGCCTGCCGAGCGCCACCCGCTACTTCACGATCTGGTCCAGCTGTGACAGCGCCGTAGACGTCAGCTCGAAGTTCTCTTGCACCTGCTCGAGGTCCATCACGGTCTTCGTGGACAGCGGATACTGAATGCCGGTGCGCTCGAGGGCCCAGCCGTTCTCCGAGAGATCGAACACCAAAGACGCCGCCTGAACGCCCAACGCCGCGTGATCGGGCACCATGGCGAAGGTGCCCAAATCGTGGCGATTGCTCACCAAGGCGGCGGCCCCCACCACGAGCGGCACTCGCCGCCCGCGGAGGTGCTCGCGCATCCAAACACCTTGAATGAGATCGGGCGAGAGCAGGCCGTTGTCGTTCAAGAGCCAGAGCGCGTCGATGTTCTCTTCCGTCCGCAGGCGTTCCACCGCGTTGCGCACGTCACTCGGGGTCGGCTCCTCCGGCACCTGCACGCCGACCGTCACGATTGACTCGCGGAGCGCCAAGCGCCCTTGCCGCTCGACATAACCGCGGAACGGCGGACGGTAGACGACGCCCACCCGCTTGATGGGGTTGGCCAGAATGCCCCGCAGGTTCGAAAACAGCGTGAGCGCCGGCACTTCGTACGCGATGCCCGTCGCGTTGCGCACCAGCTGATGGTGCTCCTCGAGGAACGAGGCCATCACGACGACCGCAGGCGGGAACTCTCGATGGGGCTCCCGCAGTTGAAGCGCCCGGTACGCCTTGAGCGTGGGGTTGTCCATGAGGACCAGACACTTGGGGCGCACCTCGCCGAGCGCGCGTTCGATGCCGTCCGGGCCATCGCCGTGCTCGAAGCGCCGCGGGACGACGTCGAAATCCGCCTTGAGCTCGTCCTCGAGCCCGAGCAGCACGGCGCGGGTCTGCTCCGTGTCGGGCATGAGCACCAACACGGCGTCGTGCCCCGGGCGACGAGCGCGCGCTTCGAACGCGCTGGCAGCGCCCGGCGCCCCCGTACCGCTACACGCCACGACGAGCGACAGGAGGCCCAAACAGAAACCCAGTCTCGAGGTCAGCGCCATGAGTCAACTCCAAGCTGGGAGCAGATGGGCGCCGGCAGGCGCCGCAGCTTCTCGGTAATCGCGCTTCCTCCCGCCTTGATCACGCTCACCGCCGGAAGCCCCACCTCGCGGGATGCGCGAGACGTGGTCAGCGCCAGCTGGCTCTTTGCCTTGAGGCTCGCGGCTCGTCGCTCCGGAACGAGCACGGCGTCCACCATTTGAAACTGCAGGAGCGGCAAGAGGTCCTCGAGCTTGGTCACGCGCTCCACCTCGACGTTCACGCCCACCACCGTCTCGACGAACGTGCTCGTACCGCGACGCCCGAGGAGGTCGAGCGCGCCCACCTTCTTCAAGTTTCCAGGGTCGAAGCCGTGTGCGCCGAGGAGCACGTACGGCTCCGTGGTTCGTCCTCCGGCCACGCCCAGCGACGCAGGTGACAAACGGCTCGCCGCCAGCACGGGCTCGAGAGCGAGCAGGGCGTCTGCTTCGGGGAGTTGGCGCTCCAGGTCTCCATGACGCGTTACCGCGACCACTTCGACGCTCGACAGCGCGCCACTCAAGAGCTCCTGCAAGGCGCGCTGCTTCATGTCCAGGTGCAAGAAAACGAGCAGCCGAACCGACGCCGCCTGCGCGGGTTTCGTGGCTAGCGCCGCTACCCCCAACGCAGAGGTCGCCAAGAAGCCTCTTCTCGATACCGAATCCGAGTCGCTCATGGTGCTTCTCCCGTGGGCGCCGCGGCGGGGGGCGCGATGGACGAGCTCACCTTTTTCACTTCGTCGACGACCACTTCGCGCTCCAAGAGGCGCACGATGCGCTCGAAGCCGGCGCGCAACGCGTTGACCCTCGGCGCGAAGCGCTCCACGGCGCCCCGCTCGGCGTCGTGCTGCAGCGCCTCCGCCTCCGTCGCCATTGCCTCTGCGCCGACGGCCAGGCAGCTGCCCTTCAGCTTGTGCGCCAAGGCGCGCACCGTCTGCGCGTCCGCGGTGGCGTCTCCGAGCGCCTCCAAATCGGACGGCACCCGCGTGACGAAGAGCCGAATCAAACGCGGTGAGCGATCGATGGTCATGTCCAGCTCCACGGGTTGGCTCGACTCCTCGGCTGGCCCCTCCGCCTCGCTGGGTGTGCTCTCCCCGAGGTGACGCCGCAGCATTTTCTCCAGGGCGTTCGAGCGGAGCGGCTTCGACAGGTAGTCGTCCATGCCCGCCTCGAGCACCTTGTCGCGCTCACCGGCCATGGCGTGGGCGGTGAGCGCGATCACGAGCACGCGGCGCTTTTCATTGCGAGCTTCCCACGCGCGAAGCTCGCGCACGGCCGTGTAGCCGTCCATCACCGGCATTTGACAGTCCATGAGCACGGCTACGTAACGCCCTGCCTTGATCTTCTCGAGCGCCTCTTCGCCGTTGTTCGCGACCTCGGTCGCGTACCCTGCCTGCTCGAGCTCTTCCACGGCAACGAACCGATTGATTTCGTTGTCGTCCACGACCAAGACGCGTCCATGCGTGCCCAGCTGTCCGGTGACGCGCCCCAGCGCTCGAGGCAGAGGTGTCAAGCCGCGCGTGAAGGCGCCCACGATGCGATCGTAGAGCTCCGACAGCCTGAGCGGCTTGGCTACCTGCGCGGTGATTTCACTCTCCACCTCCGACAAGGTGGCGCTCGACCCGAGCTGTGTCAGCACGATGAGCGGCACGTGCTTGCCTGCCTCCGTGGCGCGCAGCTCCCGGACGAACTCACTCGTCCCGAGGTCTCTCAGGTCCGCTCCGACGACCACGACGTCGACGCGCCCCTTCGTCTCCGAAGCGCGCATGCGGTGGAGGCCGGCCCGCCCTTCGTGCAGCACCTCGCTGGCCAAGCCCCACGCCGTCATGTGCTCCTCGATGATTCGGCACCAACGACGGTTCGCCTCGACCACCAACGCCCGGCGGCCGTCGAGTACGCTGGGCAGCGGCGAGCGTTTTGGCGCGTCCGAGCGCGGCGTGCGGATCGTGAACCAGAAGGAGCTGCCGACACCTCGCTGGCTCACGAGGCCGATCTGACCGCCCATCATCTCGACCAGCCGCTTGGAAATGGCCAAGCCGAGGCCCGTCCCGCCCTGCTTGCGGACCATCGAGCCGTCCACTTGCGAGAACGCGTCGAACAGCTTGCACTGGTCTTCGCTGGCGATCCCGATGCCCGAGTCGTGGACGACGGTCCTGAGAACGAAGCCCTCCTCGTCCGCAGAGTCCACCGTGAGCTCGACGAAAATCTCGCCGTGCTCCGTGAACTTGATGGCGTTGCCCACCAAGTTGCTCACGATCTGACGGTAGCGATCGGGATCCCCCGTCACCATCGACGGCACGTCCGGCGCGCGCCGATGGATGATTTCTAGGCCCTTGTCGTAGGCGCGATGGGCCAAGAGCTCCGCCACCTCTTGTGCCACCATGCCCGGATCGAACGGGACGGACTGCAGGGTGTACTTGCCGGCTTCCATCTTCGAAAAGTCGAGCACGTCGTTGATGATCGTCATCAGCGCGCTGGCCGACGTTTCGACCGTCTCCGCGTACCTACGGAGCTTGCTCTCCAACGGCATGCCCAAAATCAGCCGGATCATCCCGATCACGCCGTTCATCGGCGTACGGATCTCGTGGCTCATGTTGGCCAAAAACTCGCTCTTCAGGCGTGAAGCGGCCAGCGCCTGCTCCATGGCTTCCGAGAGCTGCTCGATCGAGCGCTCGCGAGCTTCTTGCATGTGGTTGAAGGCATCGGCCAAGACGTCCAGCTCGTCGTCACTTCCGCCCACCACGCGCACGCCCTTCGCGCCTCCGGCGATGGCGTCCGCAGCTTCGGTCAGGCGCACCAGCGGCTCGGTGATGCGCTTGGCGGCGCGGCTCACGAGCACCACGCCGACCAACGTGCTGATCGCTCCCACGCCGAGGAGCCACAAGAACATGGTGAACCTGGTGCGCTCCGACTCGCTGCGTGCCGCCGCGAGCGCTACCTCGAGCGGGCGGGTGCTGAACCCGTAACGCACCGAACCGAGCACCTCGCCCTCCTCGATGACGGGGCGCGACACCTCGAGGACCCGTTGGCCGAACTCCTGCACGTAGCGCTGGCTGGGCGCCTCGCTCGTCCAGCTGCCGGCGGGCAGCGAGAGCTCCTGCCACTTCTCCAGCTTGGCCTTGTCATCGCTCTTCAGGGCTTCGGTCGTCGGTGACTCGTAGGCCCACGGCTTTCCGTCCGCGGAGACGAAGACACCGTAAATGATGCCTTCGTCGTCCCGCACGGCGTTCGACACGAGCGCCTGAACGTTCGAGAACGCGTTCTCCGACACCATCGCCCGCAGGGCCAGCGCGTGCCCCTCGGTGAGCACGTTCGCTCGACCGGCGATGCTCGCGCTCACCTGCGCCTCCACCTCGGCAAGGCGCGCTCGTTCGCTCCGCAAATTGACCCACGTCAGGCCGCCGATGGTAGCGATCGCCACCAAGGCCAAGGTGCCCAACATGGTACGCAGCAGCTTGCGGCGCAGCGTCTGCCCTGGGCGTCGAATGCTCTTCGTCTCGTTCATACTCCTCAAGACATCGTACGACCGACCCGTCGCGCGCGGCGCTCGCAGGCAGTATTCACGCTCTCCACCAGCCTGGTTCTGAGGTCGCGCTTCGAAACCACAGCGTCGGCGCGGGCCGCGCTCGCCAAGAGCTCGAGCTCGTCCGTGGAACGGCTCGAGACGAGCACGATGGCGAGCTCGTTGCCTCTGGAGTGATCTCGAAGCAGGCGCGCGAGCTTGTCACCGCTGATGTCCGGCAACATCACGTCCACCACGACCACGTCGATCTGCTCTCGAATGATCGCGCGCGTGGCACCAATCGCGGAGGGCAGCTCGAACACCTCACCACCTGCTTTCTCGAGGATGCTCATCAGAAGCTCCCGAGCGACCTCGTCATCGTCGATGACGAGCACACGCCACTTGGACTTCATTCTGGACACCTCGTCGTTCCCCAGCATCACAGCCTCTTGGTTAGGCTCGCATAATAAAAGCGGGGATCGGAGGTGTAGATTTCCCGCTGAGTCGGCTCAGCCATTTGCTGCCACCGCACCGAGTGCCTGCTCGACTGAGTTCGACCCAGAATATCATTGACGAATACGGAGAAGGTGATGTCGCTGGGCAGCGAGACGTGAGCGCTAGCGTTCCATTTGACTAGCGCCGCGGAGTCCACCTGCAAGTAGTTGTCGCCGTTGTCGCGGTCCGCGTCGTAGAGCGACTGCCGTCCGGGCAAGCCCCAGAGCACACGGGCGTTCGTGTGGAGCTTGAGGAAGCTCGTCACGTCATAAGTCGCGTACATCTTGCTGGCGTTGGTCGCCAGGTTCAGGAAGTTCTTGCCGTCCACGGTGACCGAATCCCGCACCGCGTTGACGCGCACGTCCCGCGCCGGCTCGTCGGTCAGCACCAGATCGTAGGTGCCGTCTCCGTTGTCCACGACGTCCGTCGCCGGGATCTGGAACGTCACCGAGTCATTCGTGTCCGTGGCGATGGGCCGCTGGTAGACGTGACTCACGCCGACGTTGAGCGGCTTGAGATCGTATTCGGCCTCGCCTTCGAGCGAGAGCACGTTGTACGAGCCCGCGTTCACGACGCGGAAGAGCTCCTGGTTCCAGGCGAACAAGTTGGAGACGTGGCTCACCGACGCCGACGTCATGAAAGAAATGTCCTCGAACCGGTTGTAGGTGGCGAGCTCCAAAGAAGTGACCTTCTCCGGCTCCAGCCGATGCAGCACGTCGAGCGCCGTGCCTGGTATGCGAGCGGAATTGACGTCCTCGGCCCGCTCGAGGTGCGGCTCGGTGCGCACGTTCCCCCGATCGTCGAAGTGTCGCCAGTTGTGCTCGTAGTTGTCCGCGCTGCCGTAGTTGGCCGACGTCTGGAAGATCAACTTGACGGACTGTTGCTCCGCGTAGGCCACCACCGCGGCGACCTTCGGCGAAAGCACCGTCCCCGTGCGCGTGTGGTAGTCGGCGCGCGCGCCGGCGTGCAGCTCCACCGCGCCGAAGTCGTACTGGTTCTCGGTGAAGGCGGCGGCGTTCAGGTACAACACGTCGCTGATGCTTGGGTGCGCCGCCACGCCCCCGTGCATGTTGTAGCCCTCCAAATCCGCTCCGAGGTCGTCCAGGCGCAGCTGCGCGCCGACCACGGAGCTCATCCGCTCGATGGGTGAAAACCGGTAGCGCGCGCCGAGCAAGTAGCGGCGTTCACCCATGCTGTCGTCGATGGTGCCACCCTTCGTGCCCACTTCGGGGATCTGGTACTTGTCGCGCGTTTCGTACTCCGTGCGATTGGTAACGCCCATGACCGCGGCTTCGAGCCAAACGCGGTCCTCTCCCAGCGGGATTTCGTAGGTGGCGTCCACGTGGAACGCATCCACCACGTAGAGACGCCGATTCGTGCCGAAGCTCTCCGTCGCGGCCCAAGGGTGATTGGCATCAATCGTCTTGCCGTCCAGCCGCGCCGTAGCGCCGTCCGGGATGTCGGCGCCGTACTGTGGAAACGGGTCCGCCTGAAAGTAGCCGCCCGCGTTCTGTTGCCGGCGCGTGAAGCGCGAGTAGATGCGGAGGTTGTCCAGCGTGTAGTCCGCGCTGATGCGGGTGTTGCCGGGCGTGCGCCACGCCGAGCCGTCGCTGGGCACGCCCTCGGGGTTGCCAACGCCGTCGGCCGGCCACGAGTTGTTGCCGTAAACGCGCGTTTCCCCCTCACCAACGCCATTCGAGCGACGATGACCCAAAGACAGGGTGAGTGAGTGCTTGCGGCCAAGCTCGTTCCAGCTCGTGACCTCGGCGCCCATGCTGTTCCAGGAGCCGTAACCGACCGTGGCCTCGGCGGCGTTGCCGCTGGCCTTGCGCGTGACGACGTTCACCACGCCCGCGATGGCGCCCGAACCGTACGTCAACCCGGCCGGCCCGCGCAGAACCTCCACGCGCTCGATGTCCCCCAGGAGGCCCAACGTGGTCTCCGTGAACACGCCATCACGGCTCTCCGTGTTCAGTTTTCGGCCGTTGATGAGGAAGATGATCTTCGTGTTCCGGTCCGCCGCGACGCCGCGCATGCCCCAGATGTCACCGTTCCACTTGTTCACCATGACCTGGAGGCCAGGCACGAAAATTTCGAGAAGCTCACCGAGGTGACGGGCGCCCGAAACCTGAATTTTACTACGGTCGATGACCGTCATGCTCATGGGTGAGTGAGCAAGGTCCAGATCGAGGAAGCTACCCGTGCTGAGCTTGATGTTGAGCACGTCCGTGAGTGAGAGGTCGTGGAACGAGTCCGCCTCGTCGAGACCGAGCTGGCCCGTCGCGCTCGGGCTCGGCTCGGAAACCGCCAAAGGAGCGCTCGGCGGCTCTTGCGACGGAGGTTCAGCTGCGCGAGCGGGCGCCGCATCGCCTTCTTGCCGGGCGCCCTCAGCGGGGGCTGCCTCGGGGGGCGCGTCTTCAGCGGCGCTCGCAGGTGCCTCGGGCGCCCCAGAGCTTCCTTCGCTCGCCGGCTCCTCCGCGGGCTTTTCGTCCGATGTGGGAGGAGGTGGTGCTTGCTCGCCTTCTTGTGCCAGCGCGGGGGTGACCACCGAGAGGAACGCCAAAGCTAAGTGAACCGAGCTGAGTGATCTTTTCATATCGCCGCTGAAGGTGAGCAATTCGAAAACTAACAGAAACGATTTACGAAAGGATCGCGCTCCACGCAGATTTGTGGGCCAAAGAGGCTCCGCATGCGCACATGTGCGGCGCGGACCGCCGAAGGGAGCCAAGTCGGAGCTTTCACGCAACCAGGCCGACAAACACCGAATTCTTCGGTCTCGCGATCCTCTCAACGACCGACTGAAAAACCGACTCTGCGTCCGGAAGGTGCCTGACGGAGTGTTCGATGAGTGCCTGTTCTCCACGCAGGCTCCGCGCGCCCAGAGCACTTTGTGAAGCCACGGAACGGCCGCCGCGGTATGAGCGGTTTCATGCTCCCCCGTCTCCCTTCGATTCGAGGTTCCCTTCGTCTTCATCGGAGCCCACGTTGGCTCGCTCCCATTCTCGCTGGGGCCGGGGCCTTGGCTCCGCTGCTTGCCGCGTGCTCGGGCGAGCAGGACTCACAGAAAAGCAGCGACAGCACCGGCGGCGCCCCCTCCTCGGGCGGCGCTAGCTCCGGTGGAAGCGCCACAGCGACGGGCGGTACCGCAAACGCGGGCGCTGGCCCCGTCGGCGACGGCGGCTCCTCCAGCATTCCCAGTGGACATCCGCTGTTCCTCGCGCAGGGCCACATGGGCCGTCTTACGGTCTCTTGCGACGGCGGACGCAGCTGGGTCGCGCAACGCTCCGACGACGAGAGCGCACGCTGCTTCCAGGACGTCGGCGGCGGAACGCTCGACTGTGATCACTCACCCGGCGCGGCTCGCGGCGTCACCTACGGCGACGGCCACTTCTTCGCTACTTTCGGCTGGGGAGAGCCCGGCAAAATCATGGGTAGCGCCGACGGCGTCACCTGGGAACGGGTCCACGAAGGCGGCACGTTCGGAGGGCTCGGCTACTCGGCAGGACGAGTCGTCGCCGCCGCGCGCGACGCGCTCTCTTCGTCGGACTTCGGCGCGACGTGGTCGGAGCCCGTCTACACGGGACTCTCGGGGTGGAACGTGCGACGCGCCGCGACCGCCGGGGACCTCGTCGTCATCGCCGGCGACGGCGACGGCGACGTCGCAGACGTTCTAGTGACGAGCGATGGCGGGCAAACGTTCTTCGAGCCCGAAGAGCTCCCCGCCGGCTGCGGCGCGGACATCATGCACAACGGTGGCATCGCGTACGGGGGCGGCACCATCGTGCTCGTCGGGCAAATGGGAGTCACGTGCGCGTCGACGGATGGCGGGCGCCATTTCAAGGCGGGCACCGTCGGAAGCCAAGTCGACTCCCACGTCTTGTGGACGGGCAGCGAGTTCATGGCGTGGAGCTACGGAACTGCGCACCGCTCGCGGGACGGCCTCACGTGGACCTCGGAACCAACCACACCGAACGACCTGGGCCTCGGCGCCGTCGCGTCGGACGGGCGAGGAACGCTCGTGGGCGTTCGCGGAGGCTGGATGGTGTCTTACGAGGACGAGGTCTTTTACCGAAGCGCCGACGGCGTGACGTGGGAGCGGGCCGAATCCTTTGAAGGTAGCCACCCCGTCATCCACATGACGTTCGGCTACGTCGAAGAGAGCGACGCCTGCGACTGAGCGCTCCGTCGCTTTGAGACGCGCGTCAGCGCGGCGCTTGCACCGGCTCCACGACCTGCCCATCGGCAAGCGTTGCGCTGACGACACGCACCACTCGCTCGTTCTCCTCGACCCCGCTCGCGAGCCAAAGAGCAGCGCCGCCATCTCGCTCGATGGTGACGGGACGGAAGCGAACTCGGTTCTCCCCGTCGACCACCGCAACGCGCAGCCCCGAGGCGTCGTTCAAGAGGGCTGTCGCCGGAACTTCGAGGACGCGGTGCTCCACGTGCAGGTTGAGCGAGACCTGAGCGTACATGCCCGCCAAAAGCTCGCGGGCGTCGTTGGGCACACGCACCTCCGTATTCAAGGTGCGCGTGACTGGATCCAACGTTCCGGCGGTGCGGGCGACCTTGCCTTGGAAGGTGCGCCCCGGAAACTCTCGCACGCTCACCCCCGCCTCGGTGCCGACGCGGACGGCAGGAGCGAGGTTCTGGGGGACACCCACGAAGACGCGCACCGTTTCCGTCGCCGCGATGGTGAAGAGCTGCGTGCTTGGCGACACCAACGAACCCCGCTCGATGCTGCGAGCGCTCACGGTGCCCGCAAACGGCGCGGTGACGCGCGCGTACGACTTGATTTGCGCAAGCTGACGGATTTTGGCCGAAGAAGCCGCGACGGCGGCCTGCGCTACACGCACGCTCGCCTCCGCCACCTGAAGCTGCGCCTTGCGATCTTCCAGATCCGAGGCAGGCGCGAGCCCTTCGGGCACGAGCGTCGAGTAACGGTCGAAGTTCACCCGCGCGAGCTCACGGTTGACCTCCGCCTGCGCCAAGACGGCTTTGGTCTTTTCGGCCTCCGCGCGAGCCTCCTCGAGTTGTTGGTCGAGCTCGGGCGTGTCGATCTCCGCCAGCAAGGCGCCTTGGACAACACGGTCGCCGATGTCCACCTTCCAGGCGCGCACGTAGCCGTTCGCCCGCGGATACACGACGGTCTCTTCGAGGGGACGCACGCTGCCGGGGAGCACCACCGCGCGATCGCTCGAGCTCGTTCGGGGTGTGACGACCTCGACCCGCCGCAGTGCGGTTTCCGCTTCCGAGGCGCCGCGCAAGAGCTCGCTTCGTGCGCGATGCTTGGGGAGCCAACCCGCGAACGCGAGCGCCGCGAGAGCCAGCGAGAGCCCGATGCCGAGCGCGACGGCGCGCGACCGGGTGAGGCGACGCGGCGCCGGCAGGTCGAAGCCGAGGTCCGCGTGAGGAGCGTCGCGGCGGCGCTGGCTTTCGGTCACCGGCGCTTCGCTGGGAGCCGTCTCTGCGGTGGCCGCGGGGAGCGCGCCGTCTTCTCTCGTGGTCATAGCTCGTCGAGCTCCGAATCCTGGGCGGGGGCGTGGGGACGCAGAAGCGTGTACATGACGGGCACGAAGACCAACGTGGCGAACGTCGCCACCAAGAGGCCACCGATCACGGCGCGTCCCAAGGGCGCGTTCTGCTCCGCACCTTCGCCCAATCCGAGCGACATGGGGAGCATACCGATGATCATGGCCGTCGCCGTCATCAGAACCGGCCTGAGGCGCGTCATGCCCGAGGCGAGCGCCGCCTCACGCGCGCCGTATCCCTGCGAGCGCAGCTCGCTCGCAAAGGTAACCACCAGAATGCTGTTCGCCGTGGAAACGCCGACGCACATGATGGAGCCCATCAGAGCCGGCACACTGACGGTGGTTCCGGTCAAGAAGAGCATCCACGCTATGCCCGAAATGGCCCCCGGCAGCGCCATCAAGATGGCCAGAGGCTCCAACCACGACTGAAAGTTGACGACCATCAGCAGGTACACGAGGACGACCGAGAAAATGAGCCCGATCCCGAGCCCACGGAACGAGGACTCCATGCTCTCGACCTGGCCCTTGACGTTGATCTTGGTGCCGCGCGCCGCGGTGGGCGCAAGCTCGGCCTTGATGCGTTCCACGGCCTTCGCCACGGTGCCGAGATCCGTACCTGCCACGTTCGCTCGCACGTCGTAGGTGCGCGCGGCGTTGTAGTGCGTGATGTTGGCCGGGCCGAACCGCCGCGAAACCTCCGCCACGTTGGAGAGGAGCTGGGGAGCCCCCGTACCGGTCGAAAGTGGCGTCGCTCCAAGCTCGTCCAGAGAGCCCACTTCGTACTGCGGCGTCTGGACCGCCACCGTGTACTGAACGCCACGCTTCGTATCGAGCCAGTAGCTGGGCGACACGACGGAGCTGGATGACAGCGACACCAAGACGTCGCTCGCCACGTCACGCTGGGTGAGGCCCGCTTGCCGCGCCATGGTCCGGTCCACGTCGATGCGCAGCTCCGGCGCTCGCGGAACCTGCGCCAAGTGCACGTCCGCCGCGCCCGGCACCTTGGTGAGCTCGTCCGCGAAGGTGCGCGCCAGGGCGTACGTCTGCTCGTCGCCGCCCGGCGGTCCCACCAATTGAATGTTGATGGGCGCGGGGAGCCCGAAGTTCAACACTTGCGTGGAAATGTCCGGCGCCATGAAGAAAAACACGGTGTCCGGGTGCCTTTGGCGGAGCACGCGCCGCAGCTCGGCGACGTAGCCCGCCGTCGGGGCGTGTCCCTCGCGGAGCGCGACCAAAATTTGTCCATCCGCGGAGGAAATGGACGTGCCTTCGCTGAGCGAGAGGTTGATGCCGCTGTAGGGCGTTCCGATGTTGTCGATGAGCGTCGCGATTTCCCCCGCAGGGATCGTTTGCCGGATGGTGTCCGTCACCTCGGCGAAGCGGCGTTCACTCTCTTCGATGCGCGTCCCCGGAGGAGCGCGCACGTGCAGCTTGATGAGCCCTGCGTCCACCGACGGGAAGAAGTCCCGCCCCACCCAAGGAAAGAGCGAGACCGAACCCGCCACGAACAAGAGAAACCCCACGACGACCGTCCGTCGCCTTTCGAGCGCCCACGCGAGCCAGCTGCCGTAGAACGACCGCAAGCGCTCGAAGGCGCGGTTGAAGGCCACGAAAATGCGCCCGAAGACGCTCTTTGGGGCGGCGCCGTGCTCGCCGTGCTCCTGGTGAGCGTCCGCCTCGCCGCGAAGCATCAGGCGCACCAGCGTGGGCACCAGCGTCCGCGACAAAAAGTAGGACATCATCACCGAGAACACGACGGCCAGCGCCAGCGGCACGAAGAGCGAGCGGGCCGCTCCGGTAATGAACGCCACCGGGACGAAGACGATGCAGATGCACAGCGTGGCGACGAACGCCGGCAAGGCGATTTCTTGAGCTCCGTCGACGATGGCGCGAACGAACGGTTTGTTCTGCCCGAGGTTTCGGTGAATGTTTTCGATCGCCACCGTGGCGTCGTCCACGAGAATGCCGACGGCGAGCGCCATTCCGCCCAACGTCATGACGTTCAGGGTGTGACCGAGCGCGTACAGCACGGTGATGGACACCAAAATGGAGAGCGGAATCGAAATGATGACGATGAACGTGCTGCGCCAGCTGCCCAAAAACAGCAGAATCATCAGCGCCGTCAGCCCCGCGGCAATCAGCGCTTCGTGCACCACGCCGCTCACCGCCGCGCGCACGAAAACGCTCTGATCGAACAGCAAGGACACCTTCAAATCCTCGGGCAGCTTCGCCAGCGTCTGCGGCAGCCCCTCCCGGATCCGATCCACGATTTCGAGCGTGCTCGCCTTGCCGTTTTTCAGCACGCTCAAGAGCACGGAGCGGCTGCCCTCCACGTGCACCATGTTGGTCTGCGGGGAGTTGCCGTCGCGCACGCTCGCCACGTCCCGCACGAACACGGTCGTGCCGTTCACGCTCTTGACCGGCAAATCGCCGATTTCGGCGAGCGCCTCCGGGCTGGAGTTCAGCCGTACGGGGTACTCGCGCGGCCCCATCTTGGCGGTACCGCCGGGTAGAATGACGTTCTGCGCCGCGATGGCGGTGCTCACGTCGCGCGGCGAGAGCCCGAACGAGTAGAGGCGCGCCGGATCGATGTCGACCACGATTTGCCGCTGCTTGCCGCCGTAGGGCCACGGAATTTGCGTCCCTTTCACGGTGGCCATGTCCGCGCGCACGAAGTTGGTCGCGTAGTCGAAGAGCTGCTGCTCGCTCAGCGTTTCGCTCTCCAGCGCCGCTTGCAGAATGGGAACGTTGGAGGCGTTGTAACGAATGATGAGCGGCGGGTTCGCGCCCGGCGGCATTTGACGCACGACGGTCTGGGAGACCGCAGTGACTTGGGCGGTCGCCGCTTCGATGCCGGCGCCCGGCTGAAAGAAAATTTTGACGACGGCCACGCCGGGCAGCGACTGGCTTTCGATGTGCTCGATGTCGTTGACCGTAGTGGTGAGGATGCGCTCGTAGTTGGTGACGATGCGCTGCTCCATCTCCTCGGGGGAGAGGCCGCCGTAGTTCCACACCACGGAAATGACCGGAATGTCGATGTCCGGAAAAATATCCGTGGGCATCCGCAAGATGCTCATCACGCCAGAAATGACGATGAGGAGCGACATCACGATGAACGTGTACGGGCGTTTCAGCGCGATGCGTACGAGCCACATATCGACACTTTCGGAGGCAAAACAGAACCGCCGAGGAGGCGGTTGCCTTCCCTGCAAGAACGAGCTCGCTCGGAGCGCGCGGGCCTTCTCGAACGAAAAGGCGCCGGCCCAAGCACCAGGGGCGACTCTCGTGTCATCCCCCGCGGCCCAGGTCCAATGACTTTTGCTGCACGAAGCGATACCTTTTGGGTATCACGATGGATCTGCGCCATCTTCGCTACTTCGTGGCGGTCGCCGAGGAAGGGAATTTCGGCCGCGCCGCCCGCCGGCTGCACATGGCGCAGCCCCCTTTGAGTCGCCAAATCAAGGCGCTCGAGGAGGAGCTGGGCGTCCCGCTGTTCGTGCGGGCTCCCCGCGGCATCGAGCTCACACCCGCCGGCCGGGCGCTGCTCGCGCACGCTCGCCCCGTGTTCGAGAGCGTCGACCGAGCGGTGCTGGAAGCACAACGCGCCAATCGTGGTGAGACGGGGCGCCTGGTGGTCGCGTACTCCGCGTCGCTTGCCTACAGCGGCATCGTCGAGAGCCTGCGCGCGTTCCGTGTCAAAGCGCCCGGAGTGGAGCTCACGTTGCGCGAGCTTCCTCCGAAGGACCAGATGGACGCCTTGCGCGAGGGCACGGTGGACGTCGGGTTTCCGCGCGCGCCGCTCGCCGAGCCAGGCATCGTGACGGAGGTGGTGCGGCGCGAGCCCTTGGCCGTCATTCTTCCCGAGGACCATCCCCTCTCCCACAAGAAGCGCGTGTCGCTCTCGTCTCTCGCGGACGAACCGTTCGTCATGTTCCCGCGCGCGCGCAGCCCGGGCTTTTTCGACCACCTCATGGCGCTCTTTCGCGAACACGGCTTCGTGCCGCGGATCGTGCAGGAGGGCGCGCTGTTCGACATCACGAGCTTGGTCGCCGCGGGCTTCGGCGTGTCCGTGCTTCCCGCGTCCGTACGTCGCGTGCAGGGCGACCGCTTGGTCGTGCGCCCCATCGTTGGCGAGCCGTATGTCGAGCTTCTGGTCGCTTGGCGCAGCCGCTCGGAAGACCCGGTGCTGCGCACGTTCTTGGACGTGGTCCGGCGCACGGGCTTGCGCTGAGCGCACTCCGAGCGCGTGAGGGGTGGTGCAGCGCAGCGCCATGAACGGTGCCCTGCTCACTCGATGCCGCAGCGATCGCGCAAGAGCCCTTGCGCGCTCTCGAGATCGAGCGCAAGCCAGATGTCCTCTGCTTCGAGGCTTTCGAAGCGGCGGGCCGCGTTCTCCCGCGTGAGCGCGTAAAAGAACGGCAGCTCCGAGCCATCCAGGAACCGCTTGGGTCGGTACACGACCACGAAGTCCTCGCAACCCGGACGCTTCTTCAAGAAGGCCGGCATTTCGGCGCGCGCGGGCTCCGGGTACCCACAGCGCTCGATCAAAAACCGCGAGACGTTGTCCTCGCTCGGACCGATCACCCCGCGCTCTCGCCCTCGTGAATCCGTCAAGAAGTACCAGTCCACTGCCGAGTAAGGCAGCTCGGAGTACACCAGCTGAGCCCCACTCTCGGCCAACTCTCGAGCCGAGCGCACCAAGGCAAAGGGGTTGTTGTCGCTCTCCATTCGAGGCCGGGGCAGCCCGTCTCCGCTCGGCGCGCCGCCGTAGCGGAGCCGCTCTGCGAGAAGGAGCGCGAGCTCGGGGCCGCTGTGAGCGTCCAGCGAGAGCTCGAAGAGCGGCCCGTCGGCGTGCGTGGGTGCTTCTTCGTTTTCCAGCTCGTCCGCCGCCGGTGCGCCCTGTCCCTCGGAACGCGGAGCATTTTGCGCGAGCGACCGCGTCGGTTCTCTCTTCGATGTCGTGGACGGCGGACGAGCTCCTCCTTCCGAGAACGACTCCGCGCGCGAAATGGTTCGATGAGACGGCTCTCGAGGCGCGACGGACGGCGCGCACGCGACGGTCGAAGCGCCCAGGATCACGACCCAAGGAGAGAGCTGCATGTTGCGCGCCCACTAAGCAAAGGTCGCGCCAGAGGGACGACGTTGACGACCGACGAGCCTCGAAGCCCCAGCGCCCTTGCCGCTGAACCCAACCAATGCGTGCGACCGGCTGGCGCGCCACTCGAGCGCGGCTCCCGGGACACGAGGGCGTGTGCGTTCGCACCACACGCGCCCGGGCGGCCTGGCGTCCTCAGCCTTCCTTGGGCGGGTGGGGACGCAAGAGAGGCGGGCGCTGCGCCCGACGACGCAAGGCGTTGATGCCGCGAAACACGGTTTCCTGAGAGACGAGCCACCGTTCGAAACGACGCTTCCCTCGAAAGCTCAGGAGGAGCAGGCCGACGATGATGGTCAGGAGGCCCTGTCCGGGCAGCACCAACATGAGCACCCCCAGAACAATGAGCACTACGCCAAGCACGTTGCGTAGCAGCAAGAGCACGGGCCTCCAGAACGAGCCCCGGGGCACGAACGTCATGCTCAAACGCTGCTCGTCTCGAAAGTGGTCCGGCTCGATGCGGCAGAAGAACCACGGCACTCCCACGGCCGTTCCCACGACGGTCACCGCGGAAAACACGAGCAGCGCGCCGCCCACCTCGGGGGTGAACAAGGGGGCCACCCAGTCGGGGAGCCAGTCGGGAAGCGGTGGCAGGGCAAAGCTCATTGGAACGAAGAGCCCCCTATCCTACGGCCAGGACGGCGGCCCCCGAAATGAAGCCGGCTCCGGGGACACTGGTCCACTGGGGCCTGGTTTGGGGCCTGGTTGGGCATAAGCTGGCCGCCATGCATACTTTCGGTTCCGCCCGCGTGGGCCTCCTGGGAGCTTTCGCTCTGCTCCTTGCTTCTGGCTGTGGCTCGGACTCTTCCGACAGCGCGGAGGACGCGACGTTCTGCGTGCGTCCGAAGAACGCCAACCACGAAGACGCCATCGCGGCCTACGAGCACTGGAAGGAAACCTTGCTCACCAGCGAGGGAGCCGGCGGGTTCTTGCGTGTTCGTCGCCCCAACTCGAAGGGCGCCGTAGTCAACTCCACCGTCTCCGAAGGCATTGCGTACGGCATGCTGCTGGCCGTCTACATGGACGACCAAGAGACGTTCGACGCCCTCTTTCAGTACTCACAGCTTCACTTGGACGCCAACGGGCTGATGCACTGGTACATCGGCCCCGACGGAGAAGTGCTGGATTTCGGCGGCGCCACGGACTCGGACGAGGACATTGCCTTTGCCCTCGTGCAAGCCGACGTCAAATGGGGCGGCAGCGGCAGCCTGCCCACCACCTACGCCGAAGCAGCGCGCAAGCAGATTGACCTCGTGTATCAACACGAAGTTCACCACGGTAACCGCAAGGACCTGCTGCCCGGAGACGGCTGGGGCGCAACCAACGTGCGCAACCCCTCGTACTTCGCGCCCGCTTTCTACCGCACCTTCGCCGAGTACACGGACAACCCCGGGTGGCTCGAGGTCGTGACATCCAGCTACGACATCATCGAGGCCTCATTGAGCGAAGCGAACGGAAACGCGGACAACGGCCTGGTTCCCGCGTGGTGCGCAGACACCGGGGCCGCGGTTTCGGTCAACGGGGTGAGCCACTTCCAGTTCGACTCGTGCCGCATGCCGTTCCGTATCGGGCAGGACTACTGCTGGCACGGAGAGCCCCGTGCCAAGAGCTATCTCCAGAAGATCACCGGCTTTTACGAAGACTTGGGTCTGGAGAATCTGATCGACGGCTTCGACCTGGACGGCACGCCCCGCCCCGAATTCTCGGTGGACGGCTCACGCGCGGCGGCCTTCGTCGGTCCCGCCGCGGTCGGAGCCACGTACTCCTCGGCCCACTCGGACTTCGCCGAGGCGGCGTACGAGGACCTCATCACGCCCGGAGCGCTCATCGTGGGCGACGCCGCCTACGAAAACGAAGGTAGTATTTACTACAACACGTCGTGGCGCGTGCTCTCGCTCCTGATGCTCGACGGAACGTACAGAGACCTCACACTCCGCAAGTGAAGCTGCAGCGGCTTCGCGCAAATCATGCGCGCGCCAAAAAAAGCATGGAACCCCACGAACCTCTGGCAGAAAAAACATGCGCGTGGTCAAGTGCCAGGAGGCAGAGGCGCACGCGTCACCAGATGACCACCGCCGTAGTTTCGTGCTGCTTGGCGGGGGCGGGTGTGGCGAACGTGTGTCCAACGCCGTTCACCGCAGCTTGTCCCCCAATCAACCGCCCGTAAGGACGGAGCCAGGAGTCTGCAGCATGAGCCTCAACGTCCCCCTTCTTCGTTCCAGCTTCGATCTCGTCGTGGAACGGGCCCCCGATGTGACGGCGCGTTTCTACGTCAACCTGTTCTCGCTCTATCCGCAAACGCGCGAGATGTTCTCGCCGACCCGCCAAAAGGAACAAGAGAGCATGCTGACGCAGGCGCTCGTGGCGGTGTTGGATCACCTCGAGGATGCGCCGTGGCTCACCACCACGCTCCGCAGCATGGGCGCCAAACACGTCGGCTACGGAGTGACCGACGAAATGTACGACTGGGTGGGGCACAGCCTCTTGCTCACGCTGGAGCAAGTCGCCGAGGACGCCTGGAACGACGAGTTGAAAGAGGCGTGGACGGGCGCCTACGGCGCCATCGCTGGCCTCATGAAGGAAGGCGCGAGGGAAGCCGCCGCCTGAAACGCTCTATCGCCCCACCGTTTCCACGACGAGCGCCGCGTTCCTTTGGGCTCGAGTGCGCTCGTCGTGCATCGAGCGTCGTTGAGCGGCCGCCAACTCCAGCGCTGGCTCCCTCGAACCAGCGCGCCTGAACACTTCGCGGATGGATAGGTAGACATCAACGACCTTGCGAATTTTGACCCGAATGGACGTGGTGGTGACCCAGCCTGAGTCGCCATGCCCTTCAGCAGATCCGCTCGCTCGTGCGAGCTCACGTCCGGTTCGTCTTTCCGTCGCTTCTTCACCCTTCCGCTCGTCCTGCTCGCCTTGGGAGCGTGCTCCGGCGAAGGCACGTCGGAAGACAACGACTCGAGCTCCACGGGGGGCACGGGGGGCACGCCGGGCGTCGGGGGCGCCGGCACAGGGGGTTCGCCCGCGGGAGGAAGCGGCGGGGCGGATCCAGCGGGAACGGGAGCTGCGCCGAGCGGCGGAGGTTCGGGAGGCAGCGGCGGTTTTTCCACGGGTGGTGCGGGCGGTGCGACCGGGGGCACGGACGGCACTGGAGGCGCGAGCGGTGGCTCGGGCGGCACCGACGGAACGGGCGGAAACTCGGGCTCCTTCAGCTTGAGCAGCCCCCACCTCGCGGAGGGCGCCACCTTCGACGACAAGTACACCTGCGCCGCGGCGGGTTTCCAAAACAGTCTGTCTCCCGAGCTCACGTGGACCACGGGCCCCTCGGGCACCCAGAGCTACGCCATCACCTTCATCGACGTCACGCTGTCGCGCGGGGGGACGCCCAATAGCAGGCTGGGCTACCACTGGGTCATCTACGACATTCCGGCGAACGTCCAGAGCCTCGCCGAAGAGTTCGGGGAGGCGTCCAGCATCGGCGCCAAGCAAAACCGTAAGTATCTGGGCCCTTGCCCGAACTTCGGCGACGTCACGGAAGAGCACACCTACGAGTTCACCGTGTACGCGCTCGACACGGCCACGCTCGACATCTCGGCAACAGGCGAAATCGAAAAGGTCCAAGAAGCGGAGACCAAGCTCGAGGCAAGTCATTTGGCCAAGGCCGTGCTCAGCGGCAAGTCGACCGCACGGCAGCCCTGACACACGCCCTTTCGTCTTTCTTCAGCGCGCTTCGGGCCCATCGCAGCGTCGAGCGCAGTCGCGCGCGGGCGCGTTGAAGCGAGAAAGGCAACGAAAGAACGCCCCGCGCTCTCGAAACGAGCGCGAAACTCCGAACGCCGCCGCGCGTAGCGTTGTCAGGCGTTTTCATGTTTTCCATCCCCGTTCTCCGTCGGGATGCAGAGGCAACGCGGTCACGTTGGTCGTGGCGCATGCTTGCCACGGCTCTGCTCGTGTTCGACGGCGCTCTGCGTTTCGCACACGATCCACGTCTCGAAACGGCAGTCCGTTCGCCCTGGTTCTTGGAGCCGTTCGCGTGGCTCGAGCTGACCGCGCTCGCTGCGCTCTGGCTTCGCCCGAGCGCGCGCGGCGGCTCACTCGTGCTCGTGCTGTGTGGCCTCTTGTCCGGGCTCCTCTTCATGAGGACGCACGAGGCGCTCCTGCTCCCATCGCTACTGGCAGGAGCGCTCTCGTTGCCAAACCTGATTTCCCCGGTGGTTGCTCCGTGGCGCTCGGGAAAAATGCGCGGGGTGTGAAACCAAAATTGCGCCGGGTGCGCATACAGCCGTCGAAACGCCTCCAAGCGGCGCTTCTTCAACCCCTTTCGCGATGCCCACGACGCACGTGCTGCGTATCTCGGGCGGATTGCGAGGAGCGATGGAATCCAGGACGGAACGTCGTGGGCAGTCCTCCATTCGAACAGAATCCCCCTCCTTTTCTCCATCCGCTCGCCTCGTGGGGACGGTTTGGGAACACGTGGACGTCGCTCGCGCGGTGCTGGACGCCATGCATGCTTTGGGACGAACGCTCGGCCGCTGGGGGATCTCGCCGAACTTCTTGACCATCGCCTCGCTCGTACCGTCGCTGGCGGCGGCGGTGCTCGTGTATCGAGGCGCTTTGGGCGCCGCTGCCGTGCTCGTGCTCGTGAGCGGCGCATTCGACGCGCTCGACGGCGCGGTCGCGCGCGCCATGAATCGCTCCAGTCGCTTCGGAGCGCTCTTGGATTCCACGGTGGACCGCGTCGTGGACGGGTTGCCATTGTTGGCCCTGGTCGTGGCTTACGCGCAAACGCCGCTCGTTCTGTCCGTCGCCGCCGTCGCGCTGTTTGCGGGGCTCGTCGTGCCCTACGCGCGTGCACGCGCAGAAAATCTCGGCGCCCGTTTGCCTCAGCTGCCCATGCGTCGGCCCGAACGCGTTCTGCTCGTCACGCTGAGCCTCTTCCTTGGCGGCTTGCCACTCGAGCCCGCGCTCACGGAGCTCTTGCTCTTCGCTGGGCTGTCCGTCACGGCCTGTCTCACGTCGTGGGGCGCGTACTTGGTGCTCTCGCAAGCGCAAAAGCAGCTGAGCCAGCTGCCGGTCCATGACCCAAGGGCCACGGAGCCAAGTCCGTGATCGCGTGGGCCAAAGCACGCATCGCCTCCTGGGGACCGTACTGGACGCTGCCGCTCCTCCCGGCGCTGTACGCGTGCGTGCTTGCTCTGTTCGGCGAGCTGCGCGCGGAGCACGTGGTGCTCGGGGTGTTCACGGCGCTCGTCGCGTTCATTGGCCCGCGCACCAAGCGCTTCCTCGAAGAGTTTTGGCCCATCGTGGCCGTCGGCATCGGCTACGACCTCGTCCGCTACCTGCGCCCGTACTTCGTCACCCCCGAGCGCGTGCTCGGCTGCGAGCTGCGGAGCGCCGAGCTCGCGCTCTTCTCCGTGTCCCCGGAGCGCACGCTGCAGGACCTCGCGGCCGCGTACCACCGCCCCGCGCTCGATCTCTTCTTCGCCGTTCCGTACACCATTTTCGCGTACGTCGCGCTCCTCTACGCGGGCTATCTCTTCTTCACGGATCGCCGACGCATGAGCGTGTTCGTGCGGGCCTTCGCCATCGCCAACTACGTGTCGTTCTTCTGCTGGTTGGTCGTGCCCGCGGCGCCGCCTTGGTACCTGCGCGCTCACGGGTGCCTCATCGATGCCAGCGCTTTGCCCAACCCCGCGGGCCTCGCGCGCGTCGACGCGCTCCTCGGCATCGACTACTTTCACGCCTTCTACTCGCGCGCTTCGTCCATCTTCGGTGCGTTGCCGTCCATGCACTGCGCCTACCCCATGCTCGGCCTGTTCTCCGCGTGGCGCTTCGCCGGCTGGAAGGCGCGCAGCATTCACGTTGTGTACGCCATCGCCATGGCGTGCGGCGCCGTGTACCTGGACCACCACTGGGTCATCGACGTGCTCGCCGGCTGGGCCACCGCCGCCTTCGCCGTCTGGCTCGCAGAGCGCCTCGTCGAGCGCGCCACCACCCAAGCCGCCCCCCGCACCAGCGTGCCCCCCAGCGCCCCTGCGGACCCCGCACCGCCCGAGCTCTCCCAAGCCT
>JAEYVE010000159.1 GCA_023432025.1 Pseudomonadota bacterium
CCCCCCCCCCCCCCCCCCCCCACGGCGCTCCCTCCTCACGTACCGCGATGGATGGGATCTGCGCCGAGAGTTCCCACCAGCTCGTTCAAGTACGTCGGCGAAGTGACGCGGCCGAGCTCCGTACGCGCCGACTCCAAACGCTGCGAAACATCGAGGCGCTCTGCTTCCGAGCCGTAGCCAGGCCGCGCCGCGAACTCTTCGAGCGCCGCGACGTGACGACGCCACAACGCGACCTCACGCGCTTGTCGCACGGCGAGCCGCTCCTGGTACCAGGCGCTGCCGAGCAGCGCCTCTCGACGAAAGAGCGCGCGAATGTCGGGGTGCGTGACGTCCTTGCCCTCGTAGTGTCCGTGCGCCATCACGTGCAAGAGCGCGCGGAGCGGCGGGCACGCGTCCTCGATGCTGCCGTCCTCGAAGTACACCTCGGCGGCCCTCCGCTGCGCGTCCACTAGGTTGTTCACACCGTCAGCGAACACGGAGAGGCTCTGCGTTTCTGGCTTCAAAATGTTCTCGGTGAAGACCGCCACGGGGTTGTCGAAGACGCGCCCGAAGTACGTGTGCACGAAGCGCTCGGTGATGCGGTAGCCGAGCCGGCTCGCGAGCACCCGCTTGCCCTCGAAGTCGAAGTCCTCGAGCTTTTCGAGCTCTCCCCGTTCGAGCATGCGCACAGGGTCTCGCTCGTCGGGGAAGAGGCGGCACCAGATTTCCGGAACCAGCAAGCTGATGTCGTGATCCACGCGGCAGCTCGGGCCGATGTAGCCGGCGGCCGAGCTGAAGCCCGCGTAGCCGGTCAGGAGCATGGACACGAGCGCGTTGTTCAAATCTGCCGCGGCGCAGATGGCGTTGAAGGGCCCCTTGGTGAGCGCTCCCTCCGAGCCCGCCCCCGTCGTGCTCGGCGACTTTCCGGTGACCGAGCAGATGTAGTCCATGAAGAGCTCGGGCAGCTCTTGGTAGTGAATGGGCCCGTAGACGCAGAGAGGGCGAATCGCGACCCCCTTCAGCTGATCGGGTGGGTTGTTGCGGCGCCCGCTGAGCACGCTGGTGACCGGAAAAACCACCGCTTGCCCGGCAGGGACGCGTCGATAGAGGCGCGTGCCGAGCTCCGCCAAGTAGCGCTCGCGCGGGCGCGCCTTGTCGGGGCGCACCTGGAGGTAACGTGGGTTCTTGGTCGGCTTGCCGCCGACGATGCGAGGCCGAGCCGAGCACACCGCGTATCCCTCGGGGCGTGCGGCGCTCCGCTCGATGTGCGCGCGCATTTCCGGGGTGAACTCCTCGAACAGGTCCGCGCGCTCGCGCAAGTCACGCATGGCCTCCGACGTCAGCGGCTCGAAGTTGGACGCAAAGAGCCCGGGACCCGACATGTCGCGTTCCGTCTGCTCGTCCAAGCCGGGCACGATGGCGTCGTCCGGGCGCTGAAAGAGCCGCTGCTCGCAGTTCTCGACGAGCTTCAGGCTCGAGTGGCCCGCGTACTCCGCGGGCAGGCCCGGGATGCGCTCGGCGGGCACCACCACGCTGGCGGTGATGTCGTCCTCCATTTGCACCTTGTCTGCCGGCGCGAAATCCTGGCGCAGTTTGTAGGTGCGGTAGGCGCCGCCCTCGGTGAACCCGACGCGCAGGTAAGAGCCGACGAGTCTGCGCCCGTCGAGCTTGAGCTCGTGACCCGGCGCGCCGTTGACGATGTCGACGGCGAAATGACTCTTCCAATCGCGTCCCCAGCTGGCGTCGTAAAAGCGCTTCACGACGAACACGATGGCGCGCACGTGGTTCGGCAGCGTCTCGAGCCACGCGTTGTGGGCGTCCGTGTAGAGCGCGCGGTTCGGCGTGAGCAGCTTGATGACGGAGCCGAGCGAGCGCTCGGGAGAAAGCACCGGCCGCCCCGGGTCTTTCATGTGGTCTCGCGCGAGCTCGGGGCGCAGGCAGTCCGCGTAACTCTTTTCGATGATCTCCTCGGCGAGCGCGAGGTCCTTCTCGAAGTCCGCGGTGTACACCGGTCCGTAGAGCAGCGTGTCCGTGAGGCTCTTGGAAATTTCGCTCTTGCCGCCGCCCGACACGGTGCACGGCTTGTGGCAGAACGTACCTTCGGGAACCGTGCCCACCAGGCGCCAACTGGGCGCCGCCGGGTGCTTTTCGAGCCGAACCTTGTAGCCCGTCGGATGCAGGTACACGTGGCCCGGCAGGATGCGCAGCGTTTGCTCCTGGCCCCGGCTCGTCCAACGCGCCGTCTGTGACGCCAGGTCGATTTCCATGTCCTCCGGCAAGAAGTGCACGTCCGGGTACTGCTTGTCGCTCGCGTACCCTTCCGGGTGCAGCGTGATGGAGTCGCCCAGCAGCTCCACCACGTCGGAGAACCGATGGTCGGTGTCGATGAGCCGCTCGTCGGCGAGGAAGCGACGGCCCAGAACGTACGTGGAGAACGCCAGCGCCCCACCCGAGTGCTCCTCCTCCGCGAGTCCGGCGAGGTTCGCGCTCAAGCTGATCTGCGTTTTGACCTCCTTCTTGCAGTATCCGAAATAGTTGTCGGCAAGGAGGGTCACCATGATGCCGCGCGCGTCGCGGAGCGTGAGCTTGAAGGCGTTGCCGCTGTTGTAGAGCTCGTGCGGCTCGGCCCAGCACATGCCGTGCGCCTTTTCGCGCTCGGTCGCGTCGTCGATGTGCGGCAAACCGACGTCCTTCTTGCGAAGGCGCGTGAGGTGCGGCGCCAGCACAACGAAGCCGGAGTGCCCGGTCCAGCGCTCCACGTCGAGGGCGGCGTCGTTCTCCGGCAGGTAGGGATCACCCCAATTTCCGAAAATGCTCTCGACGAAATCGAGGTTGGAGACGAGCCCTCCCGGAGCGAAAAAGCGCACCTCCATGCGCTTTTCCTCGCTCTGGCCCGGCACCGCGGGGCACACGAGCGGGCGAAGCAGGAGCGAGACCAGCGTGTGGACCGGCTCTGCCCACGCCGCCGAGAACGGCAAGAGCGTCAAATCGCGCGGCGCGTCGAACGCGGCACGAAGCAGCGCCGCGAAGGTCCGGAGAGGTACGGCGATTTTGTCGCCCGGCACGGGCAGCCCGTAGTCCGCGACGTGAAACACCCCCTGCGTGGTGCGACGGTCACTGGCCGGGTTGTGCAGCACGCCGTTTTCGAGCCGATAGCTCGACACGTAATCGTTGAAGTACTCGTGCTCACCCGCGGGGAGAGAAAGCTCGCGCGCGTGGCCGTAGCGGTCCAACACGACGCTCTGCCGCGGCAACCGCACTCTTTCGCCCACGGTGCGCAGCACCTCGTCCAAAAAGTCCTGGACGCGGCGATCGGAGGGGCACAAATGGTCGGCCAAGAGACGACGCTGCTCCGCGTACCGCCCGAAAATGTCCCGAGCGACGTCGAGCACGGCGCTGGCGCCGTTCTTGACCGGTACGGCGAAGCCCTGGGCCGCCAGCCCCAACAGGACCGCCCGCTGTGTCTCGGCGGGGTCCCGCGACGATTCTTCTCCGTCGTGTCCTAGGCCAACGTTCCGCTCGAGTACGCGCTGCGTCGTCATCATCCTGAGAGCGGAGTTACAGCACCTCACGTCGCGCTGAAAAGCGCTCACACGTTCAGCGGCTTTGGGCGCCTTTCGGCGCCCTCCACTCGAGCTCAACTCAAGATTTCGGTTCGACGTCCGCGGCCTCGCCCTGCTCGACGGGCGCAGGATTTGCGCCCTCCGAGCTCTCCGCGATGGAACGCTCGGTCCCGGGCTCCGCCGCGTCCTCCGTATCGTCTCGCTGTGGAACGGTGGCCGCGTTCGAGGACTCGCCTTCGCTGGCTGCTTCCGCCTGGGGCGCGGCAGGCTCGGAGTCCGGTAGCGCCCCCGGGGCGAATGCGACACCGTCCGCGGCGAGCAGCGAAAGCCCGCCGTGCTCCTCGAGCGAACGCTTGAGCAAGACGACCAGCACAAAGAGCAACGCCGCCATCAAGAGCACGCTCGCGTTGTAGAAATGCACCTCCATGTCCTTCTCCTTCACGGTGAAGTACTGCGCCGCGCACAGCCCCAGCAGAATGACCCACACCTTGCCGGCGTGCTGATCGAGGCGGGGCACCGAGCCGCGCGGGCGCTCGTCGACGAGCATGGCCAGCACGAAGATGAAGTGAATGTAGTAGTTCGCGGGGTACATCAGGACCGGCATCATCATCATGCCGAGGAGGGCCACCTGATGCGGCTTGGCGCGACGCGCCAGCCAAAGAGCGAGCACCAAGTACACGGCGATCGCTCCCAAGTGGAACGGCATGCGCGAGTTGCGCACCATGACCTGATTGCCCTCCGAGCCCGACGTCACCGTGAGGAGGGACACGTGATTGACGTGCGGATCGGACGTAAAGCTCGAGATTTTCTGCACCCAGAGCGGCCACGCGTCGAAGCCGAGCACCAAAGACGAGAACAAGACGGCGGACACGACGGCGATCGTGGCGCCCAGCGCCGCCTGCACGAACCAACGATGAGCGGAGACGACATCCGAGAGCCCGGGCAGCTTGCCGTCCTTCTTGGTGCGCTCGAACACATACCAAGCGACGGGAACGACCAGCGCAATGAGCGTGATGGCCGGGAACGCGCGGATCAACGCCGAGAGCGCCAAGAGCGCGCCGCCCAGTTTGTAGCGCTCGGTCTTGAACGCGCACGCCCCGAGGCCCAGGTACACCATCCAGTCGTGACGCAGGGTGGCGCCGGCCCAGTTGGAGCCGAACATGTAAAAGTCGTTCGCCCCGAAAATGACCATCGACACGAGCGCCGTGCGCACCCCGAAGGAGCGCCAAATGGCGATGAACAGGCCGACCAGCATGAGCGGATCCAGCGCGCCGGCCCAGAGCAGCACGCTGTTGCTCGCCGTGGTCTTCGCGAACATCAGGTGCGTGATGGCGAGCCAGAAGGGCGTCGCGTTACCGCCGTGGTCGACCATGCTCCCGAGGTAGGCGCGCGGGCCCATGGTCTCCCAGAAGTAGCGCATGTCCTCCTTGAGCTCGGCCCAGCGCTCGGGGGTAAAGCGATCCTTGATGGCCAGGATCTCGTTTCGCACGTCCGGCACCCGGCGCATGCGATGGTCACGCAAATCCCGGAGCTCGACGCGCTGCATGCTGGGGCGATCGATGCCGCCGGTTTCTTCGGCGTAGGTGGCCGTGCTGGCCAAGTACAAGCCGTCGTAGCGTAGCTCCGCGAAGTACTTCGCCACCGGGTAGTACACGCGCATGTCGTAGTTGTGCACGACGCTGGGACGGTTCTCGCGCGCGTCCCAGAACTGCGGCCGGCCCAAGTTGTAGAAGGCCGCCACCGCAACCAGCGCGGCGACACTCAGCGTGCCGACCGTCACGGCCGGCAGCGGCGCGAAGCGGCGCGGCCCGAACGTTTCGCGCAAGGCCACGAGCGCCGCCACCGCCGCCACCACGCCGCGCGTCATGGACACCTCGAGCGCCTCGATCGGCCACGCCTCCTGGAAGGCGCGCACGAGCGGCACGCCCGCCGCCACCACGAGCACCAAGAACAGGCCGTTCCAGTAGAGCGGCGCGCCCCGGAACATGAACGCAACACACGCGCCCAGCGCCGTGGCGAACACGAGCAGCGCGCTCCTGTACGCAAGGCCCGACGGCACCGCGCTCACTTCGCGGAGAGACGGAGGGAGCGACTCGGGTGGCTCGGAGTACAGCACGAGCTCGCCCACGCTGAGCGAAGAGTCACCGCCGCGCCCCGGCTTGAGACGCACGTAGCGAGCGGACGCGTCGAGCTCAGGGACCGTACGCCAGCGCATGCCGGCGCCCGAGACGCCGCTCGCCGTCCACAGGGTTTGAAAGCTCGTACCGTCCAGCGAGCCCAGGATTTCGTAGGTGTCGTTGTTGTCGGCGAGCAGCGCCGCCGCGACGATGCGCTCGGGCGCGCCGAGGTCGTACTCGACGTAAGCGTTCGTACCGAAAACAGCCGTGCGGTTGCTGTTCCAATCCGTGCCGACGCGCGGGACCTGACCGTCGTTGATGCGTTCGACAGCGGTCACGCCCTGAACACGGTGCGGGTGCTTTCCAGCCAGCAAGCCATCGCCGGAGCCGCTCGAGCCGAGCCGCCCGCAGGCAGCGCTCGCGAAGAGGGCAAGAGCCGCGAGCACGAGCACGGGCGCCTTGGTCCACGCGCGCCTTCCGGCACCCCGCGTGATCGTCCGCACCCACTCGCCCAAAAGCCAAAACCTGTTCGTCATGCTGCCCTCGCCCGCCCTCCCGAGAGGTCGGCGCGGCGCATGATGCCTGAGACCGTCGCCAGGGGCAGCCCCGTTTACGTCGACGAGAGCTCGTCCTCGAGGCGCGCGTGCTCGAGCAAGAGCGCGGAAATGCCGGCTCCAATCTCGTCGGGCCCCTCGCTCTGCCCTTCGCGAAAGTCGAAGCGCCCCGCGGTAACGTCGAGCAGCGAGAAAAACGCCTCTCGGCCCCTGAGCTCGGGGCGCGCGTCGATCTCCGCGCGCAGAGGCCGCCCCTCACCCAGCCAAATGCGACCGCTGACGGCTGCCCCCACGTACACGTCGAGCTCGCCCGAGCGCCGCTCGATTTCCAAGAAAGAGAGGATGCTCGGCATGCCCACCTGCTCCAAATCACCGGTGAGGCTGCGACCGTCCGCCGCGGCAGCCTTCGCTTGTTGCTCCGCCCGAAGCACCGCGCGGTCCACCCGACTCGCAAGCTCCCCGAGCTCGTAAGGCTTGGGCAGGTAATCGTCCACGCCCAGGCGATAACCGAGGAGCCGATCCGCTTCGCTCTTGAGCGACGTCAGAAAAATGACGGGGACGTGGGCGAGCGCGGGACGCGCGCGCAGCATGCGGAGCAGCTGCCACCCGTCCATTTTCGGCATTTGGACGTCCGTGAGCACGACGTCCGGCGTCTTTTTGAGGCAAAGCGCGAGCCCCTCGAGCCCGTCACGCGCGGTGCGCACGGTGTGCCCACGAGCGCGAAAGCCCTCCGCCGCCCGCGCCGATTGAAGCGGCTCGTCGTCCACCACGACCACGTCGAGCGCACGCGCGACGGGCGCCACCGCGAGCTCGGTCGATGACGGCGCAGCGCCGATGATGAACGCCTCGACGCGCTGTTTCGTCACTTCGTCCGGGTCGTCGAACTTCACGCCCATGCCGCGCAACCCGGTGTCGCGCGTGAACACCACGACGCACGCCACCGAGAGCTCGGGGCCGTCGTCGGGGAGCTCTAGGGTGAGCATCACCCGCGCCCCGACCGGCAAGAGCTCCTCGCTCTTCAGAAATAACCCGCCGCGCGACAGGTTGCTGCTGTACGCGACCACGAGCTCATCCATCGTGGCGTACCGGACGCGGAACGAGGTGGTCAGGCGGAGCTCACGACGCTGCATGGTGGGAGAAAACGAGAGCAACTCAGGGCGCTGCGCGGTCCTCGGAGTGACGACCAGGGCACACTAGGCAAAGCGTCCGAATTTTCTCATCATTTTGGCGCCAACGCGAGTCACGAGTCCGTTGGGCAACATCGTCGCCGCGACCGTTCCAAGCTGATTAACTATACCCGTCACGACCACCCGTTCGCCCGCGGCGTAACCACGAAGACCGCGTTCAGCCGTTTCTGCGGCACTCATGGCTCCCGGAGGATTGAGCGCCCCCTCCTCGAAGCCCGCCGCGGCCTGGAAGCCACTAGGAACATGTCCAGGACAGAGCACGGTCACGCGGACCCCGCTCCCGCGCAGCTCTTCCGCCAGCGACTCCGTAAAGCTCCGCACGAAGGCCTTGGACGCGGCATACGCGGCCATGAAGGGCACCGGCATGAAGGCCTGCACGGACGCCACATTGAAAATTCCGCCGGAGCCGCTCGAAACCAAAGACGGCAAGAGCGCGTGCGTGAGCTCCACGACGGCCTCGCAGTTCAAGCGGAGCAGCGCCAGCTGCTCGTCGTGGTCGCTCCGCGCGAACGGCCCCGAGGCACCCACGCCCGCGTTGTTCACGAGGTGCTCCACGACGATGCCCGCGTCACACGCCCGCGAGTACAGCTCACGGCCCGCCCCGGAACGTGAAAGATCGATGGGCAGCACCAGAGTGCGCACGCCCTGCTCCCGCTCGAGCTCCTCCGCGAAGGCGCGCAGCTTGTCCTCCGAACGCGCGGAGAGCGCCACGTGCGCTCCGCGGCGCGCCAGTCCCCGCGCCAGCTCGAGCCCAATCCCCGAAGAGGCTCCCGTGACGAGGGCCCACTTCCCCAAGAAAAGCTCGCTGGCATCCGGTCGCGACGTCATGGTCTTTCGATCGTACCTCGACGCGAGCGACATTGCGCGTCCGCTCCCGCGGTGCGCGTGGCGACGCAGGGTTTCGCCGGGCACCCAGCGCAACGAGCCCCGGCGTAGTGGCCCAGCGCGATGAGACCCAGCGCGATGAGACCCAGCGCGATGAGACCCAGCGCGATGAGACCCAGCGCGATGAGACCCAGCGCGATGAGCCCAGCGCGATGAGCCTCCAAAAACCCGGTGCTACTTCAGGATTTGCGTCGCCTCGCAGCCGCCCACGATGCTCACCTGTGCCCCGGTCATCGCGTTGGTCACCAAGTTACAAGCGCTCGGACACAGGTGGATCTTCGTGGGGGACGCTGGGTCGTCGTAGTACCAGGCGTTTTCGTTCGTCGGGCACTCGGCTTCCGAGTTGGCGCGCACGACCGTCGCCGTCGTGTCGCCGCTCGTCAGCCGCACGTTGAGCGTCGATAGATCGAGCATGCTGCCCTCGGGCGGCTCGATGTGGGAAAGCGGGTACTCACACGGCAGCGGCGCCGCCTGCTCCGAAATGGCGCGGAGCGCATTGGCGACGGCTTCGCCCCCGCCGTCCCCGACGTTCCAGTAGTGACAAGGCCCGTCGAGGTCGCCGCAGAAGTCGTCGTGCGGATCCGCGCCGCCCGCGCGCGCCAGGCGCTCCAGGTTCCGCTCCGTGGCGCCCTCCATACCGATGATGAAGATGCGAATGCCCGTTGCCGCGTAGTGGTCGGCGATGATGCGCTCGAGCGCACCGATGTTGGTTTCGCTTCGGCAGTCGTTTTCGCCGGCCGTGGACGGGTCGCCGTCCGTCATCAAGACGCCGATCATTTCTCGACCCGGCGTTTGATTGGCCGCGGTGAACGCTGCGATGCCGCGCAGCGCGCCCTCGAGATCCGTGCCGATGTTGTGATCGAAGGTTTCGTCGCTGATTTCCTGCACCAGCCGGTGATCCGCAGTGACCGGGAGCGGCGTGAGCGGAACCAGCGGGGTGGAGTAAGGTCCACCGTCGCAGCCGTTGTTGATGCTCAGGAACTGGAACGCGAGCCGCGTTTCGACCTCCGGCGCCACGGTGGTCAGGTAGCTCGGCAGCGCGTAGGTCGCGTAGCACGCCTTCGAGTCCACGGGCGGCTGTTGCCCCGGCACGTAGGCGCAGTCCTCACCCATGCTCCGCGTGCGGTCGAAGACGAGATACACGTCCAGCGGGCCACCCTGCTCCGGCTGCTGCTGCGAAAACTCCGAGCAGCCGCACGAACCGTTCGTGCACGCCGCGCCGCCCACACAGTTGTCCTTGGTTTCACAGGGCGTGCCCGAAGCCGCGGGCAAACACGCGTTCAAGCTGGGCTCACAGTAACTGGCGTCGTTGCAAGACGCGTGGCTCGTACACTGCCCCTGAGACGCGACGCACGTTCCGGTGAACGGGTGGCAAACTTGCGCCGACTGACAATCGCTCGCGGTCTTGCACGTTTTGGTGGTCCCCGGGTCGAGGATCACCGACCCCCCGCCGGTGCCGTTCGAGCCACCGCTCGACGGACTTTGAGCCTCCTTCGATGCACCGTCTGCGTCACTGCCGCAGCTCACTCCGGCGAGCGAAGCACCCAAGACGAACGTAAAGACTGCCCAACTGCCGTAACGCATTCGATTCCTCCCTCGGAAAGTCCGGGCGGGGACAAAACACCGAGTCGACCGTTATAGGTAACCGAACGTCACCCAGAGCAGGCACGATTTCTGTCGTTCACAGGTGACTTTCCCTGTTGCTCGCTTCACCTCAGAAAATTCTCACACTGCGGTGATCCGCTATCACGACCAAGTTGCGTGGGACACGGTGAGGTGCGCTCGGCGCAAGACCGCTCGGCGCAAGACCGCTCGGCGCAAGACGAGCGCGCTCGAGAGGGCACGTGACCGTCCCTCTTCAGGGGCGCGGCAAGGCGAGCTCGCTCGCCTCCGAGCGAGCAAAACCCGCTGGATACGTGCTCAGGTAACGCGTCGCAGCGCGCGCTGCCTCGCTCGACCGCCCGAGCCGACGAAGCGCACGAAAGTGCTCGACCGTCGCCTCTTGGCGCAAGTTGGAAGCCGGGTACTTCGCCAGGAACGTGCTCAAGCGCTCCACGGCGCGCGCGTCGTCTCCTCTGTTGCGCGCGCTGAGCGCGGAGCGATACAGGTGGATTTCTTCACCAAGAGTCGTCGGGGTGGTCTCGACCGACTCGGCACTCGTCGATTCACGAGCGCGCTCCTCCACGCCAGCACCGGCTCTGGGCAGGCGAACAGACGCGTTCGTCTCCGTCGCCGCGTTCGCCGCGGTGGACGCGCTCGGTGCGCCCTTCTCGCGAGGCGGGTGGCTCGCGGACGTCTCGCCACCGGCGGGAACGAACGCCTCCGAGAGCTCTGGAGACGTCGCGCTCGTCGGGTGGGCGCGCGCGCTATTCTCGGAAGCTTCGTGCGAGTCAACGCGAGACGTCCAAGATTCTCCCGGGTGAAGTAGAACGGCGTGCCCGCCGCGTCGGATTTCGACGCGACCTCGCTCGACGCGCACCGACGTCCAAGTTTCCGCGCCCTGACGCTCGAGAGCGACGTGAAAATACGTTCCCACCACGGCAATACGCACGTCGGGTGTTTCCACCACGACGCGTCCTTTACGCCGTGGGTCCACCTCGAACGACGCGCGACCGTTCGACAAAACCAAGCGCTGCGCGTCGCTCTCGACCTCGGCGAGTGCGAGCACGGCCTGCGCCTCGAGCTGAACCTCGGTCATTTTCCCGAGCGCGAGGCGAGCTCCCCCCACCTCTGCTTGCACGCGATCTCCCGGCGCAAACGTCGAAGCGCCACGCTGTTCCACGTTCGTGCCCAGCGCACGCGCCTGACCTCGAATCAGCAGGATGGCAGAGCCTGCGCCACGCGACGCGGTGCCTCGACCTTCCTCGACCGAGCGCTCGCCGGCGCCGGGCGCAAACGCGCACTCGGCGAGCCAAGGCGCCGCGCCCCACCACACGGCGCCCA
>JAEYVE010000171.1 GCA_023432025.1 Pseudomonadota bacterium
ACCAGGCTCACCGCGCGTTCCAACAAACTCAGCTCCGCCGCCGTCGTCGGCAGCTCTCGTACGAGAGGATTCTCTCGCGCGCGACGCAGCGTCTCCTCCGAGAACACCCCCTCGCCTACGGCGCTCGTGACCTCGAGAACGACCTTGCGCCACTCCCCCACCGACCGCGCCGCCGCGTCCAAGTCCCCGAGGGTGAGCTCCGAGCGCGCCGCGGTCGTCCGCACGCGCACGAAGTCCTCCACCGTCCGCGTGGGCAGATGGAGCGCAGTCGCCCAGCTCTCGGGGTGCGCGAGCACCAGCTCGCCGAACTGGTTCGTCGACGTAGCGCGGTCGAGCACCGCTGCGAAGACTCGACCGGCGAAGTGTCGACGCGAATCGACGAGCGGCACGATGAACGCCTGGCGCGTCAAACGAACGAACTCTTGCGTCGCCCGTGAACGCTCGGCGGACCAAGCCAGAGGCAACGCCCAATACTCGAGGCCACGGACCGCGCTCCCTGCTTGCTCGATGCGAGCGAGCAACCGCGGTCGCCCGTCGTCGTTCGAACTGAAGCCGCGCGTGGCTTCCCCCGCCGGGGAGGCACTCGATGAATGCAACTCCACACGCGACGCCGAGCGGAGCGCGCGCCGAGGAGGCTCGAGGTCGTCGGGCCCTCGGCTCCTCGAGGACGCCGCCTCAGCGAACGCGGCGACCTTCGCGTGGACCCGGCCGAGCCAAAGGCCATGGAGGCAGAATCCAAGCACAATCGCGACGCAGGCACCCACCGCCCCACGCGCCGCGCGCCCCCACGCCGCGCGCGTGAGCTCGACGGCGACCGTCTGGAGGTCACGCTCGCTCGGCGTGAACGGAAGCGCTGGGATCGCGCCGCCCTGCGCGTCCGTGAGGAAGACACCGTCGAGGCTCCTCTGCGTGTGCCCCTCCGACGCGTGCGCCACGGCACGCAGTCCAGCCGCGAGCGCCGAGAGCTTCCTCGGCAACGCGCTGAACGAGGTCACCACCCCTTCGAACTCTTCCGGGGTGGAGACCAGCACCGATCCGAGCTGCCGCTCCAACTTACGGAGCAGCTCGTCGAGCCGTGCGCCGTCCCCGACGAGATCGAAGCTCAGCCCCTCCGGGCGCTGCCTCACCCACAGCTCCTGAATCCGCGGGTAGCCAGGCTCGCTCTCGAAACCCGCCACGCCTACCTTCAAGCCCACGACGCGCCCCTGCTGCGCCAGACGAGGCAGCACGCGGCCCAAGAACGACGCCCACTCGTCCAAGCGGCGCTCGTCGCCCTCCTGCAGCTCCCGAACGTCGATCCCCACGGCCACGAGCACGATAGGAGGAAGCTTCCGCCCGAGCGTCCGCAGCACCCGTTCGAGGGATGCCACATCTGCCCGGAGCAACTCGTCGGGAAGCTCCAAGACCGAGGCGCGAGCGCCGCGGTAAGCGCGAACCGAGGTCGACCCCGTCGGGCCGCGAGCAGCACCGACGAGGCCCGCGAGCGCGCCGCTACGACGCCACACCTCCCCCAGCGCCAGGACGACCGTCCCGGAGCGTCGCTCGCGCGCGGCGAGCTCACGCCAGACGACACCCCAAACGGCAAGGAGCTCTCGGTACGGATCGGCCTCCTTCGAAGCCCCGCTACCCCGCGCGCGCCAACGCCACACCCCCATCCCGACGACGAGGCACACCAGCACCAACACGATCCCGAGAGCAACGAGCCCCCACGGCACGGCACCGCTGGTCGTCTCCATCCGGGTCACGCTCCGTCCCCCCACGAGTCGTGGCGGCTCACGAACGCTTCGAGGAGAGCTTCGAAGCGAGTGAGCTCTCCGAGCAGCTGCGCCCCAGGGACCTGGCGCAGCTCGGCTACGGCCTCAAGCACGATTTCGAGCGTCTCGGCGTGCTCGGCGAAGATCCTGCGGAGCTCTCGCTCGACGCGGTCGAATCCTCGCGCTGGGTCGGTCTCCTCCGGCTCCAACAAAGACGCGAGCTCCCGCGCCGCGCGCGCTTCTGCGTGCTCCGCCGAAGGCTCATCCGCGGAGTATGCAGGCTCCAATCTCGCTCCCTGCAGTGAGGGCTGCCAAGACCGCTCCCCCAAAGGAGCCGATGCCCGGTCCGAGCCTCGAAGTTCTCTGCTCGTCATCCGACACCGAGCCACGCCGAAACGGCGACGCAGAAGAGGTAAAATACGAAGCACACGCCGAACGCGCTCGCCAGCATCGGCCATCGTGTCACAAGCAGCTGGGCCGAAGGTTCCAGCGGGGCCACGGAGCGCGACTCGAGGCACGGTCGCAATCGGGTCTTGTAGCGTTCGAGCAGGTCGGGGCGCTCCGCGTATTTCCCTTCGAACCCTTGCTCCAAACAAAACAGGGCGAGAGCGGCCAGGGACTCCATCTTCGCGCTCGATCGCTCCTGTCCTCGTTCCAGTTCGGCCAGGACGTGGTCCACCTCGTCGAAGAACAGTCGTCCTCCGTTCCGTAGCTCGACGTCTTCTGGTCCAACCGGGATCCAGTCGGCGCGCTCCGCCTCGGGCAAACGTCGACGAACCCGCTCGTTGAGCCAGAAGGAAAGGAGCCGCAGCGCGGCGTCCGCGGCCGCGCTCGATCCGAACGCGGCGAAGTGAGCGTCGAGACCGCGCGCCGCGCAGCGCTCGAGCAGCTCCCGCACCCGCGCGCTCGAGTCCTGAAGAAGAAGCGCGGTGACTCGGCTCACGTCGCCCTCCTCGCGCGCTGCGTCCAGGCGGCGCGCCACCGTCTCTATTGCGAGATCGGCCGCCCTTCGGAGCTCCACCACCTCGCTCCACAGCGCCGCGCTCATGCTCCGCCCTCCGCGAGTCGAAGCGGCGCTCGCAGAGCAATCGTCTCGAGCAGCACCCGCACCGGCGCGTCGCACCAAGCGTTCAGGACGTCTTGAATTCGGTCGCTCAAGTCGTGCTGCAAAGCCTCCAGCTCGTCACCGAGCACTCGCGCGCGAAGCGTCACCTCGAGCTCGGTGCCCGCACCCGCACCGCTGCTCGTCACCTCACGCCAACGGACCGACTCCACCGCGTCGACACACTTGCCCCAAACGTGCGCGCCCGCGCCGAGCAGCTTCAAGAGGTGCACCAACTCGTCACGACCGAGCCAGGATCGATTCGTCAGCGCCGCGACGTCGAGCAGCTTTTCCGGATCGCCAGAGAGCGGGCTGGGTACGAACGGAGCGCTCGCCGGAAGGGGCTTCAGCTCGACGTGCGGAAGCGCAAGCCGCCACGGCCGCAGCCGCAGCCGACTCAGCGCGCGAAGATCGAGCCCCGGCTGCGTCCATGTGGCGTTCAGCCGGAGTCGACGCGGACGTTCCGGAGTGCCTGGAGCGCTCAGTCGCAAAAGCGGGCGCTCCTTGCCGTCGACGGATCGCCACCCCAAACGATAGGACCGCTCGGGCTCAGCGATGGACGACGACAAGAGCGTCACCTCGTGCTTCTCGTGCACCTCGGAGACGCGTTTCACTTCCAACAGCTCGTACCCACTAGCGGGGTCGCCGAATCCGGGCGCCGAAAGCTCCGCCGGGGGAAGCACCCAGTGGTCCGTCGTCCGACCATCTTCGACGATGGGGTCGGACGGAGCTCTCACTTCGTTCTCGATGGGCAGCACGTTGGGACGAAATGCGCCCTTCGAGCAGGGAAACTCAGGCCCCTCCGGCTCGAGCTCGAGCGCAATCCAAGCGCGCTGGTCGTCACGCTGAGCCGGGAGCAACACGTTGAGGAAGAGATTCTGCTCCGGCAGCTGAAAGTGCGCTCGGACGGCCTCGAGCGCCGAAGGCGCGTCGTCTCCGAGCTCCCCGCGACGCCGACCGAACCTCACGTCGAGGGCAGGCAACTCGCGGAGCTCGGAGAGCTCGGGCCGGCGTCGACGCGAGCCGGGCTCCGTCTTAACCGACCAGTAGCGCGCCGAGCGGCACGCCCACCTGAGTCGTCGATGGAGCGAAAGCGAGCGGCGCCGATCCCCCAAGACGTCCACGTACAAACTCAGCCACTCGAGCTCGGCGAAGCCGAGCGGAGCCTCCACCTCCAGGAGGAGCCACCGCTCCCCGGGAGCGCGCTCGAGGCGCAAATCGACGACGGCGAGCGGAGCCACGACGGCCGACACGGCCGTCGCGAACTGGCCGACCGTCCCCTCCGCCGACTCGACCAAAAGCGGCGTTCTTTGTGGCAGACGAATCGCCGAAGACCAGCCGCCGGCGTCGCACGCCTGCACCAGGCCCCGAGCCACCAGCGGACGGCGCAGGAAGTCACATTGCTCCGCCAAGAGCCAGCTCACGGCGTCGAACGCTCCTCGATAAGCCATCTCCTGAGTCCTGGCGGAGAAGAACGCCGTAGCCTCGAGCAATCGGCGTACCTCCGGATCGGAGCTCTGGGGCGCCTCGGGTGCGCCGCCGCCCACCTCGCTCAAGTACGCATCGAGGCGCGCCAGCTCGTCGAGGAAGGTGTCGTGGAACGTTCGACTCGTCATGTCCGCTTCCTTGACCTTCAGCCGAGGTCCACCTGCATGGCGGAGACCGCCACGCTCTGCCCCTTCACGGTCGTCACCCCGGACGCGCTCGCCGTCAGCTCGCCCTTTGCGTCGAGCTTCAGGGTCGTTCCGGAGCACTCGAGCCGACGACCGCTCAGCTTTGCCTCGTCCTTCCCGCTCAACGAAAGCGCCGTCCCCGCTGCGTACGTGGAGGCCTTGGTGGAGCTGCACTCGATCTCCTCCGCCTTGACGGAGAACTTCTTGCACTCGATGGACACCGACACCGCGTTCTGAGTCACGGTGCTGGTCGACGACCCCGCCTGCACCTCGAGCACCAACGAGTCCTTCGACAACGTCACGGTGCGCTTGGTCTGCGCCTCCGCGTCCTCCACGAGAAGGACGAGCCCCGAGGTCTTGTCGAGCGTGATCGTGCACCGCAGCGTGCTCATCCGCCCTCCTCCATGACACCAATGACCAGCTTGCCCTCGCTCATGGTGAGCGTGACGTGGTCCTTGTCGTTGACACGCTCCAGGCCAAGCACGGGGACGGCTCCCTCGTAGACGTGGCTCAGCTTCGTGCAGTTGTCCTCGCTTCGACCGAAGATCACGCCCTCTCCTTGCGCGCCCTCGGCCAACGCAACGCGGCGGCGCCAGGACAGCGAACGAACGATGGTGCTCTCGTCGAGATCCAGCGCCAGGAGCACGGGCTCGCCGCGACAATGCGGAGAGAAGACGCTGGCTGGGCTAGTGCCCGGCTCGAAGGGGCAAAACACGCTCTCCTCGAAGAGCGGAATTTCCACCTCGACTTCGTCGAGCGCGGTGTCGTCGTCCCGACGCGCGTCCCACGTTTCTTCGGTGTCGGCTCCCTCGTGACTGACGACGACGCCCTCTACGTAGCCCGGGTAGCGCGGCGAGACGAAGTCCCACCCGCTCATCGTCCTGTCCCCGATCTGACCCAACGCGACCGAGAGATCAATCGTCAGGGGCGCGGCGCCGAGCACGGGGCTCGTCTCCTTCGGCCCGGAGAGGGCGACCGCACGAAGCCGCACGCTCCGAACCAACCACTCCGATTGCACGAGCGCCGAAGCGTCGGAGAAAAGCCCCTCGGAGACGCAGCTCACGCGAGCGCCAGGCAGCAGCGCGACACTCGGGTAGCGTCGGCAGACCACGGTGGCCCACGGTTTCGGCAGCTCGTTGCGCAGCTTCTCGTCGTCCGCCCGCGCGGACTGCCGCGCACGGATGGGAGTGCGCGTGAGCGAATCCCGCGCCAGCGGGGTCAGCACGTGGTCGCGCTCGACCGCGAGAGTCGAAGACGCAGTTGCGGATGCGCAGCGCACCCTGGGTCGAGCGCGCGGCGGCTCCCTCCAATCGATGCGGACCTCGCTGAAATCATCGCCGTTCAGTGACTTCGCGGGGTGACTCACGTCGGGCGTCGCCACCAGCTCGTAGCTCCCCTTCGCGTAGTCGTACGAGAGGCCGCCACCTCGTCCATCCAGGTACCAGCTCAAAAAATCGTAGAAGCTCGAGCCCGCGTGCTCCGGAAGATGCAGAAACCATTGCCGCTGGGTCGTGGTCGCCACCTCCCAGGACGAGTCGACGCGCACGTCTTGCGTCGCTTGCGCCTGGACGACCTCCAACAGGCTCTTGCCCGTCAACAGCTCGCACGGGAAATGCTGGCTCCAAAGGACGCGCGCCGCGTCCCCGAACTCGACGCGATACCTGCGCTCCAGCATCGGTCGCCCTTCCCTCTCCACGGGCTGCTCCAAGAGCCCACGGCGCTCCCCGCGCCCGCGGAGCGACACACGGCTCGCTTCGGCGCTCGCGCCCGGCGCAAGGCGCGCGGGCGTGACCGACAGCTCCACTTCGAGCTCTTGGGGGTCCCAGAAGGTCTGGGCCAGGCGGTCTTCGTACGCGCCGCCGTAGGCCGCGTCGTCGCGGCGCACGAACTCGACGCTACCGGAGAATCCGGCTTGCCGAAGCTCTAGCTCCACGCTCCTCACGTCGCGCGCCTCCACCACGTGGCGGCGCCCCGCGATGATTACGACGGGCTCGACCGTGAGCGCCTGTTCGAAGCTCATCCTCGTCCCCTCATGACCTCGAAACGCCGCGTCCAAACGTCGAAGAGGAGCCGCAAGTGCACCGCCGCGCCCGTCTCCGCGTGGCGCCCGTCGAGCGCGAAGGTGACGTGACCCAGCGGATCCCTGGAGACCGCGTGTAGCTCGAAATCACCGAGCGCCGGCTCGTGGCGCGAGATGCTCTTCACGAGCTCCCTCCGCAACCGCTCGACCGGGTCCTGCGGCTCCCTTGCCTTGGGCGGGGCCCCTTCCTTGACGGAAGAGGGAACTCCGAAATCCCCGATGACCGACGCGTACCCCTGCTCGCTGTTGAGCAAAGCAGCGAGGTGCCCGGCGATTTGGCCAAGCCCACGCGGCCCGGACGCTCCCGAACGCAACCGCTCAAGCAACCCCATGACGCCTCTTCGTCCAAAGGAGCTCTGCTCGTTGGTCCTTTGCGCCGGAAACTCTTTGGAAGCAGAGGGCGCGCTCGCGACGGACGTGCCCCCACTCCTCACCGCTGCACTCCAGCCGGTAGTAACGAACCTCTCTGGATTCGTCCGAAAGGTGTGGCACCGGACGCAGCACGAGCCCCTTCAGCAAGCTGAGATGCAGCGCTCGGATCCTGAGCGGACTGGCGAGCACGAGCTCGTTCGGGTCGACGCGCCCCGTGATCTTCAGGAGCAGCTCGGTCCCCTCGGCTACCGCTTCCTCTGGAAGATCACGTGCGACGAAGAGCCTCCCCTCCCGCGAGAGCTCACGCCCCGCGGCCGCACGACGCCGAGGTGGAACCTCCGAGCGACTGAGGGGCGAGAGCACCGACGCGAACGTTCCCCACAGGTCGTCGTGGTCGTACCGCATCGTCTCCGGGTCGACCTCGAGCTCCTCGCCGACGGCCACCTCGCACGCGTAGTCGCGCAGCGCGCAGAAGAGCCAATAGGGGTGGGTGCGGAGACCTACCCCGTCCACCCCGATCGCCTCGTGGACCGCCATGTTCTCCGCCAGAAACGCCCGCAGCTTCCGCCCTTGCAACCAGCGGCGTCGCAGCTCCGGATCCCGCACCCCCGAGGCGGCGTTCTCCGAAAGCCCCTCCTGCAGGGACGCGCCAACGTCTTCGATGCCGTCGTACAGAGCTAGAAGCTCGTCACGCAAGAATGGCGTCGTGGAGACGTGCATGAGCGGCGGCACGTACTTCCCCAACCGCACGCCGCGCCCGCTGGCCTCGGGCTCCAGCGTGAAGAGCTTCATCCATTCCTCACGCCGAGAGTCGGCGTGAACGCTCTCGCCCCATGCAGGCTCCCCCTCGACGAGGCGGATCTGATACCTGCGAGGGACGATGCGACTCGCCTCGACGTTCGCCAATGATTGCTCGATCGAAACCAGGTCCATATACACGTCGATCTTCCCTCGACCCTCGAGCTCGAGCGGCGTGATCCGCTCGACGTTTCCCTCGGTGGACACGAAGCGACCGTCCTGGAGAAGCCAATCGAGCCTCCGGATCACGATCTTGCGCTCGGCGAGCGCCTCCCGGTCGAGCTCGAGCGCGGCGACACCGTACGCCGGGAGCCCCGTGAGACGGAGACGCGCCGCCATGTGCGCGAGCAAGACTCGCTCCTGCCGTTCGAAGTGCTCCGGCTCGAGCAGTTGCCCCGAGATCCAGGCATGTAACGCTAGCTCGCTGCTCACCGCGCGCGCCTCCAGGCCCCGTCACGCCGCGACGGGAACGCCCCAGCTCTTCACGATGTTCTTCTGATCCCCCACGGCGATGGTGATCGACTGCGCCTCGGGTTGCGGGCAAATCCCGACCTGAAAGGAGTAGTTCTCCGGGGACTGCACCTCCGGGGACTTCGACTCGGCCACCTGCAAGTTCAAGTCGCTGCCGTTCTTCTCCAAGAGCCCCTTCATGTCCGCGTCGACCGTCAGGCACTTGAAGTACTTCTTCGCCATCGGGTCATAGTCGTAGACGACGAACTGAAAGATGACCTCGACGTTGGTCAGGGCATTGAAGAGGAGCTCCATGCAGCTCTGCTTGGAGACCACCGAGACCTGCCCCGAAAAATACAGGGTATCGGTCTGCCCCAGCTGCCAATGTGCGCCGCTGAGGACGGCGACGACCTTTTGGTCTCCTTCGGGGTTGAGCGGGTCCCTGACCGTCTGGTCCACCGGCAACTCCTTGTCGCCGATCTTGAGCTTGGTGATGAAGCCGACGGGCGTCTGCTTGTCCTTCTTGAAATTATACCCCTGATAAATGTCACACATCTTGTTGAATTCGGCCATTCGCAATCTCCGTAGTCTCAGTCGACGCGCGCAGCGCCGAGCTCTTCGCCTGAGTCCCTCTTTCGTTCGTCAGCCCAGCCCGTTCGTCAGCCGAGCGCTGCTTCCAAGCGCAGCTCGACGTCCATGCCCTCGAACTGGATGTGAGGCAGGATGGACGCCGTGCACTTGAACCAACCGAGGGCGTTCAGCTTCGGCTCCACGACGACTTGGACGACCTTGAACGGATACCGCGCCAGCGTGATGTCGTCGGGGTTGGTCACCGTCGTCACGTACTCTGCCAGCCAGTTTTCCAGCATCTTTTGGATGTAAGGCCCGTCCGCCGAAGAGCCGATGTAATCGCGCACCATGCGCTTGATGTAGTGGGCGACGCGGCTCACCGAGAGCGTGTACGAGAGATTGGTCACGAGGTGCGCGTTCTGCGTAGCTTGATGGTCCGGAAAGTCCTTGGGCCGCTTGGCAGACTGCACGCTGAAGAAGCACGCTTCGCTCGGGCGATCTTTGCGTGACACGAGCGGAATGAAGCCCGCGCTCGAGAGCTGAAGCTCCCGGTAGTCGGGCAGCGCCGCGTCCACCGACGGCTGCTCGATGTACCGTCCGTCTTCCTCGATCTCGAACGCCGGCAGCCCCTTGATCAGGCCGCCTCCCTCGGGTCCGCGCACATGCTGGCACCAGTTGGAATGCTCGAAAGAACGAATCATGTTCTTGGCGAACAGCGTCGCGGCGTTGCCCCAGAGGAAGTCCTCCTCGCCACGAATTTTCTCCTCGAACACGAGCCGCGCGTCGCCTTCGATCTTGTGCGGCTTCCGCAGCAGGTAACGCGGCAACGTGAGGCCGATGTACGCGGCGACGTGCTCATCGCGAAACTCTTCCCACTTTCCGTAGCGAGGCCGCTCCAGCACCTTCTCGAGCGCCTCGAGCCCCGCCAAACCCGAGAAGGACGGGATCCCGAAGAATCCGGGCGCCACCGCGGCGACGAATGGCGCGTGGCAGTGGCTCGCCAACGTCCCAATCCCCTTCAAGAACTGCACCTCCTCCTCGTGGGAAGGGTCGAAGTCGAAGAGACCGATGATCGCCCCGAAGGGGACACCGCCGAAACGATCGAACTCCTCCACGTAGAGCCTCTGGAACAGCGCGCTCCCCATGATGTGGTTCACGTTGTCCCGGATGTCCTCGTAGAGCTCGTCTTTGGTCAGATCCAAGACGTCGATCTCGACTCGGTCGGTCGTCACCGCGTCCACGAGCTGACTCAGCATGCGGAAGTTCCGTTCGATCTCGCGGAACTTTTCCTGACGGAAGACTTGTTCGAGCGACGTTTGAATCTTCTCGTCGATCCTCCCAACCAGGGAATCGACGCTGGCCATGAACTTGACGAGGACGCTTGTGTCGTCCGCGCCGCCCGCTCCCGCCGTGAGCCCGTCGCCCACCTGATTGCACAAGAGGGCCGCCAGCACGTTGACGAATAGGTACTCGTCCTTGCTGGTGTCTCGATCCAGGAACTCGAGCACGTCCCCGTCCCTCGCGATCATCGCATGCTCGGCCGATAGGGCCTGCCCACTCCAGGGGAAACCCGCCGCGCGGTGCAGATCCTGGAGATACTTGTCCACGCCCTCTAGCTGATTGGTTTCGTTCATCGTTCGCTCCTCGAAACTCGACGTCCCACGCCCCTCACCACTGTTTCTCCAAGTCGAACACGCGGTGCTTGTTCAACTCCCCCAGCTTCTCCTTGAGCTCTTGGAGCGGACTCGTCGCGGCCGATTCGCCCTCGGCGTTGCCCTGCGACTTCAGAAGCTCCTTGCACTTGCCCCGCAAGACCGGGTTCGACGCGATCATGCTGCGCCCTTGGCTCACCAACCAACGCAACACGAGCAGCCGACGGATCTCGGGAACCGACTCCGCGATGCGCCGCGGCTCGAAGGACTTCATGTCGAGCAGCGGCACCACCTGCCTCGCCGTGATCTCCGCAGAGAGCCGCACGCGGCGATCCAGTCCTTCACGCGGAACATCCATTCCGACGAGGGGCTCCTCGAAGGTCAGCTCCAGCTTCGAGATCTTCGTCGCTTGATACATGATGGGAGCCTCCCGAGGAGGCTGCTTCGTCGGGACGAGCCAAGCGCTCGCCACCACGCCCTCCGTCGGGATTTCGAGCGAACCCTCGATGAGGTCTTTGTTCAGCTCGAGCGAAGACAACTTGATGCGGCCCTCGTACCTCACGTTCGAGCCGACCCGCGACGCGCTCGGGGTCGCCGCCGTCGCCTCGGCCGTCGAAGCCGCCTGGGCCCCCTCCTCACCTTCCGCTCCGTCTTCCTTCTTCGCGTCCGCGTCCGACGAGTCGGACGAGTCGCCCTTCTTTGCCCCGTCCCGTACCGCCTGGCCCGTCACCCTTCCGTCCTCGAGCTGCGTGACGATGAGCACCCCGTCGCCGCCGCGCGTGACCCGCACGTTGGCGCTTCCGTTCACTTCGAACTCGCACTCATGCGTGAGATCCGCAGGGACCGGCAAGCCGACCCGCATGACCTTCAGCATGCTCTCCAGCGAGCCCGCCTTGCCGATCGCGTACATCAGGCGCCGATCCAGCAGCGGCAGCTCGGGCGTCTTGTCCTTTCGGCGCCCCGAAAAGTCGCCTGCTACGAGCAGCCGCAGCGGCAGCTCCTTCTTGACCTCCCGACCCTCCACGTGCGTTCGGTAGGTGATGTTGAGCCGCGAACGCGGCACGCCCTTGGTGTTCGTTTTCGTCACGTTGCTACTCCGAAAGATTCCACGTGCCCATTCGCTCTCCCTGTGAGCGAGCGTGGTCATCTTTCATCGAAAGCGACGTGAGCTCGAATTGTCATCGAGCGACGCGACGGTTCGTCACAAACTTGTCCGCGCGTCTGCTCGAGCTCGCTAGAGCTCGCCCGCCGTGCGCGCGGAGCTTCCCTCATAGAGGACCATCGTGAACGGTCGCGGCGCCGTCGGCAGGCTGTTCTCACCCAGGCGGGCGCCAGCGAGACGCGCTTGGTCCCGCTCGCCCAAGATCCGCAGCCGCACCACGAACGCGGTCGAATTGCGCGCAAAGCGTGGTAGCACGTACATGTCCAAGCGATGCCTCGCCTCTTCGGCCCAGGTCCGCCAAAGGAGGCCCTCATCCTGCTCCCCGCTCGCCGCCAACACCCCCTCTCCGTCTTCCCACGGCACGGTGAGCGTCACCTCGAGACCGCGCTCGATGAGCTGCCCGTAGCCACCGAAGGCGCACGAGCCCAACGTCGAGCTGCTCAGCGCTACACGTTCCACGCGCAGCCTGCGGCGCACCGCGCGCCACTCGACGCGCACTCGAAGCTCTGGAAAGACCTGACGAAAGAGGCCCTCGACGTAGAGAGGCGTCCCCGAGACCCGCGCCTCCGAGAAGCGGCGCGCCCAGACGACCTCCCGCGACGGCTTGAACGCTTCAGCGCACGCCAGCGAGCGCAGCGCTCCGTCGTCGAGAACGCGAAGCAAGGTCGTCATGCCCTCACCCACCTCACGATCCTCGATGAGTTGATGGAAATAGCTCGGCAGCGGAGAGACGGCGCTGAACAAGCCGACGTTCAAATAGACCGTCACCCCGCGCTCACGCTCGAAGCGTACACCCCTCACCAACGCGCCAGCGGGCCCGAGTCGAACGCGACCAGCAGAACCCTCCGCGCCGATCTCGTCCGGGTCTCGGCTGTCGAAGCGGATGTCGTTGGAGGAGAAGCCCATCCGCTCGAGCGCGGTGAGGAGCGCCGTCAGCTGGTAGCGAAAGCCGCACGCCGTCAGCTCCTCACGAGTGCTCTGCGCCGAGCCCCTCGGATTTCCACCCGCCCGGAGAGCTTCGAGCGTCACTCCGAACCGGCCTCGCTAGCCCGTTCCATGAACTGGAGTGGGTTCGCCAAGTAGAGCCTTTCCAAAGCACGCTCTTCCAGGCCGTCCCCCTCACGCATGTACTCTTCGAGCTGACCGCCGACCTCGCAAAGGATGGACAGGTAGTCCGCGAAGAGCTCGGGCAGGTACTGAAGAGGATCGAACTGGGCCAGCTCGCGCTCGACGTCTCGAGCGACGATGCCGGCCTCACGAAGCGCTCCGTGCTCTACGAAACGCTGAAAGCCATCCAACTTGCGCTGCAAGAGCCAAAGGCGCTCCGAACCGAAACGCTGCCCTCCCCTCGGGGCCGAGGACTCCATGCTCGCCTCCTCCTGCCGTTCTCCGCCTGTGGAAAGGTGCTCCTCCCCCGGTTCACTCGTCCCCAGAACGGGCGCGCTCACGGGCCCCCGCTCCTCCTCCGAGCGCACTCCAAGCTCCTCGACGATTGCCCCGAATCCGCCGCGAAAACGACGCTCGAGCTTGCGCAGCTCACCGCTGCTCCTGGGCTCCGCCATTCCCGACAGCGCATCGTCGAGCTTGGAGGTCACCCGCTCGACGCACGCCGCGAGCTCTTCGACCGACTCGGCCCGAAGAACCCCGACCCAACGCGACCAGACCTCGTCACGCGTCCTGCAGTGAAAATGAACGCGCTGCGTGAGGTTGATCATCAGCCATGAAAAGGCGCGGTCGAGCGTCTGCGCCGCGCTCACCACGTCGACCGACGCAACCCCCTCCAGGTCCGTCACCAGCTGGGCCTGCGCCGCTTCCACGATGCGTTCGAGACCGGAGACCCCATCCTGCAAGAACCGATACGCGAGCCACAAGACGACCAGCTGGTAGTCGTACGTCCCTTCCGAGAGGAGGCTCTCCGCCTTCTTCCCAGCCCGCTCGACCTCTCCGTCGTCCGCCCAGCTACAAATTCGAAAGAGCGTTGCTCGGTCGATCCCTCTCATCGACGGGCGGGGAGTGATGGGAATTCTCAGGCTCCAAGTCGTCACTCTACTTCACCATGACCTTCGTTTGACCGGCCGAGACGACCTCGATGGCGCCTCCCCAAAGACAAATCAGCCGATCCGTCGCTTGAAGCACCGGCAGTTTACGCACGGCGTTCGTCTGTCCCGGCGCTATCCACGGCGCGACGGTTTGTGGAGCGCACGGTTGCGGCGCCCCCATGGCCGCAGCAACGGCGGGGTTCACCGGGCTCGAGCAAGCTCCGAAGGGAGAAACGTTCACGAAGGGAACGAAGTCGGTCACGTTCGCGACCGGAGCCCCCGCGAAGACCCGGCCTGGCGCGGGTACGACGAGGGCGGATGATGCTTGCCCGAAGCTGCATCGGAGCGTCGCGCCATCACAGACTACCAGCGCCACTCAGCTGCTCCTCGCGTACAACGCAGCGAGCTCGCGGAACACGCGCAGCTTCGCCTTCTTCTTCAGCACACCTCGTAGGCGCTGCGCGTGCGTGCGCGCCCTGTCCACGGCACCTCCTTCGTCGAACGCCGGCGCGACGGGATGGCACTCCACGAAGTCCGGCCGCACCTCGCTCGGGAGCGCCTCACGAAGAAACGCCTCCACCACGGCGCGGACCGCCGCGCATCGAACGTCGTTCCACGATGCCCGAGAGCGGGCGAACACCAAGAGACCGAAGCGGACCCCACCCTCGGCACGCCCCGATGGCACAGCGACGACTCGAGCAGCGACGACCCCTGGAAGTCTCTCGACCAGCGCCTCCACCTCTGCGCGTGGAAATACACAACCTCCTCGACGCGGCTCCGTCGTCCCAAGATACCGAAGGCGCCCCGTGTGCGTTTCCGCGAGCAGCACGTAGGGCTTCCCTGCTCCACGCGCCGGGAGTTCGAGCACGCCGACGCCCGAATCCGGGGGCGCGCCCTCGAGCGGGGTCAGCTCGAACGCAACGCCCGGCGCGACGTAGACGTCACCGTCGAGGACGTTGCGTCTCTGAGGCGTCGCTAGCACGACCCCGCCCAGGGCCGGCTCCGTGCAGACTGCGCAATGCAGAGCTTCGAGCTTCGAGGCGTCGACGAAGTCTTTCCACCGTTCCGCGTCGTACGGCGCCTCGAGATCCCGGAACCAGAGATCGGCCTGAGGGCGAGCCTCCGGCTGCTGCGACCAGAGGGCGCAGAGCTCCGAGCCAACGCCGCAGACCCGCCAAGCTCGCGTCGAACGACGCTGCTGCGCCGCGACTTCTTGGCGCACGCTGTGCACGTAACATCCCCCGGCGATGAGGCACGAGAGTAGGAGCCCCGGCTGATACCGGGGCCCGTCGAAGCCCGGCGCGGTCACCGCGTCGCCCGGGCGCAGCCTCCACACGACCGCCGCGTCTCGCGCCACCGCTCGACGTAACGCCTCACAGCCGAGGCGCGTCGGCTGCCAGCTCGGCGACTCGCCGTCCGTCTCCGCTGCCGTCGGCGAGAGGACGGCCCAGCTCTCCTGCTGACGAGTGTACGTCTGGATCGCGCTCGACGACGACCAGAATCCCCGAAGGCGCGACTCGCTCGTCAAGACACACACGTCCGCTTCACGCCAGCGTTCCCCGGAGCCCGGTGTCGTGCTCACGAAGTCGGGCATCAGCGCGCGCAGAGCCGTCGCTTCGTACGCGTCTCCGTATGGAGGAATCCAGGCGGCGCACGCCCCCACGCGAAACGCGGTGAGCACGTCGACGACGTAGTCGACTCCGAATGGACGACAAATGCCGACCGTGCTGCCAGCGTCCACGCCATCCGCGCGCCAAGCGCGCGCGCGGGCCGCCGTCCGAGCCTCTAGCTCGTCGTAGGAAAGTCGCTCCCCGTTCGATTCGAACGCGATGCGTCCATGTCCTCCCCAGCGCGTGACCAGCTCGTGAAACCACGGCACGTCGTCCGCCGTCGAGAGAGACAGCTTGGATGCGAGCCAAGCGTCCAGCGCCGCCTCGACGAGACTCGGCGCCGCGCGACTCGCGGCGAAGAGCGGGGACTTTGCCTCTCCTTCGCCGAAGACACCGTCCGGCGCGTCGAGCCACGAACGCAAGCGCCGCTCGTCCACCGGTTCCTCGCGGACCTGCATCGTCGTCATCACCACGTCCGAGAAACTCGACGACAAGCGCGCTCCGCTTCGTTACGCTGATCAGACGATGCGGGGCGCGGTCGTTCGTTTCTCACTCCATCCGTTGCGCAGCTTGCAGGAGCGCGCGTATCCGGGCCAGAAAACCGCCCCCGAGGACCCGACTCGCACCGCCCAAGAACGCGAAGCGTTCCCGCCGAGTCTGCTTCCCTCCACGGGGGCCAACACGTCACGCGCCGCCCGGATCTTGTGGGAGAGTTCGTTGACCGACGAGGACATCGACCGCGACGCGTGACCTGCGCCTCTCAGGCGGTCTCCAACTTCGCCCCAGCGACTCGTCGTTGCTCACGCATGAGCCTTGCCAGCTCGTGCTCGACGAGGTGGAGCCGCTCGCGCGCCTGCGCCACGATCGAGTAGAGCCGATGCATTTGGCCCGCCTCGAGCCGCCGGGCGTCGTCGAAACCCTGCAAAGCTTCCGGATCCGTCAGGCGACCGATTTTTTGAATGCTCTTGATGAACTCCGGAGAGCGAGGCCGTCCTCCGCGATGCGGCTCTCGGCTACCCAACTCCGCCACCTCACGCTCCACGCGCGCTACCGACCACGCTTCGCTCTCCGCTCGCTCCAAAATGGCCGACTGCGCTTCCGCGGGGGCGCTGAGAACGGCCCGCATGTGGCTGATGCCCACGGACTTCCAAGCGGTCATCCGACGCAGTCGTGTGCTCAGCTCGTAGAGTGCAAGCGAACGGTAGAGCGTGCTCGAGCTGATGCAGAGGCTCGGATGACGCGTGAGAGCCCGCAGGCTGTTCGACTTCTTCCCGCGATTTCTCCATTCGTGCAGATCGCCTTCGTACAAGGTGGACACGACGACCCTGCCAACCTCCAAGGCGAACTCCAACGTGGCACGCCGCGAAATTGCACCGATTTTCTCGATCGCGAGCTGAACTCGCAAGTCGGTCACCTCATGCCGCGGCACGACCATCGACCTCTTTCTCGTCATTCCTCCCTCCAACGGATTAGGCACCTCGCCAACGCAAACCTGCATCGACATCCCTTCCGCTCGACACACCCCTCGCGTCCAGCGAGGCCATCTTCGGACATTTGACGAAGCTCGCTAGTCTTTTCTTTCCAGAAAGCGCACGAACGGAGCGCAGAGTTTCCACGCGGAAACTAGAGCGAATTCGTCGGAGCGCGAAACGCGCCGTCACGTGAGTTTCGAAGCTCGAAACACCAGCGCCCTTTTCCTCACATAACAACCCACTCAGCGCACCCACTCGGCGCCTCGCACACGCGTTCGCGGTGCTCTTCGCTCGCACTTCGCCTCATACTTCGACGCCGAAGCGTTCCAGGTCCGGACGCGGCGCCACGAGCTCTCGGCTCCCCGAGCCCGTGACCGCGAGCGAAACCACCTCGTCCAAGCGCGCTTCCAGTGCCCCTTGGCCGCGCACCAACGACCCGATGTGCTCGCCCAATGCGCGGTAACACTCGAACTGCGTCTCGGTGAAGAACTGATCGGCCGTAGATTCGTGTGGGAACTCCGTGGTCTGCGCTCCGTAGGCGCGCACGTACTCCGGCTCGTCCCCCGTCAAGGTCGCCTTGAGGTACAGGAGCTCTCCTTCCTCGCCGTCCGCGTACCGAATTTTCGCCCAAATCCAGGCTGATTTCTCCTGGTCGCCGCATGTACCGCGCAACGACGCCACGTTGGCCAGAATCGTCGCGCCGAAGTCGATCCGCACCAAACGCATCAACGTCGTCAAACCACCGAGGTGGCCCTCCGGATCTTGCTCACCGTCCACGACGACCACGAGGCGACACTTTCTCCGAATGAGCTCATAGGCGCCGAGGTTCTCGAAGTGTCCCCCGTCCGACACGTGAACGAAGCCGCCCTCGTCGTTCACGGCACCGACTGCCTCGCGAAGGATGTGCCGAGCCCCTGGCCTCCCCCCGAGTCGAAAACGCTGGGCTACGGCCTTCGGGTGAGGCAACCAGTACCCCAGTCGAAGGTTGAGCATCACGAAGAGCGGAGCCAACCACCCCGACGAATAGGCGCCCATGCTGGGTCCTGCTGCGGCCGCAGAGACCGCCACCGCACTCGCCAGCGTGAAGGCGGGGTCGACGTCCTCGATCGAAGAGGTCGAAACGTACCCGGTTCGCTCACTGCCGACGAACTCTGGAGAAAATACGAACGAAGTGCCCTGGCGGCCTCGCAGCGTACTTTCCGTGGCGCCGCGCACGTTGAGCGTCGCGTTCAAGAGGGGATACGGAGCTCCACTGAGCGCTGGAGCGAGGCTCGACAGCTTGACGTCTGCCTTCGAGTCGATCCGTCCGCCCCTCCGTTCCAGGACGAACGCCCGCGCCAGACAATCTCGGTAGAAGCCGTGCAAGGACGCCGCGTTGGCGTCCACGGCAAGTAGGTAGCTTGCCATCCCGAGCAAGAGGAGCCCGAGCGAGACCACCCAGCACACATCGCCCCAGGAGGGCTCGCCCGTCGCGTGCTCGGGCTCACCGGCAAGCGTGCGCCAGAGATCTTCCAGATGAAACACCGTGAGGGAGCTCCACGGAAGCCGATCCAAAGCCAGGTAGAGCCGCTTCGTCTCTGGTCCCGTGAGGAACGAATCCTCTTCTCGCCACGCGACCAGCCGGTAGTCCTGTCCGGAGTGCGCGTCGGTGAACGTCCACGCCCATCGCGAGCATGACGCGGGCGACCTCGCGCATTCGCGGACCAAGCACGCTTCGAGGCTACTTCTCGTCGACGCGCCGTTCGCTCGCGCATCGCTCCGACACGTTGCGTCCGTCGAGCTCAGCCGGAGTGAGCCCGCGACGGGACGAAGCTCGTATTCGTCGAGCCACGAGAGCGTCTCGCGCAGCTCGCCCCTGGGTACTTCTGCCGCATGAAGGGGCAATGCTCCGAGGTAAGCCTCGAGCGGAACCACCGGCGACGGAATGATTCGTGTACACAGAACCACGTACGCAGAGCTCAGTGCGAGCGGCACGGACGAACCGATCACGACCAGGAGCATTCGACGAGCGAAACGTCGAAGCCTCGAGCTCAGTCGTCCTAGCTGCGCCACCAGCGCCACCGCGAACACGGCCGACCAGATTTGAAGCACCGAGCGAACCCACCTCTCGGCGTCCTCGTGATTGTCGACGGCGTAGATCACGTATCGGACCGCAAAGTGCCCCAAGACTCCGACGACACCGAGCGCGAGCGATCCCAGAAACATCCTTTCGTAGCGCCCGCTGACCACGAAGTTCCGACGCGACAGTCGCGGGACGAGCTGCGTCAGCAGCAAGAGCGCTATGAAGGGCACCACGAGCAAAAGCGGAAGGCCGCGCGCGAGCTGGAACGCGTAGGCGTTGTTGATTGCCGTGTAGCCGACCTCCGTGAGCAACACGGCCAGCACGAGCCACGGCAGGAGCATCAGCACGTTCAGCAGGAGACCCCGCAACACGAGCGCTGGAAGTCTCAGAACGTCGAACGGCCCCCCGAGGCTCAAGTACGAGCAATGGTCCCGCAGGTGTCGGACGACGTCCGAGTCTTGGCCTCTTTTCGGCGCAAACGGAGAAGCCGTCCCCTCGGCTCTCGCGTCGCTCGAGCCGTGACCGACCGAGCTCCACGTCGCTCCCACGAAGCCGCCTCCTGACACCGTAGACAGGTAGTCGACTCGTCTGAGCACCTCGTCCCCCAGGCCCTGAAGAACTCCCAAACCGAACGTCGCGGAGCGAATTCCTCCACCGGACAACGCCAGGCCGACGAGCCCCAACTTCGTACTGGGCTCTGGGCTCGGGACGGCGGCCTCGCCCCCGCTGGGCGGCACACGGCTCACGTCACTCGACTTGGCTCCCCAGTCTTCGGACGAGCGTGCGCCGTCGCCCGACGAGCTCTTCGAGCGCTCACGCCGCGCGACGATGGCGCTCCACTCTTTGCTGAAGACGGCCCCGAATCCGACGTTCGTGTCCGGGCGAGCGAAGAGGCTCGAACCTTTGCTCCAGATCGATCTCGTTCGTTCCGCTTGCTTGGAGCTCACGCCTTCTTCTCCCTCGTTCCATCGACGCACGGCTCGCGTCCGAGCAGTCCGCGTCCCCTGGCCGAGGGAGCACGTCATCACGACGCGCCACGAGCGACAAATATTCGACGCGACGGAGTTTCCACACGGAAACTCACGACTCCGTTCGCCTACCGACGCAAGACAACCCACTCGGCGAAAACTTGTACTTCTCCCCCACAACTCTGATTCTCCCTGCTTTCGGGAGAGATCGAGGAGTCAGCTCAACTCGAGGCTCTCTACGGCCCCCGCGGCGAGAACGTCGAGATGTTCAAGACCACTACCAATACAAGCGTCCTAGATGGACAAGCGATCAACAACGCTCTCAGGGAACGCGCCGTACGAGCGAGGCCCGACACCGAAACCTGGCAAACCGCGGCAACACTCGACTGGCTGCGGGACCACAACGTGAACTTGCCGTCTGCGATGAGCGACGTCATGCGCAAGTCTTGCATGGCACTATCCTCATACCTCTACCACGGGAAGCCATCGCCCACAGATTCCATATTTCGCCTAGCAAGCGTCCGAGTGAAAGCCAACGAGCTGGTATCTGGCCCCACGCGATGGACTGCCTACGGCGCACCACGATATCAATTCGGCGAACAGGGCTTCGAAGAGACCGACCTCCACGTACGGCGCGAGTGCCTCACACTCGCCGAGTCATTTCTTTCGGACACCGATTACGGCGCAGCCCTCAGAGCAACCGCTCCTCATTGGGAACGCACCCACCGCGCGTTCGTTCACTTCGACTTCTACCCGGCACGCACATACGCCCAAGTTGGTTTTCACAAAGACACATGGGGCTACACGCTGTTCGTAGGGCTCTTGTATCTGAACGAGGAACCCATTCAGGGGCCCGACATCATCAGAAACCCCCACAAACTCACCAAGCTGTATGACTTCAGCGGAGCGAAACCGCCGATACAGAAACTCCCACCCACGCTAGCAAAACCAAGACCCGATCCGTTCCTGCCTTCTTGTTTTCTAGACCCCATCAAGGCTCTGATTGAGGAGAACGAAAAGAGCAAGATGGTCATCGAGAGAACCGGGATTGTTCCAAAATACGGGATGATTTCTTTCATCGACGAATTGGTTCACCACTCCACTCCACAAGCGATACCAGAGCTCCCGAATGCGCTACCCTGCGGGGTAGACGACGGCACGTACTACAAGCTGAGCGGGGCAGCGCTTCGAGACGACAGGGAAGCCATACGCGAGGTGAATCAAGGGGCGTACCGCACGTTCATCAGAGTCTGGGTCACCTTGGTACCCGACGACAAGGGCTTACCCGTGAAGTCGCGCCCCAGCAGCGAGAATGACACGAGACGTCGCCTGAAGTACCGATATTCAGGATAGGAGCTCTAGAGAGCTCTAGAGCCCAAGACCTCTCAAGACCTCTGCTGCGCCACCGACGGACCGCTCCCGACCTACGGGCGCAGTACCGGTCCCACGAACGAAACGTCGTCCACAGCCTGATCTCAGCCTGATCTCATTCCGGCTCGACGTTCCGAACATTCGGCCAAGCATTGCTTACGCAGGTTCGCTCACAAAGTAACCCTCCCAGCTCTTTGTGTTTGACATCCCTTCCGTGAGGAGGGAAGCATTCCTCCGAACATGGGGATGAGCGCATTGTGTGTGCGCTCGTAATTCGCGGGGAAGCCCCGCAGAGGGTGGAGAGATCAGGTATGAATCTCAGCAGGAACGTGCGTTGGGCCGCTATTGCCGCTTTGGCTGCCGGCGCATTCGCCGCGGCACAGCCGGCTTACGCCTACGTGTCCCGTCTCGCTTATTCGGCGTGCTCACAAGACTGGGGCTCCAGCTACAGCTTCTTTGCCGGCGGCAACGAGCTCCCGGCCAACACGCTGATTCTCTCGTGCCCGGTCGAAAGCACGACGGATTTGCCGCATCCGTCGATCGGGTCATTGAACATTCACTACGACGACAACAACCCGACCTATTCGGTGACGGCTTTCCGCTGTGTCTACTATCCGTGGGCTGCGGGCGGGGCGTGCGGAAACTCCGTCAACTCGTCGAATGGCAGCAACGGCATGGCCGTCCCCAATACTCCGGCGTCGTTTGCCACCGAGTGGAACACCGCGACCAACTTCCCGGCGCTCGGCGTGTACTTGCCCCCGAAGAATGGCGCCTCTCGGAGCTCCATCAAGGGCTACTACATGTCTCACTGAACGCACATGACCACTTCACTTGGTGGGAGGCCGACCACCGCTGCGATCGCAGCGGTGGTCGGTGGCGTCATCGGAGGGAACCTGTTTGCCTGGCTTGGACGCGTCGACGCGGCACCTGCGCCGCCGCCGTCGCGTTCGGAAGCCGCAGTGACAGAGCCCGCTCGGGAAGTCACACGCGAGTCGAGAATCCAGCGCCTCCGGGACTCGGCGGTCGAAGCACGCTTGCAAGCGCTCGAAGAGGCCCGCTCCGGGGAACCGACCAGCGAGGACGCACCAGAAGCGGTTGATCCTCCCACTCAGCAAGAGATGGAAGCACGACATGCAGAGCGCGTCCGCGCGCACCACGAGGAAGAGCTGAACCCGCATTGGGCGCGGGAAACCTCGGCCGCTTTCGCCGCGGACTTCCTGAGAAACGAAGGCACGAACTTCAGTGTGGCGGACGTCGAGTGTCGTTCAACGACTTGCTCGGTCGTGCTCGAGTGGCCGTCACGAGACCTGGCGCTCAATGAATGGAAGCGGGCACTCGTACAACCAACTCGGGCCAATTGCGGGCGCTCCATCGTCGTTCCGGAGCAGACCGCAGGAGACACGGGACCCCTCCAAGCCACGCTGCTTCTGGATTGTTCTACCTGGGTCGAACAAGGCTCACGGTTGTTGCCCGAGGAGCAATTGCCACGGCTGGCGCCCTGACACGCCCAGTGGCATGAGGCTTGGAATGCGGGGGATCTACTCAGTCTTGCTTGCGTTTCTTCTGGTCGGGTGCGGCGGCAACGCGCAAAGCACCCACGACACGGACACCTCCGGAAGCGGCGGAGGGTCCGGCCAGGGGGGCGCCCTCCGGCGATGTGAGGCGTGCGCGAGCGACGAGGCTTGTTGTCTCGCGACCGGCCGCTGCTTCGCGCCAGAGCGCGAGCCAGAAGCCTGTGAGCCACCGCCCCCGCCGAGCACCTCCGGAGGGAGCGGAGGCGGCGGAGGCGGGGAACCCCTCACCCCGCCGAACCAAAAGCGTTGCTCATCGAACGCTCATTGTGCCGACAGTGAGTTCTGTCGCCCCGACAACGACAACTCCGCCTGCATCGCCGAGGGTTACTGCGTATCGCGTGAGTGTGGGGCAGAGTGCCTGGAGGGCGCGGACTGCTCCGGCGCTGTTTGCGGCTGTGACGGCGTGAGCTACGAAAGCGAGACGGCGGCCTGTCAGGCCGGCGTTCGCGTCGCGGCTACGGCGCCGTGTGGTGAGCCCGTGCCAGGTCCAGGTCCGGTGGTCATTGGCTGCGCGAACGACGAGCAGTGTCCCAGCGGTCAGTCCTGCTGCGAAATCAGCGGCCGTTGCTACGAAACCGACTGTGCGGGCTGCTGCGCACGGCCTCCAGCAGGCACGACGGCCCCCTGCGAAACGAACGATCAATGCCTGCCGGGTCAGTACTGCGCGGGCGACGGCTGCGGAACGGCTGGAGGCTGCGTATGGATCCGCGGTGGCGGAGAGTGCAGTGGCGAACTCGAAGAAGTCTGCGGCTGTGACGGAAGCAGCTACACGAATGAGTGCTGGGCACACGCGGCGGGCACGCGCGTGGCGAAGCGCTCCAAGTGCAAGTGACCGTCGCCTCTCTGCCGAGAGCTCCGCTCGCCGTCGTCCGCTTAGCCTAGCGCTCGCCTCACGGCGTGAGCACCACCTTCACGCAGTCGTCTCGCTTGGTGTTGAACACGTCGTAGGCCGTGGACACTTCACCGAGCGGCAAGCGATGGGAAATGATGTCGTCCGTGCGCAGGCGACCGTTCACGGTCGCTTCGAGCAGCTCGTCGATGACCGCTTGAACGGGAGCTTGACCCATCGCGACGCGCACGCCCTTGTCGAAGAGCTGCCCCAACGGAAAGTTGTCGTACGGAACTCCGTACACGCCGACGAGGGAAAGCACGCCGCCGCGCCGCACTGCGTCCACGCACATTCGCAGGGCGTTCAAGCTCCCGACCTCGAGGTGAACCACGTTCTTCAGCTTCTCCAAGAAGCCGTGGTGCGCCTCCATTCCCACCGCGTCCACGACTACGTCCGCGCCGCGTCCCGCCGTCACGTCCCGAAGCACGTCGAGCCAGTCGCTCTTGGACACGTCGAGCACCTCGGCGTTCGCCGCGTTTCGCGCGCGCTCCATGCGATAACCTTCGATGTCGAGTCCGAACACGCGTGAAGCGCCGCAGAGCCACGCCGCCTTCTGCGCCATCAGGCCCACCGGGCCGCACCCGAACACTGCGACGACCTCCCCGCCCTTCAACCCGGCCCATTGGATCGCGGTGTAGCCCGTCGGCAGAATGTCGCTGAGAAAAATGACCTGCTCGTCCGTCAGTCCTTCTGGAACCTTTCGAGGTCCGACGTCCGCGTACGGAACGCGGACGTACTCCGCTTGTCCGCCGTCGTAGCCGCCGTACAAATCCGTGTAGCCGAACAGCCCACCGCCCTTTCCGTTCAAGATCCCACCGTCGGGCCCGTACTTTTGCGGGTTGGACCGCTCACAATGCGTGTGAAGACCACGGGAGCAGAAGAAGCAGCTTCCGCAAGCGATGGGAAACGGAACCACGACGCGATCGCCTCGCTTCAGGTTCTTCACGGCCCCGCCCACCTCGACCACCTCCCCCATGAACTCGTGGCCCATGATGAGCGGTTTCAGCTGCGGAAAGAGGCCGTTGTAAATGTGCAGATCGGAGCCGCAGATCGCCGTGGTGGTGACCCGAAGCAGCACGTCGCTGGGCTCCACTAGCTTCGGATCCGGAACGCTATCGCACGTAATCTTCTTGGGGTGATGAAAGACGGCCGCCCGCATGAGAACCTCCTCACCACAAACTGAAGCGGGGGCCCTCGTTGTCAAAGCTCGAGGCAGCGGCGGCCCACGCCGAAGCTCGAGGTCGCCCCGAGTGTCGCAACGCGGGGAAACGAGCATCGAGGGCATCGAACCGCGGAAGCCCTCCGATCAATGGCGACGTTTCTGGCCGCGACTCGCCGAGTTGGTGCGGAGCGGAGCGCCGCTCCGCTAGGCCGCCCCGCTCACCTCGAGCTCGCGGGTCGCGCGCTGGCGCGTGGGTTGGCTTCACTCTTCGTCGACGGCGTCTTCGCGTCGCCGTGCATCGAGCCACGAGATACTGGTCGCCTCACGCACGCAACCGTGGGGCTCACGCCCGAAGCGCCCCAGGCAGCCGGAAAACCTGCTCGGCGGCGCAAGGAACGCCGCGACCCCAGCCCCCCGCGCCGGCGCCGCAAGCGCCCTGACCGCGCTCGTTTCTCCCGAGAAAATGGCGAGAGCAAGACGTCGCGAGTGTCCTTTCTTTGACGCAGCACGCCGCCCACGACTGAGCAGAAGGTGCGCGCGCGTCCGAGCAGCTGGCCCCACTGGCGCTCTCATGCGCGCGCGAAAGTAGGCGCAAACGCCTGGCACCCTCGGCATTTCGCTGATACTCGGCTCCCCATGATTCGCCCCCGTTTCAGTCCACGCACCGCCTTCGCGTGCGCCGGCTG
>JAEYVE010000225.1 GCA_023432025.1 Pseudomonadota bacterium
AGGCTGGACCGCGACTCCATTTTCGTCGACGGCTTCCGGGTAGCCCGGAGCTGGCGAGGAAAGATCAGCGCGCTCGAATGCACTCACTCGAGCGATGTAGCGCCGACCCGGCACCACGAAGGTGAAGGATACGGGTTGAAGGCAGGGGACCAAGCTGGAGCTCGGTAGCGCGAAGGGCTCTTCGCCCGTCACGTCGAGCAGGGTGACCTGGTAGCTCTGCATGGCGTCCGGCGTGTCCTCCAAGGCGCAGGGCACCGCGCCGCGAAAGTCCTCCGGCGACACCAGGATGCTGGTGGGGAGGGGAGTTTCGGAGGTGAACGACGTTTGATCGGTGCAGCCGCTCCACACGAGGAAGCCGAGGCAAGCGAGCACCCAGGTGGTGCGCGCCGTCGTGCTCGAGGGAAGGAGGGTGGCGGCCCAGATCATGTGCGTCCCCGTAGCAGGCCGACCCAAACACGGAAAGGGGCGAGCGAGGCGGTCACGGCCCGGGAAGGTACACCCGGTCGTCCGTGGCGGGCTCGATGGCGACCAAGCTGTCCGAGCGCAGGGCGAAACGCGCCGCGCCGAAAGGCCGCTCCAGGAGCGGCTCGGGGTGCCCCGGCTTGTCACAGACGCGCGGCGTCGAAACCGGGGGCCGCGTGAGCTCGACTACGGCTTCTCCTTCGCGCCGACCCCAGCGGAGCTCGAGCGCGTGGTTGACCGTGGTTTCGCAGGCGATGCGCTCGCCCGTGCGGAGGCGAATGTTTTCGACGACGACGAGGGACTCACGCGCCTCCGTGGGCGAAAGCTCGATGGTGCTCTCTTCTCTCACCTCGAAGACGCTGATGACGCTGGGCGGAGAAAGGAGCCCTCGTTGCTTCGCGGTCGAGGTCCAAGTCTTTCCGATGCGCAAAATTTCGTCGGCGGGAGTTTCTTTGGCGATGGGGGCCCGGGCTTCCGGCGCCTCGCCGCCGCAGGCGGCGAGGCAGCTGGCCGACAGCGCGAGCAGGGCGGCCAAGCGAGCGGGTGTCACTCGAGGCACGTTCATGGATCGGCACCTCCGGCGCCGCCTGCGCTCTCGTCCGCCGGGCGACTCAGGAAGCTGCAGGCTTGTCCGTCCCAAGGCCGCTCCACGATCGAGCACACGGTGGAGAACGGCTTGCGTTCGCCGTCTTTGCGCAGCTTGGTGGGGGCTCCCTCGGGACACTCGGAGGGGGCGGTGTCGGGGCCTTCCGAGCGAGCGCAGGCACCGGCTCCCCGAATGGCGGCGATGCAATCGCCCTCCTCGTCGTCGTTGGGCTTTTCGGCCTCGAGCCCGTGCAGGCAATGGTCGCGATAGAAACGCTTGCACGCATCCACGTCGTCGATTTTGCCGCACGCCGCCCCAGCTTCGCAGCGCGCCTCCTCGATGGCACGGCACTGCTCGATGCCCACCACGCCGGTCCCGCAGGCCAGGGGGAGGGAAGCGAACGAGAGGAGCAGGCCGAGCAGCGCCGCGTAACGGGACATCGTGAGACGCCGCTAGCACGAGGAGGGGGAGGGGGACGAGTTTTCCGTGGCTTTGCGAAAAGTCAGGGGATTGGCGCGCCATCGCTGGGCAGGCGACAATTCGTCCCGTGATCCGAGCGATGATCCTCTGTGCGGGCTTCGGGACCCGGCTGCGCCCCCTCACGGATGAGCTACCCAAGCCGCTCGTGCCGCTCGGCGACCGTCCCTTGCTCGTCCACATCGTCGACGGGCTCCGGAGAGCCGGGGTCACGGAGGTCGCTTTCAATCTGCACCATCGTTCGAATGAATTCTCTTCTGTTATCAACGGGTTGCCAGTTAAGTCTCATGTGATTCACGAGGTGGAGATCCGCGGTACGGCGGGGGGGATTGCTGGGGCGCGGCAGTGGCTCGAGCCGGGGCCGGCGCTCGTCGTCAACGGCGACATCCTGTGCGACGCGCCCTTCGGTGAGCTCATGAGGCGAGCGAGCGACGGGCTCTGCCTCGCGGTGCACCCGCGACCGCGCGGTGAGGGCTCGGTCGGCGTGGGGCGGGACGGGGAGGTAGTGCGTTTGCGCGGCCAGATTTTCGGCGAAGAACACCGCGGCGGCGACTACGTCGGCGCGTCGGCGCTCGGGGCTCGTTGTTTGAGGAGCCTCCCCGCCCAAGGTTGCCTCATCGGCGATTGGGCGCTGCCCGAGCTTGCTCGCGGTGGCCGAATCGACACGGTCGACTCGCTGTCGGAGTGGGTCGATATCGGTTCGCTCGAGACGTACCGCGAGGCCAATCGCTCTTGGCTGACGGCCGCGCTCGCGGCAGGCACGCCGGGCGTCGATGGCGCGCGAGGCTCCTTCGTAGAAAGCTCCGCGAGCGTTTCACCTGAAGTATCACTCGAGGATTCCATCGTGGGACGGAACGCTCGAGTGAAGGGTCAAGGCGCAGTGACTCGGTGCGTGATTTGGCCTGGTGCGGTGGCTGAGGCGCCGCTCGTCGACGCGATCGTGACGACGCACGGTCAAATCGTGCTCTGAGGCGCTGCGAGCCCCAAACGGAAGGGAGCGCAACCCAGCTCGGACTTCTGTGCGAGCGGCGCCTCGGGTGGTAGATCGCGCGCCCCGTGCTCTTCCGTCGCCCCCTCGCCCGGCCTTCTGATCCGTTGAGCTTGGCGGCCGCGCTCGTTTCGGAGCCGGGCGCGTTCGTGTCCTTCGACGAAGAGCGTCGCCAGGTGTTCTTGGGCTGTCGTCCCAGCGCGCGTCAGGATGCGCTCGATCCCGAGCCCGAGCTTCCGTTCGCGCCCGACGTTCCGTGCGTGCCGCGTTGGGTGGGGCTCCTGCCCTACGAAGCGTTTCGATATCTGGAGCGGCCCCGCTTCGCACCACCGGAGGAAACTAGAGAAGCTCCCCACCTCTCGGCGCCCCGCTGGTACCGCTACGGTGCGGTTGCGGTCTTGGGCGAGCACGACGCCGAGGTGGTGGGGGACGACGAGGAGGCGGTCGCCCAGTTGGAGGAGGTGCTCCACCGGGCGCCTCGAACGAGCGAGCGGCCCCAGGCTTCGCTCGAGCCGCTCGGAACGCCCGAGCCGGGTGACGTTCACGCAGCCCGCATCGAGCGCGCGCTCGAGCTCATTGCGGCCGGAGACTTGTATCAGGTGAACTTGGCGCGGCGTTTCGTCTTTCGCGCGTGTGGTCACGCCATCGAGCTGCTCCGCGCGCTGGGGCCGGCCGGGCGTGCGCCGTTCGCCGCGGCGCTCGAGCTCGAAGACGTGTCGGTCGTGAGCACGTCGCCGGAGCTCTTCCTCGACTTGGACGCGCGCGGCACCCTGGCCACGAGACCCATCAAGGGCACGCGCCCACGAGGCGCGAACGCGGCAGAGGACGGCCGCCTTCGGCTCGAGCTCGACGAAAGTGAAAAGGAGCGCGCCGAGCTCGCCATGGTCATCGACGTGGAGCGCAGCGACTTGGGCCGCGTCGCGGAAGCGGGCAGCGTGCACTTGAGCGAGCTGCCACACGTCGTGACGCACCCCACCGTGCACCACCGCGAGGCCACGGTGCGCGCGCGCCTCCGTCCCGGCGTCACGCGAGAAGAGCTGCTCGTCGCCACTCTGCCGAGCGGCAGCGTGACGGGCGCTCCGAAAATCCGCGCCATGGAGGTGATTGCCTCGCTCGAAGCCCAGCGACGGGGCCTGTACACGGGCGCCTTGGGGACGCTGGGGCACGACGGCTCGCTGCGGCTCTCCATGGCCATTCGCACGCTCACGGTGGTCCAAGGCGTGGCCCACTACTTCGTGGGGGGCGGCATCGTGGCCGACAGCTCGCCAGCGGCCGAGGTCGAAGAAACACTGTGGAAGGCGAGACAGCTCGCCGCCTTGGCTGCCCAGTTCCGGTGAAGAGACGCGCTCTGCCCTACGTGAGGGCAGGGGCGTAGTGCGGGAGCACCGCGCTGCGCGTGCGTGTCGTCTTCCCCGAAATCGAAAAACCGGGCTCGGTGGCAGGGGAGCGACGGCGACGTGAGACGCCGATTATTGGTCCGAACGCGCGGATGTTTGGTAGCGGAAAACGGAGATGACCAGCCCCGTGAACCTGCGCAACTTGGAAAGCATCCAAGAGGGAGACTCGGGTCGCACCCCGCGGCTCGCCACGTTGCTGCTCGCAGCTGCGGGGCTCGCGGCGCTCGGCGTCGTGGGCCTCACCATGGCGCGGCGCACGGGGCCCCCCGCCCAGTCGGAACGAGATCCGCTCGCGGCGCTCCTGGCCGAGACGCGTGTGGCCGAGGGCGCCAAGGCCGCCAAAAAGCCCACCGACTTGGACGCCACGGACGTGACCTTTCCCGCCATTCTCAGCGACAGCGGCAAGCCCACAACGGCCATGGCCGCCGTAAAGGACGCCGAAGGCCGCTTGGTCGCACAGCCCGAGATCGCGCCTGCTCCCCCGCCGCCGACGGATCGTTTGCCGGTCGTGCCTCTGCCTGCCGGGACGCTGCTCGGCGCCACGTCGGTCACGACCGAACCTCACGATGATCTCACGCGCATGGCGGTGCAGGTGTCGAACATCGACGACGCGCCGCTCGGCGAGCCGGGCATGGACGGCGGCTACCAAGTTCAAGTGGCCAGCTTCAAGGAGCAAGCGGACGCCGATCGCTTCGTCGACGATTTACGGCGGCGCGGTCACAAGGCGTTTCGTCAGGCCGCCAACGTGCCAGGTCGCGGCGTGTGGCACCGCGTGCGCATCGGCTCCTTCGGCACGGCGTACGCGGCCACGGCGTACCAGCGCAAGCTGGAAAAAGAGGAGCGCATCTCCGCCATCGTGATTGACCCCGAAAAGGTGGAGCACGCGCAGAAAATCCGCGCCGCCAAGCTCGCCGCGCGCATCGAAAAGTACGGCAAGAAGGACTGACGACTCTCGGGGACGGCCAAGCGAGTCAGAGCCCGGTGCTCCCGCACTGGAGCCAAGGGTCGCCTGGACGCGTCAGCCAGTCAGCCGCGCGAATCAACCCGAGCGCCCATCGAAAAGAGCACCATCAGCCGGAGTGCGCCTCGCCGCCGTCGACGTAAAGCACGTTGCCGGTGAGCCAGTAGGTGGCGGGCAGAGACAGCGCCACGAGCGCTCGCGCTACGTCGTCCGGCGTGGTGAGGCGGTGGTGTGGGTTTTTGCGGAGCGCCGCTTGCTTGATGGACTCGTAGCCGGGAATTTTCACGGAGGCCGGCGTTTCCGTGACGCCCGCGCAGACGGCGTTGGCGCTGATGCCCCGTGGCGCAAGCTCCATGGCGAGCTGTCGCACGTGGGACTCCAGCGCGGACTTCGCCGCGCTGACGGCGCCGTAGCCGGGCCACACCTCGCGTGAGCCCGTGCTCGTCATGGCGAAGATGCGGCCCGAGGCGCCCATCAGGCCGCGGCGGAGGACGTCCTGCGTCCAGTACACGAGGCTGTGCGCCATCACGTCGCAGGTCATTTCGAGCTGTTTTTGCGAGAGCGAGTCGCCGTCGCTCGCTAGCGGCTTGAGCGTGCCGAAGGCCAGCGAGTGCAAGAGAACACGTAATGTTTCGCCGCGGCCTCGCTCGGCGAAGCGCGCGCTGACTTCGTCGAGCACGAAGGCGCGCCGGTCGGCGTCCGCCGCGTTCACGTTGAAGAACCACGCTTCACGTCCGAGCGCGCGGAGCTCGGCTTCCAGCGCCTCGACGTTCGGGAGCGTGGCCCGGCGGTCCAGGTGGACGCCCACGACGTTCGAGCCAGCCCGAGCGAACGCGCGGGCTGCGGCCGCGCCGAAGCCGCTCGAGGCCCCCAGGATCAATACCCAACCGGACAGCTCCGGCAGCGGCACTTCCGTTCCGTCGCTCATGCTCGCCCCCATAACGCCTCGATCTTCTGGAGTCTACACTCCGCCGGCGCGTCAGCGGCGCCCCGTTTTTCTCGAGAAAAAGCCCTCGATCAGTGCTTCTTGCGCAGGAGCTGCTGACGCACGGTGGTCACGACGTTCGCGGGCACGTTCTTGCTGCGAGAGAGGTTCTTGAGGTCGTTTTCGCGCAAATGGGGGATGAGGCGCGTGGCGAAGGTGAAGGGCGTGCGCGGGTTGGCGACGAGGTTCAGCTTGATTTGATAGCTGCGCACGAACTCGCGGTTGGTCGCGATGACGCGCAGTACGTCGTCCGATACCGCGCGGCTCGCGGAAATGCGCACCGCCTCGGGCTCGGTCATGCGCGGGCTCTTCGCCGCCGCTTCCGCGACGAGGCGGTTCGTGTCCCGCACGAGCAGCATGCGCTCCGCGCCGTTCCCCAACATGGCCCGCCGGATTTTCTGGGAGATGGTCATGTTCTGAATTTGCGCGAAGAGGGGCAAAAACTTCTCTTTGACCTGCTCTTTTCCTTCTTCGTCCGCGTCGCACACGTCTTCGTCTTGGGCCTCGGTCTCTTGGGAAACGCTCTCCGTTTGCCGAAAGAGCAAGTCGTCGTACGTCGGCTCTTCCGTGGGCTCGGGGATGAGCTCGTTTTGAATGGCGAGGGCCGCCTCCTTGAAGGCGGGGAAAGCGAGCTCGATACCGTTGCGCACGGCGAGATCGATCAAGCGATCCGCCGTCGACATGCGCACGGCGCGGTTCATGTAGAGCTTTTCGATGACGCTCGGGTGCGCGAGCAAAAGCACCTCGTTGGTGGCGATGATTTCGCCGATGCGCTCGGTGGCCCGTAACGCGAGGCGCTCCAGCGTTTCCGTGGAGATGTCCGCCATGCCGAGCAGGCGCGGCAACACGGTTTCGTCCTGGCCGTAGCGTTCGGCGAGCACGTCGATGACGGGCGCCGGCAGCTTGGCGCGCAGGGCGCCTTCCAGCACGTGGGGCGGCAGCGCGTCGAGCGTCGCGTGCGCCTGGGCCGAGATGGAGGGATCTTCGGCGCCCAGGAGCGCCACCACCAGCGTGAGCGCGTCGCCCGGCTGTACACCGAGCATGGCCGCCTTGGCGGCCAACATGCGCATGGGCGCCGGCGCCTGTGGGCTCAGCACCTTCTGAGCGATCGGGGACAACGTGCTCGGGTCGATGAGGCTCACTGCCGCGCACTTTCGGTCAGGCGAGCGCCGTCACGCAAGACCCACATCCACCCCCTTGGATCGGGCGGACGGGGCGGGAGCGGCGGTCGCCGGCGGCGCGGAGGGACGGGTCGTCGGAGCGCTACTTTCGCGCAGATTTTGCAGAAATGCGAGTCGCTTTGGGCTCGGCGTTGTGGTTCGCTTCGGGTCTATGGGTCTGTTCGATTTCGTCAAGGGTGGCGTCCAGCGAATGATGATCGCGCGCGCGGATGCGGCGAAGGATCAAGTCGTCTGGAAGCACCCGGATCAAACGTTTCCTTTTTGGAGTCAGCTCACGGTGGACTCCGACGAGGTGTGTTTGTTCTTCAAGGACGGGCAGTACGTGGGGTCGCTCGGTCCGGGGCGTCACACGCTGCAGACGCAGAACATTCCGTTCTTGAACGCGCTGGTGGATCGCTTCACCGGTCAAAACGTCTTCATCAGCGAGCTGTTTTTCGTGACCACGCGCCCGCTCTACAACCAGAGCTTCGGCGACACGATCGGCAACATGCGTGACCCGGAGTTGGAGCTGCGCGTCACCCCGCGGGCGTTCGGTACCTACTCGTTCCGCGTGGTGGATCCCGTGCGTTTCGTCGTGGAGTTCGTCGGGCAAACGGGCGCCGTCGCACCAGAAAACGTGCTGCGCTGGGTGCGGGATCAACTCTTTCAGGGGTTGCGCACCACGCTCACGCGCCTCATCCGCGCCGGAGAGCTCACCTTCATGGATCTCGGTACGGCAGGGCCAGAAGTGGCGCGCTCGGTCGTGCGGGACTGCCCGGACTTGGTGAACGTGGGCGTGCAGGTGCTCGAGGTCGCCAAGCTCAACTTGAACCTCAGCGACGAAGATCAGCGCCGCGTGGACGAGGTGCAGGGCCAAATCGTCGAGGCCAAAGCCAAGGCGCGCGTGGCGCGCATCGGCATCTCGCAGAAGGAGGCCGAGGTCGCCCAGCGCCAGCTGGAGCTCGATCAGAACTTCGCGAATCAAGCGCGTTATCTCCACAACCTCGACATGGCGCGCTACCAACAGTACGCCGGGGCGCAAGCCATGATGGGTTTGGGAGAGGGCATGGCGCAGGGCGGCCAAGGCGCGAGCGCCGGTCATCTCGCCGCCGGGCTCGGTATGGGTGCGGGCATGGGCGCCGGCATGATGTACGGCGCGTGGGGCGCCCCGCAGCACGTGCCGCCGGGCTACGCGCCGCCCGGCTATGGGCCGCCGGGTCAGTTTCCACCGGGTCAGTATCCGCAGGGCCAGTTTCCGACGCCGCAGGCGTCCGGCCAGCCTCCACAAGCGCCTCATCCAGGGCAGCCAGGGTACCCCCAGCAAGGCTTTGGACAGGCTCCCGCGGCTGGCGCAGCCGTAGCGGCCGCTGCTTCGGCGGATGTCATGCGCTGCACCAAGTGCGCCACGACCAACCCGCCCGCCTCCAAGTTCTGTTCCGAGTGCGGCAGCCGCCTCAGCTGATACCCTGGCGGCATTGTCCGACGATACGCTGATCCAATTCCCCTCGGGGTCGTCCGAGGACGAACCGGCCTTGCTCACGCCGCTTCGCAAGCAGTGTGACCTGTGCGGTCAACGTTTTGGCGCGCAAGCGAAGTTCTGTCCGTTCGACGGGGAGCGGCTCGCGGACGCGGGTCCGGACTCGAGCGCGCGCGAGCTCGTTCAGGATCCGCTGTTGGGCGTCATCGTCCACGAGCGCTACCGCATCGAGCGTGTGCTCGGGACGGGCGGCATGGGCACCGTCTACGAGGCAACGCACATCGTGCTCGTGCGGCGCATGGCGCTCAAGGTGCTGCGCACGGAGCTGGCCGGACAAGGCGACTTGTCCGCGCGTTTTCTGCGCGAAGCGCGAGCCGCCGCCGCCATCGAGCACCCCAACGTGGTGCGAATTTCCGACTTCGGAACGCTCCCGACCGGGCAGGCGTACTTCGTGATGGAGCTGCTGTCGGGCACGTCTTTGCGCGCGCTGGTGAGCGCCGGCCCCCTGGAGCCGGATCGCGTCGCCAGCATTGCGCACCAAGTTGCGGATGGTCTCTCGGCGGCTCACCGCGCCGGCATCGTTCATCGCGACCTCAAGCCCGACAACATCCAGATCGATCCGCAGGCGGGGGACTTCGTGAAGGTGCTGGATTTCGGCCTCGCGCGCGTGGCGGGCACCAGCCGGCTCACCAAGGAGGGCGTCGTGTTCGGCACTCCTCAGTACATGAGTCCCGAGCAGGCCACCGGAGAGCACGTGGACCATCGCTCGGACGTCTATGCGCTGGGCGTCATGATGTACGAAATGCTCACGGGGCGCGTGCCTTTCGAGGCGGACACGTACATGGGCGTCCTCACCAAGCACCTGCGCACGCCGCCCGTGCCGCCGCGCGTCGTGCTGGGAGAGCGAGATCTGGGAGGGCTCGAGCCCATCGTGCTCCGCGCCATGCACAAGTCTCCAGAGCACCGCTTTTCCAACATGGTGGAGCTCATGACGGCCATCGAGCAGCGTGGCGCTGCGCGCGTGGAGCGTCGCGTCGTGTCTGCTCTGCCACCCGCCGCGCCGCGCGCGGCGCAGCCGTCCGACGAGGACGTGGAAACCGAGGTGGCCTTGGCGCGTTCCGGGGTACCTCGGCGCGGGAAGTGGCCGTGGTCACGCGGCGTGCCGGGGTGGTTCGTTCCAGCGGCACTTGGCGCCGCGGTAGCGTTCGTCGGTGCTGCGTGGTTCTTGCGAACGGTGCCGGGGGCTCGCGCTCGGCCGGAGGCGCCGGTATCCGGCGTGGGCCAGCCGCTCGTGGTCGCCCCGCCGGTGGTCGCCCCGCTGACGGTTGACCCGCTCGTGCAAGCCTTGCCGGATCTTTCCGGTAACATGGCCGCAGCTCCTCTCGCGTCCGCGTTCCGTGACGCGAGCTCCTCCCGTTTCCTGGAGCCAGCCAAGGAGCAGGCGGCGCATGTCGTCACGGCGCCCGCTGCGCCATCGGCGTCCACTCGGCGCGTCGACAATGCGCTCATCATGCCGCCTGCAAACGCCGCAAAAAAGGCGTCGGAAAGCCCTCCAAGCCCAGCGCCCAGCGCCAGCGCCCCCGAGGCTGCGGAAGCGGCTCCGCCGCGACGTTCGCGGTTAGCTGCCGACATCATCGATCCCTGGGCCGAGGAGGCTCGAAACCCACCCGTCGCCCCGAGCGCCTTGCCTTGACACAGGGGCGCCCTCACTGAACGCTTCCTCACCTTGGCCAAACAGCAGCTCCTTCTCGTCGACGCAGATCCGCGCAGCGTGCGAGTGCTCGAAGTCAGCCTGAAGAAAGCGGGCTTCAGCGTGACCACGGCCAGCGATGGGCAGGACGCCCTCTCGAAGATCGACTTTTCGGCGCCGGATCTGGTGCTCACGGACACACGCCTGCCGCGCTTGGACGGCTACGAGCTGGTCCGTCGTCTGAAGGACAACTCCGAGCACTCCTCCATTCCGGTGGTGTTTCTCACTAGCCAAAAGTCCATCGAGGACAAGATTCGCGGACTGGAGCTCGGCGTCGAGGACTACCTCACCAAGCCCATTTTCGTGCGCGAGCTGATCGCCCGCGTCAACCTGCTGCTCGCGCGACGCACGCAGCAGACCATGGCCCTATCGCAGCCCAACAGCCGGCGCACGCGCCTGAGCGGGGACTTGGAGGACATGGGCGTGGTGGACCTCCTGCAGACCTTCGAAATCGGTCGCAAGAGCGGCATCGCGCGCATCAAGAGCGGCACGCGCAACGTGGCCGTCTACTTTCGCGACGGCAAAGTCGTCGACGCGGAGCTCGGGCGACTGTGCGGCGAGGAGGCCGTTTACCGCGCGCTCATTTGGAACACGGGCTCGTTCGAGGTCGAGTTTTGTCCCATCGATCGCAAGGACGTCATTCCAACGTCCACGCAGGGGCTCCTCATGGAGGGCATGCGTCGTGTGGACGAGTGGGGGCGTTTGCTGGAGCAGCTTCCGCCGCTCGAAACCGTTTTCGAGGTGGACCACGAGCAGCTCGTCGAGCGACTGAACGAAATCCCCGACGAGCTGAACGGCATTCTGCGCCTCTTCGACGGGCGTCGTTCTCTCATGTCCGTCATCGACGAGAGCCCGTTCGAAGATTTGTCGACGCTCTCTACGGTGACGAAGCTGTATTTCGAAGGGTTGCTCGTCATTCGAGAGGAGCCCGCCGAGCACGCCGAGGACGTGCTCGTGCCCAGCTTGGACACGGACAGCGATTCGCGCATTTCCAAGGCGGACAGCGTCATGGACGTCGTTCCGGGCCTCGGAGAGTCGACGCCGCCCGCTTGGAGGCCGTCAGCGCCGCCGGTTTCGCCCAGCTTGCTTCCGTCCGCCACGCACATTGGTCCGCGAGACCACCTGGAGTCGGCGGTGCGCTCCGTGGCGCCGGAGCCCCCGGAGTCGCGGCCTCACGCAGCTGAACCGTCCGGGTCCTCGCTCACGCAGAGCACGCGTCCAAGCGAGGCGCAGCCCGATTCGAGTCGTTCTACCGTTGCCGATGGCACGGAGAGTGAGTGGACCCACGGCGCCCAGCTCATCGAAGCGGGCTTGGAGGCGGAGCCGCCGTCGTCGTCGCGGAGGGAGCTGATCCCGCCGTCACAGCGCCCCACGACCGAGGAGCTTCCTCCGCCGGGTGGCTCGCGAGACGCTTGGTTGGATGGTGGCGCGGCTCTGGACGGCAGCGCGGCTTTTGAGGGCAGCGCTGCACCGAGTGACAGTTCGAGGGACGAGGGGCGAGACGCCCATGACAGAGCGGCGAGCCGCTCTCCCAGTGTTTTCCCGGTGGAGGTTTTCCAGGGCGAAGAGCTCGGCGCGCCGGAGGCGCAGCACACTGCGTCCACCCCGCAGACCGCGGATAACGTCATTCCGTTTCCAGGGCCGCGCGCGTCGAGCTTTCCTCCGGCCGAGCACGCCCGTTCGACGCCTCCCCCCGCGACTTTCGTGCGGCCTTCACAAGGTCCCGGTGGCACGCCTTCTTCTGCGGATTTGACGGCTACGCTCATCAGCCCGTCGACTCCCCAGGCTCCGCCCGAGGACGCTTTCCCGCTGCCGACGGAAGCCAGGCTCACTCCGCCGCCGCTTCCGAGCGGGACCCGTTCCAGCAACACGTCGGAGCTCACGGGCACCTGGGTGAGCGCGGAAGAGGAGCCCCGGCGCGAGGCGCCTCCGCCCGTCGGCGTGGTCCCGCGCGCTTTCGAGGGAGCTCCGCCACCCTCGATCGCGTCGCTTCCGGCGGAGTCCTACGAATCGATTCCACCGAGCTCTCCTCGAGACGGTCTGCGGCCGACGTACGACGACGAGCTCGACCCCCCGCTCCGGCCCAGCTTGTCGATTCGCTTGACCGAAACGACGGAAGCCGAGCCGCTCACGCCGCGCCACGGTTTTCCGGTGGCTCCGCGCCCCCCCAAGCATTTCGGCGCAGAAACGCTGATTGGCCACTCTGCTGCAGGGTGGGGCGACGAAGAGTCGCAGCTGAGCGCTCCCGCGCCTGCGCCTTCCGTCGCCGTCGGCGCGCCGCCGGCAGGTACGTCCGAGCCGCTCGAAAGACACGCGGCCGAGCGGCATTCGAGTCCACCCCATTCCGTCGAGCCCCACTCGGTAGAACAGCGCTCGGCTGAACGGGACTCGATCGAACACGACGCCGAGCGGCACGCCATCGAGCCCCCCGCCGCCGAGGAGCCCGCAGAGCTGTCGCCCGAGGTGCTGCGGCGCCGCAAGGGTGCTGTTCGTATCGTGCTCGGTGTCGTCGGCGCGTGCGCGGCCGTGCTCCTTTTCGGAGTCGTGCTCGGAGGCGGGGCCGAAGAAGCGCCGACGTCTCCGACGTTGGGCGCCGCACGAGGCGTTCCCGCCACGCCGAGCGAAGAGCCTTCCGACGACGGAGTTTCCGCGCAGAACGACGACGTGGCTTCGCCCGCCAACCCAGCGGAGCCCTCGAAACCCGAGGCGGAAGGTTCGGCACGAGCGGACGCGCCGTCGGCCGCCGAAGCACCTTCCGGGGAAGTCGCGGCGCCTCCAGCGAGCGTCACCCCCGCGCCAAAGACGACTGCGCGCCCCGCTTCCGCACGCTCGACGCAGGCTGCCGGTGCGCCCCGCTCCGCCGCCAAGAAACCTGAAGCAGAAAGAGCGCCTGCCACAGCCGCTCCGCTGCCGCCGAAGCCGGTGTCGCCGCCGTCGGCCGCTTTCCCCATCGAGTGAGCGCGCCGCTCGCCGCCGGCTCACCGAGAGCCGGCGCGCTTGCCCTCGAGGAACCGACTCACGCTGCGCCAGACGTCTGCGGGCTCTTCTTCGTGCGCTGCGTGACCGGCGTCCACCAGCTCGAAGCCCGCTGCCGGAATTTCCTTGGCGAGTCGTCGGCCGAAGCCCGCGGGCACCACGCGATCGTCTCGTCCCCAGAGCACCAGCGTGGGCGCTTGGATACGGCGGCTGTCAGCGACGACGGAGCGCGTATCCAAGGTTGCACGGAGCGTCGCGAGCAGTGCGCCGCGCGCCGCCGGCGTGTCGAGCGAGTCGTAGTAGCCGTCGATGAGACGGCCGTCTGCGCGCGGTCCGATGCGGTCCCGATAAAACGCGCGAAACGCGCCTCGCCCCAGCAGCTGTTTGAACAAGAGGCCGCCGAGGAGCGGCGTAGCGGCGAGCCGCAGCTTGGGGTGCAAGGGGGAGGGGTAACAAACGCTGTCCAAGAGCACGAGCCGCGCCACCAACTCCGGATGGCGCGCCGCCAAGTGCAAGGCGACGGCTCCCCCCAAGCCGTGACCCACGAGGTGAGCCCTGCCGATTTCGAGGCCGCCGAACATGTCCGCCACCGCCTCGGAGAACGCCTCGATGCCGTACGGGTAGCGATTGGGCCCGGGCTTTTCACTGTCTCCGAAACCCGGCAGATCCGGCGCCACGAAGCGGTAGGCGCCGTCACACACCCGAGCGAGCGGCTGCCACGAAGTGCGGTTCTGGAAGAGTCCGTGCAAGAGCACCACG
>JAEYVE010000239.1 GCA_023432025.1 Pseudomonadota bacterium
GCGCAGGTGAGGAGTCCGCCGGACGGCCCGCGACGTTCGCGTCCGCCACGTCGTCCAACACGGGGACGGCGGCCTGACCGGAAGCTTCGCCCAGCTCGACCTGGAGCACGAAGTCCCCGATGTAAATCTTGTCGCCGTCGCGAACGATCGTGGCCTGCGCGATGCGGCGACGATTGACGTACGTACCGTTCGTGCTGTTGAGATCGGTAACGATGAAGCGTCCCTCGCGGAACAAGATGCGAGCGTGCCGCTTCGACACGTTGCCTTTCGGCAGCACGATGTCGTTTCCTTGCACCCGCCCGACCGTCAGCTCCGCGACGCGGAAGACATCTCGCCGCTCGGCACCGCCCTTTTCACTGACGACGATGGTGTAGAGCGGTGGTTCCAGCTGCGACGACTCCGAAATCACGGCGGCCGAGAGTTACGTTTCTCAGGGGCCGCGCTTTCTGTCAATGCGCAGAACGGGATCCTGAAGAGGACGCTCCTGACTCGGGCGACGAACCTCAACCGTCCGTGGACTTATCACGCATTTCAGAGGCCACGAGCCCCATCAGCTCGCCCACGAACGCCATGATGTCGTTCTCGTTCAGGCCTTCGGCGCGCAGCTTGCCGTACAGAGAACGCGCGAGCGCTTCCGGAGAAATTCGCGGCACGCTCCGGGGAGCAGCGGCCTCCGGAAAAACGGAGCTGGATGGCGCGCTCTGACTTGGCGGAGACCCCGCGCCCGACTGAGACCCAGTGCCCGAGTGAGACCCAGTGCCCGAGTGAAGCGCCTGAACGGATTCGCGTGACGGTGTATGGCTACTAGCTTCCATGAATGCTCATTTCCCCCAACGGTCGGTTGGTCCAACGACGTACGAGTCGAAATTGACCGACCTACTGGGGGAGAAACATTCAAGAACGATGCCGACGGTGAACGGCGCCGCTTTTGGCTACCAGGGCCCGTCCAGGCGTCCCACGCAGGCCCGAGCTCGCCGCTTCCCAGAGCGAGACGCGTAGCGCGAAACGGAATTCGCGCGAACCGGAGCAGACGAGCGCAGCGTCCTTCGCGCCTGAGGACCACGTGGTTCTACCACCTCGCTCACAGGCAAGCGACGCTACGTGAGTAGCTCAACCTGCAGCAAGCTCGGAGTACGCGCGGACGACCGCGGGCGAAGGGCGCTCCACACCGCAGAGAACGCTGGTGATGAGCTCGCGACCGTCTTCACCGAAGTACAACGCTTCCCCGACGCGCGGGTCGTCGCAGGACGGAATTGCAGTGCCATTCGGCAGAACCTTGACGCCACCCGTCACGCGACGGTCGAGCGCCAGATGCGCACGCAACCAAACGTCGCTGCGCCGGTCCCGCACGGCGACACACACGTTGTCGCGGCAGTGGTACTCGGTGTTACGCGTGACGAACAGGCGATAGCGCCTGCGCTCGGGACCCCTGTACTGCTCACTTTCTGCTGTCTTCGCCGCCATGTTCGCCTCGACGCGCATCCGAACATCGGGCGCCAGGGGCGGCCCAATTTTCAACCACAACTACCCACACGGCCAGCTCACTTAACGAAGCGTCCCGACCGGGGCTCCATTTCCTCGCTCGAAAGCTCGAGATTCCATGAGTGGGCCGTCGAGCTCGCTGGGGTCGACGACGCCGAGCCTTCCGTTTCCATCGTACCTCGGGGTCCGACGAACGAAGCTCATCGTTCTCAGAGCCCTCACGATCTCGTCACGACGAGCTCGACTCGTCCAAGTGGTTCGCGGCACGGTTTCGTTCTTCGAACGCGCTCTCCGCGCTTCAGTTGCGCAGAGCTCTGGCATTGCGCGGATCCCGCATTTCAGTTGCGGAAGTCGCCCCACACGAACAAGCGCCCTCTGCCTCAGCCGCGCGGCCCCGAACGGCGCGAGAGCACGGAGGAAGGCGCCGCTCGACTCCGACCCACGCGCCCCATGCACCTCGAGTCAATACGGATCGGAAGACCAGCTCGCGCGCGCACCGAGTGAGCGTAGTCTCGCGCGGACCACGTTCACTCCGCCTTGCCCCACGCGGATCTTCGAGGCATCTGGGCCCGCGTGCTTCGTCCCCATTGACACGAAGGCGCGCGCGATAGAGACATGCGCCTCACCTGGCGCTAGCGCGAATGGGTCGCAAGAACAAACGGGAAGACAAGATCATTCACGTCGTGTTCGGCCCGGGCGGAGGCCGCGTACCGAAGGAATCTGCGAAACACGCTGCACCACGCAGCGAGCCGCCTCCTTCGAACCGCGAGCCTCTGACGGACGTCTTCACGCGTGGAGAGATCGCACGCTTGCTCGGCATCACGCCGGCGCGGCTGAGCACGCTCGACAAGGCGGGCGTCGTGTCGCCCAGCGGTCGTCGTAACGGCCGACGTGCGTACAATTTCTCGGACCTCATCGCGCTACGCGCAGCCCAAACGCTCTTGAACAAGAACGTCCGGCTGAGGGACGTGACCCGCGCCGTCTCGGCGCTCCGCGGCAGCCTGCCACGGGTAACCAAGCCGCTGCAGGAGCTGCGCATCGTCTCGGACGGCAAGAAGGTGGTCGTCCGTACGGACGACGGTGCCTTCGAGCCTCTGACGGGGCAGATGGTGCTCGATCTCGAGGTCAAAGCCTTGCGCGACGACGTGGTACGGGTGCTCCGTCCCACCGCAGGCCGTGAGCGAGCGCGCACCGCCTACGAGCTGTATCTCCGAGCCAGCGAGCTGGACGAAGACCGCTCGACCATGGACGAGGCGGAGGAGCTGTACCAGCGCGCCGTGGAGCTCGACCCGTGGCTCGCGATCGCCTACACGAACCTGGGCAACATTCGCTTCCGCCGCCAGGACACCGAGAGCGCCGAGGCGTACTACCGCCGCGCTCTGGAAATCGACGATCGGCAGCCCGAAGCTCAATACAACCTCGGCTACGTCATGCTCGAGCGCGGACAACCCCGCGAGAGCATTTCGCTCTTTCACGGCGCCATCGACGCAGATCCGAAGTTTTCCGACGCGTACTTCAACCTCGCGATGGCGTACGAGCAGCTCGGCGACAGTCAAAGCGCCCGCCCCTACTGGCAGAGCTACATCGACCTCGAGCCCTCCGGCACCTGGACGGAAATCGCGCGCCGCCACCTGTGATGGAGCGCGACGCGCTCAACCGAGCCGGCGGTGGCGAAGAGCGGGCACGCTGCTCCGCACGCGCTCCACGCGGGCGCTCGTGACCTCGGCGAGGACGAAACCCGGGCCGTCGGAGCAGTCCGCCACGACGGTCCCCCACGGGTCGACGATCAGGCTGTGCCCGAAGCTGACGCGCTTGGACGGCTCGCCCCCTCGCGAATGCACGCCCCACTGCGCGGCGGCCACGACCCAACACTGCGACTCCACCGCGCGCGCGCGCAGCAAGAGGTGCCAATGATCTCGCCCGGTGTGTAGCGTGAAGGCTGCCGGAACGGTGAGCACACTGGCGCCGCGATCCACCAAGGCGCGGTAGAGCTCCGGGAAGCGGACGTCGTAACAAATGGTGAGCCCCACGCCGAAGCCGCCCACATCCGTGACGATGGGATCGTTGCCGGGCGTCGTGCCGTCGGACTCGCGGAGACTGGTGCCGTCCGCCAAGTCGACGTCGAAGAGATGGATCTTTCGGTAAACGGCCCGCAGCTGCCCGTCCGGACCGAAAACCACGCTCGAGTTGTACGGCCGAGCGGGATCCGAAGAAGCCTCCGGTAGACCGCCAGCCACGATGGTGACGCGGTGCCGGCGCGCCCACTCCTTGACGGCGCCTTGCATTGGAGCGCGCTCGTCGTCGAGTCGCTCGGCGTGGTGAGCCTTTTCTTTTTCCGGTCCGAGGAACGAAAACCCCTCGGGCAAAACGACGAGCTCGGCACCGGCGCGCGCGGCCCGTTCGACCCAATGCTCGGCTTCCGCGAGGTTGCGCGCCACGTCATCGTGGCTGTTCATCTGAATGGCCGCCACACGCAAGGCGGTCCCGGTCGCGTCTTCGCCGCTCAGCATGCAAGCGAGCATACCCACGGGAGCACCACCGTCGATGGGCCGCCCCCTCGTCTCGCCTGCTCGGGAATTTGTTGTAGGCTCGCCGTTCTTCGATGACCGACACGAGCACGGGAGCCATGCAACAGTTCCGGACGGCCGCGCCGTCGGGGGACGGTCGCGGCCCGCATGCCGGGCTCGTGCTGCTCTATGCCGAGGCCTTCGAAACGCTCGACGCCGCCTTCCCGCTCCGGAAGGAGCGCGTCATCCTGGGTCGGGACGAGGGCGTGGACATTCGCTTGCCCGTTTCTGCCGTTTCCAGGCGCCACGCGGAGCTACGCTTCGAACGAGGCCGCTGGCTGGCGGTCGATCTCGAAAGCCGTAACGGTACGCTGGTGGACGGCCACGCGATCACGGAGGAGGAGCTGGAGCCCCTCGCCGAGCTACGCGTGGGCGATTGCATCCTGAAGCTCGTCGACCACGACGCTCGGGAGCTGGCGCACTACCGCATCGATGGCGCACTCCTCGGCGGCGCGCGCCGCCGAGCCACCCAGAGCACGGCGCTCATCGGCGGGCTGCAAATGGACCGCATCGCCGAGGACATCGAACGCGCTGCACCCACGTCGCTGAGCGTGCTCTTGCTCGGCGAGAGTGGCACCGGAAAGGAAGTCGCCGCTCGAGACCTGCACCGGCTGAGCAAGCGGCGCGGCGCGTTCTGCGCGGTGAACTGCGCGGCCCTGCCTGGAAACCTCATCGAAAGCGAGCTCTTCGGCTACAAGAAGGGCGCATTTTCCGGGGCAGACCGGGACAAGGCCGGCCTCTTCAAGACGGCGGACGGCGGCACCCTGCTCCTCGACGAAATCGGTGACATGCCCGCCGTGGCGCAAGCGAAGCTCTTGCGCGTGCTCCAGTCCAAAGAGGTCCAACCGCTCGGCGCAACCAGCCCCGAGCCCATCGACGTGCGCGTCGTGGCGGCAACACACCGCGATCTCCGCAAGCTTCAGCTCGAAGGAACCTTTCGACCGGATCTCTTTGCTCGCTTGAACGAGCTCTCCATCGAGCTCCCTCCGCTACGCGAACGAAAAGAGGACGTGTACCTGCTCGTGCGCACGTTCCTCGCGCGTCATGGTCGACCGGACTTGCGCGTCAGCTTCCCCTTCATGGCGGCGCTCCTTCACTACGATTGGCCCTACAACGTGCGGGAGCTGGAGGCGGCCATCAAACGTGCCGCCGCGCTCGCCACCGGCTCCACGCTCGACGAAGAGCATCTGCCTCCGAGCGTGCGGGCAGCCATCGAGGACTATGCTTCGGTCCGGGTCGACTCGGCCCCGACGGCGGAAGCCCCGACGGCGGAAGCGCTCCGCGAGCTCTTGAGCCGCCACGCCGGAAACGTGGCGGCCGTGGGCCGGGAGCTCGGCAAGGCACGCATGCAAGTGCACCGCTGGCTCAAGCGGTACGGCATCGTCGTGGACGACTACCGCTGACCGAGCGCTCGCTCGAACGCGGGGCCGTTCTCCCTCCGCTTGCCGGCCTCGTGCGAGCCGACAAACCCCGTGCTCCGAGGCGGCCAACCAAGCTCTCTGCCGAACTCGGCCGGTGGTACGCACCTGGTCGCCTGTTCCGTCCCGGATTGCCTTTGAGCCGTCCTCGGCCTAACAGGCCCAGCCGCTGGTTTTGGGTTCCTGCGGCCAGAGAGACCCGGCGGACCGACCTTTCAGGGAGCACGCGTGGCAACGCGACGGAAAACGGACACGGATCAAGAAGTAGCCAAGAAGGCCGGCAAAGGTGGACGCACTCCGCCTCCAGACCCGTTCGAAGACGCTGGCGGAGAACCCGCGGCGCTCCACGAGGTCACCCGCACCCGGTACCTGAACTACGCCCTCTCGGTCATCACCAGCCGCGCGCTGCCGGACGTACGCGACGGCCTGAAGCCGGTCCAACGGCGCATTTTGTACACGATGTGGCAGCAGCGTCTGACGGCAGACGCCAAGCACAGAAAGTGCGCCAAGGTCGTGGGCGACGTCATGGGCAACTATCACCCGCACGGTGACGCGTCGATTTACGACGCGTTGGTGCGCGTGGCCCAGACCTTCAGCATGCGGCTGCCGTTGGTCGACGGCTCCGGCAACTTCGGCTCTCTCGACGGGGATCCCGCCGCCGCCATGCGCTACACGGAGTGCCGCTTGGCGCCCGCTGCGGGCGAGCTGCTCGGTGAGCTGAACCAAGACACCGTTCACTTCCGCCCCAACTACGACGGCACGCGCACCGAGCCGGTGGTGCTGCCCGCCAAGTTGCCGAACCTGCTCGTCAACGGCGCGACGGGCATCGCCGTCGGCATGGCGACGAACATTCCGCCGCACAACCCCGAAGAGGTCTGCCAGGCCTCGATTCGCCTCTTGGACGCGCTGCTCGAAGACAAGGAGCTCTCGAGCCGCGAGCTGTGCCGCACCGTCAAAGGCCCGGATTTTCCGACGGGCGGCCAAATCGTTTCGTCGCCCGAGGACATCAAACAAATTTACGAGACGGGCCAAGGCACGCTGAAGGTGCGCGGCACGTGGACGCACGGCCCGGAGTCCAAGTCGGTCAAAAAGATCCACATCACCAGCATCCCGTACGCCGTCAACAAGTCGGTCTTGGTGGAGCGCCTGGCCGAGGTGGTCACGGGCCGGAAAATGCCCTTGCTCGTCGACGTGCGCGACATTTCGACCGACGACGTGTGCATCGAGCTGGATCTCAAGAAGGACGCCGACGAGCAGAAGGTGCTGGCGTACCTCTACAAGAGCACGCCGCTGCAGACGAACTTCGCCGTCAACATGACGTGCCTCGTGCCCACCGAAAACCCGGAGGTGGGACGGCCCGAGCGCCTCGATTTGCGCCAGATGCTCTGGCACTTCTTGCACTTCCGCATGGAGGTGGTCACCAAGCGCCTCGAGCACGAGCTCGGCGCGCTCTCCAAGCGCATCCACATCCTCGAAGGCTTCGAAACCATCTTCGACGCCTTGGACGAAATCCTGAAGCTCATCCGCACCAGCGACGGCAAGGCGGACGCAGCGCAGAAAATCATGAAGCGTTGGAAGCTCGACGAAGAGCAAACCGACGCCATCCTCGAGCTCAAGCTCTACCGCTTGGCCAAGCTCGAAATCCTCGTCATTCAGAAGGAGCTGAAGGAGAAGCGAAAGCGCTCCTCCGAAATCAAAGCCCTCCTGGGCGAAAAGTCCGGCGGCGGCCGCTGGGGCATCGTCCGCGGCGAGCTCACCGAGCTGTCTGCCCAGCTCAAGGCGCTCGGCGGCAAACGGCGCACCAGCATCGAGTCGGTCGCAGACGAGCCCGAATTCACGGCCGAGGACCTCATCGTCGAAGAGGACAACCACGTCCTCGTCACGACGGACGGCTGGGTCAAACGAGCCAAGGAAATCAAAGACCCCGCAACGACGCGACTCCGCGAAGGAGACTCCGTGCTCGCGTGCGTGGCCGGCTCCACTCGGTCGACGGTGGTGTTCTTCTCGAACCTCGGCACCGCCTACACGTGTCGCTTCGTCGACGTCGTGGCGACGACCGGCTACGGCGAGCCCATTCAAAAGCTGTTCAAGCTGAAGGACGGCGAAAAAATCGTGGCCGCCTACTCGCTCGATCGGCGCGTCACGGGCGACATCACCGAAAAGGAGGGGTACTACCCCGAGACGTTCGGCTTCGCCGCCACCGGTGACGGCAACGCGCTTTGCTTCGGCTTGTCCACGTTCGCCGAGCCCAGCACCAAGGCGGGGCGTCGCTACGCAAAGCCCGTCGACGGCGCCCAGGTGGTGAGCGTTTCCCTCGTACAAGGAGAAGAAACGGTCGTGGCGGTAAGCGAAGGCAAGCGCGTGCTCTGCTGCAAGGTGGAGGACGTCAGCTACCTCGTGACCGCCGGCAAGGGCGTCACCTTGATGAAGCTCGACGAGGGCGAAAAGCTCCTCGGCGCGGTGACGCTCGTCGACGAAAAGACCGGGGTGCACGTGAAGACGTCGCTCGGCGGAGAGCAGCACCTCACCTTCACCAAGAAGGACATCCAGGCGCGCGGCGGCAAGGGCACCGAGCTGCTCAAGCGCGGCAAGTTCGCCGAGCTCGTCCGGGCGCCCGTCACCGCGCCGACCCTCGCCCCGCTCACCGAAAAGTAAGCCCGTGAAGCCCTCGAACGGGAGCGCGCTTCGAGCGCGTCCCCTTCGCCCCCGCCCAGAACGACAGCGCCATGGCAACGAACGAGAAATACACAGCCAGCGACATCACCGTGCTCGAGGGACTCGAGCCCGTTCGCAAGCGGCCCGGCATGTACATCGGCGGCGTCGGCAGCGCGGGCCTGCACCATCTGATCTGGGAAATCCTCGACAACTCGGTCGACGAGGCCATGAACGGCCACGCCAGCGAGATCCAGGTCACGCTGCACGACGGCGGTCGCTCCATCACGATCAGCGACAACGGGCGCGGCATCCCGATCGACGTTCACCCCAAGCTGAAGAAGACCGCGCTCGAAATCATCTTCACCACGCTTCACGCTGGCGGAAAGTTCGAGGGGAACAACTACAAGACCTCCGGCGGCCTCCACGGCGTCGGTGCCTCCGTCGTCAACGCGCTCTCCACCAAGCTCGTCGCCCGCGTCAAGCGCGGCGGCCAAGAGTACGCGCTGGAGTTCGAGCACGGCGTCCCGAAGGGAAAGCTGAAGGTCGTCGGCAGCGCCAAGGGCACCGGCACGAGCGTCTTCTTTCACCCCGATCCGACCATTTTTCCGAGGACGGACTTCAACGCGGAGCTCATCCGCGAACGCCTGGAGGTCACGAGCTACCTGCACAAGGGCGTGCGCATCGAGTTCAAGGACGAGCAGACCGGCGCCAAAGAAACTTACCACCACGTCAACGGCATCGGCGACTACCTCACCAAGCTCATCGACCAGCGAAAGGCCAAGCCCGCGCACGACGCGCCCTTCTTGGCCTTCAAAGACGGCGACGTGCAGGTGCAGGCCGCGCTACGTTGGACGGAGTCCACCGACGAGTACCTGAAGAGCTACGTGAACGGCATCCCGACCGGCTCGGGCGGCACACACGAAAATGGCTTCCGAGCGGGCGTGGCCAAGGCCATCCGCAATTACGTCGAAACGCATCAGCTCACGCCGCGCGGCGTCACGATCACCGCGGAAGACATCCGTGAAGGTGTCGTCGGTGTCCTGAGCGTGTTCGTGACGGAGCCCCAGTTTCAGGGTCAAACCAAGGACCGCTTGAACAACCCCGAGGTCCAGGGAGCGGTCGACGGCGCCATTCGTCCGGCGCTCGAGCAGTGGCTCCACTCGAACCGCACGGCCGCCGAACAAATCGTGATGCGCATCGTGCTGTCCGCACGCGCGCGGGAGGCCTCCCGCGCTGCCTCGGCCGCCGTCTCGCGCAAGACCGCCACGAGCGGGCGCCTCACGCTGCCGGGCAAGCTGAGCGACTGCACGTTGCACGATCGCAAGAACACCGAGCTCTTCATCGTCGAGGGTGACTCGGCCGGCGGCTCCGCCAAGCAGGGCCGAGACCGCAATCATCAGGCGGTTTTGCCCCTGCGCGGCAAGGTGCTGAACACCGAGAGCCTGGCCATGGCCAAGGTGCTCGAAAACAAGGAGCTCTCGGATCTCGTCACCGCGCTGGGCTGCGGCATCGGTAAAACCTTCGACGCCACCAAGCTCCGCTACGAACGCGTCGTGCTGCTGGCCGACGCCGACTCCGACGGCCATCACATCACGACCCTGCTCCTCACGTTCTTCTACCGGCACCTGACGGAGCTGGTGAAGCTGGGCAAGATCTTCGTCGCGGTGCCCCCCCTCTATCGCATCGACGTGGGCTCGGACACGCACTGGGCCGCCGACGACGCGGACCGAGAACGCATTCTTCGAAAGGTCGGCAACAAGAAGACCGAGATCACCCGCTTCAAGGGGCTCGGAGAAATGATGCCGAAGGTCCTCTGGGAGACGACCCTGAACCCCAAGACCCGCCGCCTCTTGCGGGTGGAAATCGCGGACGGCCTCGAAACCGATCGCATCGTCAGCGACCTGATGGGCAAGGACGCGTCGGCTCGTTTCAACTTCATCATGGAGCGCGCGGATCAGGCCCAAGACTTGGACGTGTGATTCCCGGTTTCCTTGAATTTCGCTGATCTTTCGGCCGCTCACGCTTGAGACATGGCCCACTCTGGGCTAACCCGGGCGCCGGCCCGCGCGCCCCGGGGCCCTCGCCCCCCTCCTCCGATGCACTCCCCCCGCCCCGTTCGTCTCAAGCTCACCCAGGGCGGGCGCTTCCAGCGCGCGGTCGGTCTCGGGCTTGTCGTGTGCCTCGCCGCCGGCCCCGCCGTCGCTCAAACGACGTCGCAGCCCTCTCCCGTGCCCGCGAGCGAATCTGCTCCCACGGACGGCGCGCCGGCTCCCGAGCGGCCCGGCGCAGAGGGCGCGCCCGCGCCCACGCAACCGGCAGAAGCGCCGGCGTCTCCGCAGCAGGGCTCTCCGCAGCAGGGCTCTCCGCAGCAGGGCTCTCCGGGGGGCGCCCCACGCCCCGCAACCGAGCGAAGCCCGACCGGCGTCGCGCTGGAGACGGATCCCGACCAAGTACCCCTGCCCCAGCTGCCGCCCGGCGCAGCAGACGAAGCTCGTGGCCTGCCCATTCGTTCGATCTCGGTGAGCGGCAATCGTCGCATCGCCGAGTCCGACGTCATCGCCTACCTGAAGCTCAAAGTCGGCGGTCTGTTCGACCCCGCGGAGCTGACTCGCGACGTGCGTGAGCTGTGGCGCTCGGGCTTTTTCGACGAGATCGAGGTCGATCTGAAGACGCAGGGCGACGGCGTCGTCTTACGCTTTCTCGTCCGCGAGCGGCCGTCCATCAAGGCCGTCGAGTTCGAGGGCAACGACGAAATCGACGGCGAAGACCTGGCGGAAGCCATCGAGGTCAAGGCGAACACGATTCTGAGCCGCCCCGCCTTGAACCGCGCCGTCCAGAAGATCCGCGACATGTACGCGGAGCAGGGCTACTTCTTGGCGGAAGCCGAAGCGTCGGTCGCCAGCGAAAAGAACAACGAGGTCACGGTCAAGTTCCGCATCAAGGAGCACGACCAAGTCAGCGTGAAGCGCATCACGTTCATCGGAAACGAGAACGTGTCAACCGAAGAGCTGCGGGCCATCATGTTCACCGGGAACCCCGGCCTGCTCGGCTTCGGCTCTGGCGGCCCGTTCCGGCAAGACGCGTTCGAGCGGGACATCGCGATGGTGAGCGCGCTCTACTACGATCGCGGCTTCCTGCAGGTGTCGGTCAACACGCCTCGCGTGATGCTGACGCCCGATCGAACGGGCATCGAGGTGTCCATCACGATCGACGAAGGGCCTCGCTTCAAAATCCGCCAGCTGCGCGTGTACGAGCGCGGCCCGGACGGCAAGGAGGTCGAGCCCATCGGCGGGCGCCGCGCGCTGCGCATGCTCGTGCGCGCGGAGTCCGGGGACTACTTCAACCGCGCGGAGCTCCTCGAGGACCTCGACGCCATCCGCAGGCTCTACAAGGACGCCGGCTACGCCAACGTGGCCGCGGATCCCGAGACGCAGGTCAACCCGAACACGCGGGAAGTCGACGTCATCGTCCCCGTCGTGCGCGGCCCGTTGGTGCGCTTCGAGCGCATCGAGGTGCGCGGCAACACCAAGACGCGGGACCGCGTGATTCGGCGCGAGCTCGAGATCGAAGAGGGCAAGCTCTACAGCCAAACCGCGTTCGACCGCTCACGTCGTCGCGTCACGGCCCTCGGCTACTTCGAGCGCGTGGATTTCTCCACCGAGAGAGGCTCGTCACCCGACAAAATCATCGTCTACGTCGACGTCACCGAGCGGCCGACGGGGACGTTTCAGGTGGGCGCCGGCTTCTCGAGCATCGAAAACTTCATCGCCACGGCGCAAATCCAGCAAGCGAACCTCCTGGGCAACGGCCAGAGCCTGTCGCTCAATGGGCAGTTCTCGACCATTCGACAGCTGGTGAATTTGCGCTTCGTCGAGCCGTACTTCTTGGAGAGTCGCTTCAGCGCCAGCATCGATCTCTTCGATCAGCAGCGCGTTTACACGGACTTCTCGCAGCGCAGCCAAGGCGGTGCGCTCACCTTCGGCTATCCACTCGTCGAGCCCGAGGTCGGCGTAGCGCTCACGTACAGCGCGACCATGGACGACGTGTCCACGGGCACGACGTCCACGTTCTTGGGCGGCACCTCGAGCCGCACCAGCCTCTTCTCGCGCCTCCCGCTGGCCAACCTCTTCAACGACGGCTTCACGTCGAGCTTGCGCCCCAGCATCACGTACGACACCCGAGACAATCGGCTCTTCCCCACGTCCGGTCTGTACCTGTTCCTGTCCAGCGAATGGGCAACCTCGTTCTTGGGCTCCACCAACGAGTTCGTCCGCAACCGCTACACGGGTCGCTTCTACCTGCCCGTGTACAAGCAGCTGGTCCTCAAGCTGAACACCGAGGCGGGGCTCGTGACGAGCCCGAGCCAAGAGGGCGTCCCGATCTTCGCGCGCTTCTTCCTGGGTGGCATTCTGGACGTACGCGGCTATCGCTTCCGGACGATTGGTCCGCGCATGCCGCTCACCAACTCCACCGATCCGAACAGTGCGCCCATCACGAACGGCGCCAACATCGGTGGTAACTTGATGTACTACCAGAACCTCGAGCTCGAGTTCCCGCTGTTCGAGGAGGTCGGTCTGAAGGGTGTGTTCTTCACCGACCTGGGCAACGCCTGGAACCTGGAGGGCAACTACTGCCGCGCCGCCGGTGGAGCGTCTCGCTTCGACGTGGTGAGCCCCTGCTTCGACGCCGGCTCGCTCCTCGACGTGCGTACTTCCTGGGGTTTCGGCGTGCGCTGGTTCTCTCCGCTGGGCCCGCTACGCTTCGAGTGGGGCTTCCCCTTCAACCCGCTGCCCTACGAAGAGACGAACGTCTTCGAGTTCACGATCGGCAACTTCTTCTGACGTCCTCCTGACGAGCCGTCTCTCACGAACGATGTCCGACGCACGCGACACCGCGCCCGACTCGTCCCCACACACCGACCGGGACCCTGGGCCCTCGACTCTGACGCCGGATGTCGCGTTCCAATCCGAGGGCCCGACGGACCTCGACGTCGCGCGCCGCGCGCTGGAGGGCACGGACGACGTCCCGCCCGACGGCGTGCGGTTTCGTTCACCTTCTCACCTGTTCGACCCGGGCGTGACCACGCCGGTGTCCATGGAGCGCCCGGCCTTGGTGGGGCTCGACCGCACGCACCCGTCGCGAAGCGCGCCCTCGAGCGCCTCCACGACCAGCGGGCACACCGAACGCTCGTTGCCAGAAATCGAGCGCCCCACGTCCAGCCTACGCGCCTTCGACGGTAGGTTTGCGTCCATCGAGCACCGGCTCGATCAGCTCGACGCGCGCCTGCGTCTCCTGGAAAAAAGTCAGGAAAAGGCAAGCGTCGCGGCCCGCTCGACGTGGGTTTTCTGGGCGCTCGTGCTCTTGTCCTTGGTCATCGTTCAACTCCTCGTCCGCCGCGCGTGAGCTGCGCTCTTGCACGGCTCACGGCTCCCTCTCGAGCTCTGCCGCGCGCGCCAAAGACCTGCACGCCAAGTAGCTGCAACGACTCACGAAAATTCCGCGTTGCGCGAGCCTGCGCTGGCCGCTCGTACGGGTTGTCATTGGTTTCGGTCTCCGCTAGCGAGAGAAGGCGGAAAGCTTTGAAATTGCCGCGTTTGCCGAGAGAGTGGCGCGCTCCTGTGACGTCGCGCGCGCACCCCGGATCAATGCTCCCCGGACACCATGGCTGACGAGACTCCCCCGCCCGTAACGCCCGACCCGAACCAGCCCGCCGCTCCTGAGCCGCGCTCGGGTCTTCATCCGGTGAGCATCCAAGAGGAGATGCGCACCTCGTACCTCGATTACGCGATGAGCGTGATCATCGGGCGGGCAATTCCGGACGCGCGCGACGGCTTGAAGCCGGTGCACCGACGCATCCTGTACGCGATGCGCGATCTCAACCTGACGCCGAGCACCTCGTTCACGAAGTGCGCCAAGGTCGTCGGTGAAGTACTCGGCAACTACCACCCGCACGGAGACGCCAGCGTCTACGACGCTCTCGTGCGCATGGCGCAGGATTTTTCCATGCGCCACCTCTTGGTCGACGGCCAAGGCAACTTCGGCTCCGTCGATGGAGATCCCGCGGCCGCCTACCGTTACACCGAGTGTCGCTTAGCGCGCTTGTCGATGGACCTCCTCGCCGACATCGAGAAGGAAACCGTCGATTTTTCGCCGAATTTCGACGAGTCGCGCCAAGAGCCGGTCGTCTTACCCTCGCGCTTTCCCAATCTGCTCGTCAACGGCTCGGGCGGCATCGCGGTCGGCATGGCGACCAACATTCCGCCTCACAACTTGGCTGAGGTGATCGACGCGACGATCCACCTCATCAAAAATCCCGCGGCGAGCATCGAAGACTTGATGCAGCACGTGTTGGGTCCGGACTTCCCGACCGGCGCCATCATCTACGGACGCGCCGGGATCCATCAGGCGTACACCACCGGGCGTGGCTCGGTCGTGATGCGCGCCAAGCACGAGGTGGAAAAGGTCTCGAACACGGAGCGCGAGCAGCTCGTCTTCACCGAAATCCCGTATCAGGTGAACAAGGCCCGCCTCGCCGCGAAAATCGGCGAGCTCATCCGCGACAAGCGAATCGAGGGCATCAAGGAAGTCCGCGACGAGAGCGACCGAGACGGCATGCGTCTCGTGGTCGAGCTGAAGAAGGACATTTTCCCGCAGGTGGTGCTCAATCACCTGTTCCGCCTGACGGATCTGCAGAGCTCGTTCGGCATCATCAACCTGTCCATCGTCAACGGCCGCCCCGAAATTCTGGACCTCAAGGAAACGCTGGCCATCTTCGTCGAGCACCGACGGGACGTGGTGAGCCGCCGCTCGCGCTACGAGCTGAGCCGCGCCGAAGGACAGCGCGAAATCGTCGAAGGCCTCGGCATGGCCGTGACCGAGGTGGACCTCGTCATCAAGACGATCCGAGATTCAGCCGATCCGGACATCGCCAAGGAGCGCCTCATGGCGCTACCGCTGCGTGGGCTGGAGGCGTTCGTGCGCCGCGCCGGACGTCCGGAGGAGGAAATCTCGGCCGCCAAGGCGCGGGGCGAGTACCACCTGAGCGAGCGTCAGGCGAAGGCCATCCTGGAAATGCGCCTCTCTCGCCTCACCGGGCTCGAGCAAGAGAAGCTCGCCGGCGAGTACGGCGAGCTCTGCACGGAAATCGCACGCCTGCGAGCGATCTTGGCCGACGAGAGCCTGTTGATGGACATCATCGTGCAGGAGCTCGTGGAGGTGCGCGAGAAACACGCCGACCCGAGGCGCACCGCCATCGAGGAAAACGAGGCCGAAATTCAGATCGAGGACCTGATCCAGGAAGAGGACATGGTCGTCACGATCTCCCATTCGGGCTACATCAAGCGCACGCCCGCCTCCACGTACGAAGCGCAAAAGCGCGGCGGCAAAGGCAAGAAGGGCATGGCGGCCCAAAATGACGACTGGGTCAGCCAGCTCTTCATTTCGTCCACGCACTCGTACGTCTTTTTCTTCAGCGACCGCGGCAAGGTCTACGTGAAGAAGGTGTTCGAGGTGCCGCAAGCCGCGCGCAACGCCAAGGGGCGCGCCATCGTCAATTTCATCGGTCTCGAGGACGGGGAGCGCGTCGCGGCCATCACCCCGGTGGACGCCATCGAGGACGATCGCTTCGTGATTACCCTGACGCGCGGCGGGCAAATCAAAAAGACGCCGGTCCTGGACTACAAGAACTTCCGCGAGAAGGGGATCATCGGCGTGAGGATCGCCGACGACGACCAGCTGCTCACCGCCGCGGTGACGGACGGAAAGCGCGAGCTCGTCATCGGCACGCGCTTCGGCAAGAGCATCCGCTTCGACGAGGAGCAGGTGCGTCCCATGGGGCGCAACACCGCGGGCGTGAAGGGCATCGAGCTCGAAGAAGGAGACGCCGTCGTGGGCCTCGCGGTCACCGATCCGGAGCGGCCGCAGGTGCTCGCCGTCTGTGAGCGCGGCTATGGAAAGCGCACTCCGCTCGAAGAGTTCCGCAGCCAGAACCGCGGTGGAAAGGGCATCATTCTCATCGACGCCTCGGAGCGAAACGGGCCGGTCGTCGGTATCGCGCTCGTCAAGGAAGAGGACGATTTGGTGCTCATCACCGATCGGGGTCAGACGATTCGAACGCGCGTCGGGGAAATCCGCGAGACCGGCCGCAACGCCCAGGGCGTGCGCGTCATGTCCGTGGCCGAGGACGAGCGTGTCGTGGCCATCGAAACCGTCGCGGAACGCGAAGAGGACGAGGAAGCGCCAGAGGGCTCCGAGCTGGGCTCGAGCGAGAACGGCGAGATCGACGCCAGTACGGACGGCGAGATCGACGCCAGTACGGACGGCGACGGCGAATCGTCGAACGAGGAGTGAGCGTGGCACGCCGCGTCGCGACACCGCGCAACAAGGCTCGACCGAGCGCGGCCGCGCGCCCGGCGAGCGAAAAGAGCGCCGCCCCGACGCGCAGCAGGACAAAGGCTCTGCGCGGCGCCGAGGCAAGCGAACCCAAGCCGGCGGCAAACCGGAAGCTCGGCTCCAGTGCGGGAGCACCGCGCGTCGCCGCGACGGCTTCCGCCTCTTCGAAAAGCAAAACGGCGCCGAGCCAGGTCGGTTCCAAAGAGACACCGCGAGCTCCGGCCAGAACACGTGCGGCATCGACGAAAGCACCTCTCGTATCGCCCCCAACCCGCGGCACGAAGGGCCCCCGCGTCACGCGCGCGAAGGTGGACCCGCGCAGCAACGAGCCCCCTGAAGCGCGCGCGCAGAGCGGGCTGACGACGTTCACGGAAACTTTCGCGCGCCTCAAGGCTGCCCACCCGGACGCTCATTGCGAGCTCGATCACAAGAACGCTTTCGAGCTCATCGTGGCGACCGTCTTGTCCGCCCAGAGCACGGACGTGGCCGTCAATCGCGTGACGCCAGCGCTCTTCGAGCGCTGGCCGGACGCCGCCGCGTTGGCGAGCGCCAACGTGAGCGACGTCGAAGCGTCCATCAATCGCCTCGGCATGTTCCGCCAGAAGGCGAAGAACCTCGTCGGTCTGGCGCGCGGGCTCGTGGAGCGTCACGGCGGACAAGTGCCGAAGAGCTTGAGTGAGCTGGTGGCGCTGCCCGGCGTCGGGCGCAAGACGGCCAACGTGGTGCTCGGCGTCGCGTTCGGGGCTCCGGAAGGCGTCGTGGTGGACACACACGTACAACGCATCGCGCAGCGCCTTGGCTGGACGACGGAGACGACCCCCGAAAAAATCGAGGCGGCTCTGATGAAGCTGGTGCCGCGACAAGATTGGGATCGCGTTTCACACACCCTCATCTTCCATGGCCGCCGCATCTGCAGCGCGCAGCGCCCGGCTTGCGCGGCGTGCCCGGTGAACCAAACTTGTCCGTCGGCATTTCGAGCAGAAAACGTCGGGCGCAAGCCGCCCCGCGTTCGTAGCTGAGTCGAGCGGGGCGCGAGGCCTCGCGCGCCCGATGGCCGCCGCTCCTCGAGTTTGGTCGCGCAATTCCTTCGCCAAGAAAACGATTTGCGGGCAAACCATGGGTCGCTCTAGGCTGCCGGCGTGGTCCGTGAGCGACGCTCATTTCTGTCCGAGAGCCTGCAGCCGTCGCTGCTCGGCGCGCTCTCGAGGGCGTCACGCGCTCCCGCTCGTGCACCTTTTCGCTCGTTCGTCTTGAGCCTCGTCGTGATGGTTTTGTGCTCGGGCTGCCTCGTGGATCCCCCGCCGGACTTCGAGGAACCCGAGCGTACGGCGCCCATCATGTTCCTCGACCGCGCCGTGCCCGCCCTCGGGCAGCCGCTCGTGCTTCAGCGGAACACTCCCGGGGTTCCGTTCACCGTACCCGTGCAGTCGGAGGACCTCGGGGACGAGCTCCTCGCGAGCGTCTGGGCCAACTTCGGTCTGGAAGGAGAAACGCGGATCAAGCTGGAACCGTTCCGCCCCGGTACGTTCGACCAAGTCCGGGAAATCCAGTTCACCTTGGAGACCAACCGCTTACCGCGCGGCTGCGTCCCCATTACCCTCGTGCTTCACCACAACGAAAACTTCGATCGCGGCACCTTGAAGCCGTTGGACTTTACCTTGGCCACGATGGCGACGTGGTGGGCCGTCGTGGACGCCGATCCGGCAAACGTGAGCTTCGCGGATTGTCCCCGCCCCTCGGACACTCAAGTGAACCAGTAGCCGTGCTCCAGGCTCGCGCCCGGCCCTCGTCCACGCACGGGCCCCGGGCGGTGCCGAGGAAATTCAGACAGGGTGCTGGCCGCGAAACTGTCTCACCAACGACTCACACTCCGAGTACGGATCGCTCTCGCCTCGAGCGACGCGAAGAGCCGACGCCGCGAGTGCGGCGTCGAGCTCTCGCAGGGCCATTGCGCCGAGATCCTCGCGGAGCAGCGCGCCCAGACGGGTCCGAGCGCGCTCGACCTTTGGCTCGGCTCCCTGGGTGGCGAGGTGGCGCCGATGAGCTTCGAGCGCACCAAACAGCTCGTCGATGCCCCGATCCGCGGACGCGACGGTGCGAACGATGAGAGGCCTCCACCTACCCGAGTCGCTCGGCGGCACTTCTCTTCCACGCGGCGCGCCGTGGCCTCCGGAGAACGACGCATGCGCCGCGTCCATTTGGACCGCGTCCCCCAACGCCAACATCGACTCGAGATCCCGAACCGTGGCCTCTGCGCCCTCTCGGTCCGATTTGTTCACGGCGAAGACGTCCGCGGACTCCAAAATGCCCGCCTTCAGCGCTTGCACGTCGTCTCCGAGGCCAGGCACGGTCACCACCAGGGTGGTGTCCGCCAGCTGCGACACCTCGAGCTCGTCCTGACCGACTCCCACCGTCTCCAGAATCACGACGCGCGCTCCCCAAGCAGCCAGCACCAGGGCGACCTCGCCCGCCGTACGGCTCAATCCACCGAGCGCGCCGCGCGTGGCCACCGAGCGAATGAAGACGTCCGGATCCTCGAAGTGCCGCTGCATGCGGATGCGGTCGCCCAAGATGGCGCCACCGGAGAACGGGCTCGTCGGGTCGACGGCCACGACACCGACGCGGTCTCCGCGAGCGCGAAAGCGCGCGACCAAACGATCGGTGAGCGTGCTCTTGCCTGCCCCCGGGCTCCCCGTGACGCCGAGCAACCAGGCCTCACTAGCGTGCGGGTGCAGCTTTCGAAGCAGCTCCCGCCCCTCCGGCGCCCCATCGTCCGCCCAGCGACAGGCGCGTGCGGCGGCGCGCACGTCGCCGGCAACGACGTGCTCTGCGAGCTCCGTGGGGGTCATGCCCGAAGAGCGTACCAGACTCCGCTTGGGCCGCCCGGAGCCAGAGCCCAAGCGCAGTCCAACTCGCGCGGCTGTGGCGAGCACCGGAGCTCGCGAGCTCGGAAAAAAAGAACTCGCCAGAGTAGCGCCCTCCGAGGAGCGCTCATCCGGCGAGCTCTCTCTCCGCAGTACTTACTCGGCCGAGTTCTCGCGCGCGGCCTTCCGCTCGGCAAGGATGCGCTCCACCGTGCGCGTCGTCATTTTTCCTGCCTTCACTTCCCAGTCGGCAAGCAGGATTTTTTGGAGCGGGATGTTCGTGCGGATGCCGCCGATGATGTACTCGTCGAGCGCACCCTGCATGCGGGCCAGCGCCTGCTCGCGCGTCGGCGCGTGAACGATGACCTTGGCCAAGAGCGAGTCGTACGCGCTCGGCACCTTCCAGCCACCGAACACACCCGAATCCACGCGCACGCCAGCCCCACCCGGCGGGTGGTACTCGGTGATGAGACCGGGCCACGGCGTGAACGTTTCCGGGTCCTCGGCCTGAACACGACACTCGATGGCGTGGCCGCGGAACTTCCAGCCGCGGGTGTCGGGCAGGTCCAGCTTTTCGCCGGCGGCGGCGCGGATTTGCTCCACCACGAGATCGACGCCCGTGACCATTTCCGTCACGGGGTGCTCGACCTGCACGCGCGTGTTCATTTCCATGAAGTAGAGCGAGCCGTCCTCGTCCATCAAGAACTCGAGGGTACCGAGACCGACGTAGCCCGTTTCACGGATCGCTTTGCGGATGACCTCGCCCATCTTGGCGCGCAGCTCGTCCGTCATGGCCGGGCTGGGAGACTCTTCGACGAGCTTCTGGTTTCGTCGCTGCAGCGAGCACTCGCGCTCGCCCAGCGTCCACACCTGGCCGTGTTTGTCCGCGAGCGCTTGGAACTCGACGTGACGCGGCCGCTCCACGAAGCGCTCCAGGTAGAGCTCTGGGTTCTTGAACGCCGAAGACGCCTCGGCCGTGGCCGACTCGAACGCCCGACGCACGCCCTCTTCTTCGCGCACCATGCGCATGCCGCGGCCACCGCCGCCGCCACGCGCCTTGATCATGACCGGAAAGCCGACCCG